>JAERIN010000003.1 GCA_016757515.1 Alphaproteobacteria bacterium
CGCCCGCGCCCATGGGGGGGGACGAGGCCGCCCTCATCCGCGCGCGCGCCCAGGCCCTTTTGGACACCAAGGACTTCGCGGGGGCGAGCGAGCAGCTCCGCGCCCTCCTCCTGGCCGGGCACGGCAACGCCGCCACCCTGAACACCCTGGCCAAGATCGCCCGCCTGCGCTTCGCCTACGCCGATGCCCGGGCCATCGCCCGCGTGTCCATGGCCGCCGACCTGCGCGCGCAAGGGGTGGAGGCCCCCTTCCTGGCCGCCCGCAACGCGGCCAGCACCATCGCGGGCCCGCGCGACATCTGGCCCTTTGTGCGCGCAGCAGCCCTGTCCATCGCGACAAAGCCCGACACCGTGACCTTCTGCACCATGACCCTAGAGCAGTACGACGACTACGCCGACCCGGCGCCCCTCGCGGACCTGCTGGAGCGCACTGTGGCCCTGGACGGGTCCCTCACCGACCGCCGGGCCCAGGCCCTCATCGCCCTGAACCAGGCCGAGCGGGCGGTGGAGGTTGTGGAACACATGTTGGAGGCCCCGGACGCGCCCAAGCAAAAACTGGCCGTGGTGTACTCTCAGGCCCTGTCCTTTATGGACGACCTGACCGGCGCACGCCGGGCGTCCGGCGCGGCCCTGGCCCTGGGCGAGAACGCCCTGTCCGTGCGCGAGGCCCTGCGCCTGTGCGTCTTAGAGGGGGACTACGCCCGGGGCCTTGCCCTCCTCACCCACGCGCAGGAGTGCAAGATAGAGTTGGGCGATATGCTCCCCCGCAAGATGTACTTTGGGGCGCGAATGATCGGTGAAGCTTTGAAAATGTTCGTAGAGATTCCGCATAAGGCGCCGCTCCAAGCACACTTCCGCGACAAATACTACGACTGCACGGACCCAGAGGCGCAGGCGGCGGGGGGTCTTCTGGTCCTGCCCATCTTCGGCCCGGGGGATGAGCTACGCTTTGCGAGTATCTACAATCTCTTGCCAGACATTCTCCCGCACAAGTCCTTCACCCTGGGGTGCGAGCCGCGCCTGCACGCCCTGTTCGCGCGCTCTTTCCCGCGCATCCCCTTTGTGTCCATCAAGCGCCTGCGCTTTGACCGCTTGGATCTGGCCGATTACAACACCCTGCCCGGATCAGACCTCATCGGCGTTCTGGACAACCGGGGCATGGCGGCCCTCCGGGAGGCGGATCAGGTCGCGCTCGTCACGGACTTCCTGCACAAGGCCCTTCCGGACTATGATGCCTTTCCGGGCGCGGCCTACCTCACCCCCGATGCGGACGGGGCCCGTGCGTGGTCTGCACAGCTTCCCAAGGGCCCCCTTGTGGGCCTCTCGTGGCGGTCGTCCTTGACCACGCACTCGCGCAATGAGCACTATTTAACCGTTGAGGAGCTGGCCCCCCTGTTCGCCATCCCCGGCGTGACCTTTGTGAACCTGCAGTACGATGACTGCGCGGAGGAACTGGCGTGGGTGGAGGCGCGCTAGCCAGGCAAGCTGTGGAACCCCCCCGACTTGGATCAGTACAACGACCTGGACGGCGTGGCCGCCCTTATGGCTGCGCTCCCCCTCATCGTCGCGCCCGCCACCACGGTGGTGGAGCTGGCCGGCGCGCTCGGGCGGCCAACGTGGCTCCTGTCCAACTCGTCCGAGCTGCACTGGCGCAAGATTAACGACACGGGCACGGACGTCTGGCACCACTCCGTCACCCACGTGGAGGGCGCGGTTTTGGGGGACAAGGCATCGCTGGTGGAGGCCCTGGTGGCGCGCCTCAAGGACTGGGTGGCGGTGCGTGGGTAAGGTTTTGTGCCTCACCACCTGGCCGGCGCACAAGTCGGGGAATGTGGGGGATGCCCTGATCACGGCGTCGGCGCTGAAGCTCATACGGGCTCAGGCGCCAGGGTTTGCGCCGGACGCCATGCTGTTCCGGGAGGAGGCCCTGGACGGCCGGTTTGCGAAGGGGGAGGTTCGAGCGGTCATCGCGCCGGGGTTCTCGGTGGCCGAGGGCACCTACCCCACGTTGTTCCGCCTGTGGAGGGACATGGCGGGGGCGCCGCCGATCCACCCTCTGGGCTGTTCGTTCCAGGCGCCGTTCCCAGGGCGGGCGGCCTTTGACGAGCATGTGCACGGCCCGCAGACCCTGGACTTCCTGAAGGGCGTCGCAGACCGGACGGGGCCCCTGCCGTGCCGGGATGCCCTGATTGTAGAGGTACTGGAGCGGCACGGGGTCCCGGCGGTCTACAGCGGGGACATGGCGCTCTATGACCCGGACGTCCTGGGCCGCTCTTTCGCTCCGCCGCCCGAGGTGCGCTCCGTTGCATTCACGGTAGGGCACCACCCACGCTATCAGGCGCAGGCCCTGGACCTCCTGGCGCGCATAAGGGGCGCCTTCCCGGGCGCGCGGCTCTTGTGCGCGTATCACTCAAAGCCGGGGCCCCACCCGTTGGCCGTGGGCGCGGCGGCGGGCGCCCTGGGGTACGAGGTGGCGGACCTCCACGGCTCGGCGGAGAATCTGGCCGCCTATGACGGCATAGACCTGCATATTGGCTACCGCCTCCATGGGCATGCAGCGTTCCTGCGGTCAAGGAAGCCCTCTGTCCTCCTCGTGGAAGACGCCCGGGCCTATGGCATCGCGCGCACGCCGGGGATGGGGCTAGGATGCGTGGACGCATGGGACGAGGTGGCCGAGGTCGCCCGCCCTGAGGCCCCGGAGGAGGCCGTGGCCTTCGCCCTGACCCAGGCGCGCACGGGGTGGTCGGCCTACGCCTCCCTGTTCGCACACATAGACCGAACCTATACCCAGGTCATTGCCCCTACCATTTCCCGCTTGGCCCTGCGGCTGGTATAGCCTATAGAAGGACGCGCAACCAAGGCGGGAAGGGGCCCACCCATGTTCACGGACAAGACCATTTTGATCACGGGCGGCACCGGCTCGTTCGGCAAGTGCTACACCCGCACGATCCTGGAGCGCTACCAGCCCCGCCGCCTCATCATCTTCTCGCGCGACGAGCTCAAGCAGTACGAGATGGCGCAGGAATTCAACGCGCCGTGCATGCGCTACTTCATCGGGGACGTGCGCGACCGGTGCCGGATCGCCCGGGCGATGCAGGGCGTGGACTACGTCATCCACGCCGCGGCGCTCAAGCAGGTGCCGGCCGCGGAGTACAACCCGATGGAGTGCATCAAGACCAACATCCACGGCGCGCAGAACGTCATCCGCGCGGCGCTGGAGGCCGGGGTGCAAAAGATCATCGCCCTGTCCACGGACAAGGCCGCAAACCCGATCAACCTGTATGGCGCCACGAAGCTGGCCTCGGACAAGCTGTTCGTGGCGGCCAACAACATGGGCGGCGGGTGCGGACCGCTGTTCTCGGTCGTGCGGTACGGGAATGTCGTGGGCTCGCGCGGGTCTGTGGTGCCGTTCTTCCGCAAGCTGATAGAGCAGGGCGCGGCATCGCTGCCCATCACGGACGCGCGCATGACGCGGTTTTGGATCACGCTGCAGCAGGGCGTGGACTTTGTCCTGAAGAACTTCGCGCGGATGCAGGGCGGGGAGATCTTCGTGCCCAAGATCCCGTCGGTGCGCATCACGGACCTGGCACAGGCGATGGCGCCGGGCATGGCGCACGAGGTCATCGGCATCCGCCCGGGGGAGAAGTTGCATGAGACGATGTGCCCCGCGGACGACTCGCACCTGACGCTGGAGTTTGACGACCACTTCGTGCTCAAGCCCACCATCCGGTTCCACGACACGGACCTGGACTACGCCGCCAACCCCCTGGGCGAGCGCGGTCGTCCGGTGGCGCAGGGCTTTGCGTATGAGTCCGGGGCCAACCCGCACTTCCTGACCGTTCCGGAGATCGTGGCCTACAACCGCGCGGCGGGGGTTGCGCCCGCAAAGCCGGCTGTGGCCAAGACCACGGCGCGGTGACGGGCTTTATCCCCTACGGGCGGCAGGAGGTAACGCGGGCTGACATCGCGGCGGTGGAGGCCGTGCTGCGCAGCGACTTCCTGACCCAGGGGCCCGCCGTGCCGCGCTTTGAGGTCGCGCTGGCCGCCGCGTGCGGGGCCAAGCACGCCGTGGCCGCGAACAGCGCCACCTCCGCCCTGCACTTGGCCTGCCTGGCCCTGGGCCTGGGGCCGGGGGATGCGCTGTGGACATCGCCCAACTCCTTCGTGGCCTCGGCGAACTGCGGCCTGTACTGCGGCGCGCGCGTGGACTTCGTGGACATTGACCCCCGGACCTACAACATGTGCCCGCACGCGCTGGAGGCGAAGCTCCGGGCCGCCAAGGCCCCGCCCAAGGTCGTGGTGCCCGTGCACTTCGCGGGCCAGCCGTGCGACATGGCCGCTATCGGCGCGCTGGCGCAGCAATACGGCTTTCGCGTGCTGGAGGACGCCTCCCACGCCGTGGGGGCCCGGGACGCCGGCGCGCCCGTGGGCGCGTGCGCGCATTCAGACATCGCGGTGTTCAGCTTCCACCCCGTGAAGATCGTCACAACGGGGGAGGGCGGCGCGGCCCTGACACGGGATGACGCGCTGGCCGCGCGCATGGCCCTGCTGCGCAGCCACGGCGTCACGCGGGACCCGGGCCTCATGACCCACGCGCCGGAGGGGCCGTGGTGCTACCAACAGGTCGCCCTGGGCTTTAACCACCGCATGACGGACATGCAGGCCGCGCTGGGCGCGTCGCAGCTGGAGCGCCTTGGGGTGATTATGCTGCGCCGGCGGACGATTGCTGCGCGGTACGATGCTGCGCTCGCGGGCCTGCCCCTGGCCACGCCGTGGCAGCGCCCGGGGGCCGATAGCGCCTGGCACCTCTACGTCATCCGCCTGGACGACACGGCGCGCCGCCGCGCGGTGCTCGAGGGCCTGCGCGCCCGGGACATCGGCGTGAACGTCCACTACATCCCCATCCACACGCAGCCGCACTATCGCGCCATGGGCTTTGCGCCCGGGGACTTCCCGGCGGCCGAGGCGTACTACGCCGGGGCCATCAGCCTGCCCATGTTCCCGACCCTAACGGACGCGCAGCAGGCACGCGTGATAGAGGCTGTACGAGAGGAGGCAGCATGAACATCTGCGTCATTCCGGCCCGCGGGGGATCCAAGCGCATCCCGCGCAAGAACATCCGGGACTTTGCCGGGCGGCCCATGATCGCCTGGCCCATCCAGGCCGCGCTGGACGCCGGGTGCTTTGCCCGCGTGGTGGTGTCCACCGAGGACGCGGAGATTGCACGAACGGCCCGCGCAGCGGGGGCGGAGGCGCTGGACCGCCCGGCGGAGATCGCGGACGACTACGCCACGACCCTGGACGTCATGCGCCACGCGGCGGGTGCCCTGCCGGGGGCGGAGGTGCTGTGCTGCCTCTACGCCACGGCGGCCTTTACCACGCCGGGGGACCTCCTGGCGGGCAAAAAGGCACTGGAGGACGACCCGGACGCGGACTACGCCTTTTCCGTGGCGCCCTACCCCCACCCGGTGCAGCGGGCCCTGCGCCTGACACACGGTGGTCGTGTCGCCCCGTGTCACCCGGAGCACACCACCACGCGCACCCAGGACCTGGAGCCGCTCTACCACGACGCGGGGGCGTTCTACTGGGGCCGGGCGGCGGCCTGGGCCACGCAAAAGCCTGTCCACGGGCCCGGCTCCATCGCCCTGCCCCTCCCCCCGCACCGGGTGTGCGACATTGACACGGAGGAGGACTGGGCCCGGGCCGAGGCCCTGTTCAAGGCCCTGCGCGCGTCATGAGGTTGGCGTTTCGCGTGGACGCGAGCGTCCAGATCGGCACAGGCCACGCGGTGCGGTGCCGGACGCTGGCCCGGGCCCTGGCGGCGCGGGGGCACGAGGTCGCGTTCCTGTCCCGTCACTGGGTGGGGGCTGAGGACATCCCCCTTACGCGCCTGTCCCCGGCCATTACGGAGCCGGACGCCGACGGCCCGGCGCACGCGGGGTGGCTGGGCTGCGCATGGTCCGAGGACGCGCAGCATACGGCGCAGGCCTTGGCGCACAACCCACCGGACTGGCTCATCGTGGACCACTACGCCCTGGACGCGCGGTGGGAGCGCGTGGTGGCCCCCCACGCTGCGCGCATCATGGCGATTGATGACCTAGCCGACCGGCCGCACGCGTGTGCGCTCCTTTTGGACCAGAACTTGGGGCGAGCAGAGCAGGGCTATCAGGGCCTCGTGCCCGCCGAGGCGCGCCTGCTCATCGGCCCGCACCACGCCCTCCTGCGGCCGGAGTTCGCAGCAGCCCGCGAAGGGGCCCTGGCCCGGCGGGGTGGGCCCTTGCGCCACATCCTCGTCACCATGGGCGGGGTGGATAAGGGCAACGCCACCGGGGCCGTGCTGGACGCCATCGGCCCCCTGAGCCTGGACGTGACGGTCGTCATGGGCGCCGAAGCGCCGCACCTTAGGGCCGTGCGGGCACAGACCGAGCGCCTGGGCGCGCGCCTTGTCGTGGACACCCCGGACATGGCCGGCCTGATGGCCGCCGCAGACCTGGCCATCGGCGCCGTGGGCTCCACGAGTTGGGAGCGGTGTTGCCTGGCCCTGCCAACCCTGGCTTTGGTCATCGCGGACAATCAGCGCGAGGCCGCACAGGCCCTTGCCGCCGCCGGCGCTGCGGAGATTGTGGACGCGCCAACGGCCCTGCCCGCACGCCTGGCGCACTACCGGGACAGCCCAGCCGCCCTGGCCACCATGGCCGCTAGAGCCGGGGCCGTGACGGATGGACGAGGCCTGGAGCGCGTGGTAGAGGCCCTGGAGAGCGCATGACCGCAGGAACCATCCGCCCGCTGGAGCCTGAAGACCTCGCCACCATCCTGGCCTGGCGCAACAACCCGGCCACCCGGGCGGCCATGTTCACCCGACACGAGATCACCGCACAGGAGCACGGGGCCTGGTTCGCCCGCGCCCCCCGCGACCGCCACCTCTTATTATATGAGGAAGGTGGAGTGCCCCGGGGCTTTGCGCACCTCACAGGGGCCCGCGTGGCGGAGTGGAGCTTTTACGCCGCCCCCGGCGCGCCCAAGGGCACGGGCACGCGTCTGGGCCGCGCAGTCCTGGCCCACGCCTTCAGGCCCCTTGGTCTGCACAAAGTGATCGGGGAGATGATAGAGGGCAACGCCCCCTCTCTTGCCCTGCACGCCAAACTGGGCTTTGTGCGCGAGGGGGTTCGCCGTGCGCAGCACTGGGACGGCGCGGCCTGGCGGGACGTCGTCCTCTTTGGTCTTCTAGCAAAGGAGCACACATCGTGACCTTCACCATCGCCGACCGGGCCATCGGGCCGGGGGAGTCGCCGTATGTGATTGCGGAGATGTCCGCGAACCACAACGGCTCCCTGGACGACGCGAAGCGCATCATAGACATGGCGGCGGAGGCCGGGGCGGACGCGGTGAAGATGCAGACCTACACGCCCGACACCATCACCCTGGACGCCGACCGGCCGGAGTTCCAAATCAAAGGCGGCCTGTGGGACGGGGAGACGCTCTATAGCCTCTACCAAAAGGCCTACACCCCGTGGGAGTGGCACGCGCCCCTGTTTGACCACGCGCGCGCTGCGGGCGTCACGATCTTTTCCTCCCCCTTTGACCCCACGGCGGTGGACCTCCTGGAGGGCCTGGACGCGCCCGCATACAAAATCGCCTCGTTTGAGGCCGTGGACACCCCCCTCATCCGCTGCGCCGCCCGCACGGGCAAGCCCCTGATTATCTCCACGGGCATGGCCAACGAGGCCGAAATCGCCGCCGCCCTGGCCGCAGCGCGGAAGGGCGGGGCGAAGGACGTCGTGCTCCTGCACTGCGTGAGCGGGTATCCCGCCCCGCCGGGGGACTATAACCTCGCCACCATCCCGGACATGGCCGCGCGGTTCGGCGTGCCCGTGGGCCTGTCCGACCACACCCTGGGCACCGCCACGGCCGTGGCCTCCGTGGCTCTCGGCGCATGCGTGATTGAAAAGCACGTGACCCTGGACCGGAGCCGGGGTGGACCGGACGACGCGTTTTCCTTGGAGCCTCCCGAACTCAAGGCCCTGGTGCGCGACGCTCGCATCGCGTGGGAGGCCCTGGGCCGCCCGAACTACGAGCGCACGGAGAGCGAAAAGGGCAACGTGCAGTTCCGTCGCTCTCTCTACTTCGTGCGGGACCTGCGCAAGGGAGAGGCCGTCACGCCGGACGCCGTGCGCTCCGTGCGCCCGGGCTTCGGCCTGCCCCCCGCCGCGTTGGACGAGATCATCGGGCGCACCGCCGCGCAGGACATCGCCGCGAACACGGCCGTGACGTGGGAGGCTCTGGGCGGGCAATAGCACCGGTAGAGTGGGTGCCAAACCCCGCTTGCCTGTGCAGTCTGGAGCAGCCTACGCTGCGCCCGCCGTGCCGACGCTCAAAACTGCCCTGACCCGCGATGCCCTGCTGGCCCTTGCGGGTCCGAAGTTCTTCGCCCGGGGGCAGGACTACTTTGCGCAAGACCTGGTAGAACTTGTGCTGCACACGGACGCCGATGTGGTGGCCAAGGTTCATGGCACGCACACCTACCTGGCGGAGATCACGGCGGGCCCCGAGGGGCTGGAGGTGGGGCCCGGCGATTGAGGACTGGGGGCCATGCAAGCACGTGGTCGCGGCGGGCCTGGCGGCCATTGCGGCGACGGGGCCCACGCACCCGGACGCGCGCCGCCTGCCGCTCAAGGCTCCCGCGCGAGGGGTGAAGCCCGCCCAGCCGCCCAAAACCCTGCGCGCCATACGGTTCATGCTCCTGACCTTCCAGCGCACGGGGGAGATGATCGGCGCACGGCCAGATACCCGGCCAGCCGAATCCCAGGCCGCATGCTCGTTCATGCGCGCCCTGGAAGAGCCAATAATCGTGGCCAGTTAGGCCAGTGGGGAGCCGACTGCGATCTCTCGCGTTGCCGATGTGGTTCCGGCTGGCGTCCTGCTACCGCTCGGCGAGCTGGGCACGCTTTTTATTTTAGGCGTCTTGGGTAATCCATCCTAGATGCCGTAGAGTCCCCAGATGTCTCATGGGGCACAGGATTTGGTTGTACGCGTTGTTCTGGGCGACCAGCTGACACCGGACATCGCGGCCCTGCGCGGCGGGGACCGGGCCCGGGACGTGGTGTGCATGGCTGAGGTCGCGGGCGAGGCGGGCTACGTCCCGCACCACAAGAAGAAGCTGGCCTTTGTCTTTTCCGCGATGCGCCACTTTGCGCAAGAGCTCAAGGCGGACGGCTGGCGCGTGGACTACATGCGCCTGGATGCGCCCGGGAACACAGGCAGTCTGGCCGGGGAGATCGCCCGGGCGCGGGCGCGCCACAAGGCTGCGCGGGTTGTGGCCACCGCGCCGGGTGAATGGCGGGTGCTGGACGAGATGCGCGCTTGGGCCGACGAGATTCGGCCTGATGCACGCTTTTTGTGCGCTCCGGAGGACTTCGCGCGCTGGGCCAAGGGGCGCAAGCAGTTGCGTATGGAGCACTTCTACCGGGAGATGCGCCGGCGTCACGATGTTCTGATGGAGGGCGATGCGCCGGCCGGCGGGCGCTGGAACTTTGACGCGGACAACCGCAAGCCCTTGCCGCCCGATGTAGTCGTGCCGCGTCCTTTCGAGCAGGTGCCTGATGCGACAACGCGCGGGGTCCTGGACATGGTCGCGCGGCGCTTCTCTGGGCATTTTGGGAACCTAGAGCCCTTTGCCTATGCGGTGACCCGTCCAGCGGCCCGGGCCGCGCTGGCGCAGTTCGTGGACGAGCGCCTGCCGCGCTTTGGTGTCTACCAGGACGCGATGGCCGCGGGCGACCCGTGGTTGTTTCACGCGCACATCGGACTGTACCTCAACGCGGGCCTGCTCGCCCCCATGGAGGCCATTGACGCGGCGACCCAAGCCTGGGCTGACGGGCACGCGCCCCTGGCGGCGGTGGAGGGGTTTGTGCGCCAGATCCTGGGCTGGCGGGAGTTTGTGCGCGGGGTGTACTGGCACATGGGCCCGGACTACACGGGGGCCAACGCCCTGGGTGCCGATCGCCCGCTGCCTGCGTTCTACTGGACGGGGGACACGGACATGCGCTGCCTGGCGCACTGCGTGGCCGACACGCGGGCGCACGCCTACGCCCACCACATCCAGCGCCTGATGGTCTTGGGCAACTTCGCGCTGTTGGCGGGGTTGGAGCCGCGCGCTGTGCAGGACTGGTTCCTGGCGGTCTACGCCGACGCGTATGAGTGGGTGGAAGCCCCAAACGTCGTGGGCATGGCGCTGTATGCCGATGGGGGCGTGTTTGCCTCAAAGCCCTATGCGGCGGGCGGGGCGTACATCAACCGCATGTCGGACTACTGCGCCGGATGCGCGCACAGCCCCAAGAGCTGCCCCTTTACGACGCTGTACTGGGACTTCCTGGACCGCAACCGGGGCGCGCTGGGCGGCAACCCGCGCATGGGCCTGGTCTATAAAAACTGGGACCGCCGCAGCGCGCAAGACAAGGACGCCATACGCGCGCGGGCCGCGGCGTTTTTGGCCTCATCGGTGATGCGGGCTTAAATCTTTTGTGCACGCTGGCTTATGGACTATCGGGCGGGGGAGCCCTATCTGAGGGCTCATGCAAACACACAAAACCAATGTCCTGGGCCAGCCGCTGGAGGCCTGCTGCTTGGCGCCCAGGGCGGGCTATTTCCGCGATGGGTACTGCCATACGGATGAAACCGATCGGGGTCGACACGTGGTGTGCGCGCAGATGACTGCGGAGTTCCTGGCCTTCACGAAGGCGCAGGGCAACGATCTGTCGACCCCCAGGCCGGAAATGGACTTCCCCGGCCTCAAGCCCGGCGACCGCTGGTGCCTGTGCGCCGTGCGCTGGCGGGAGGCCTGGGAGCAGGGCGCGGCCCCGCCGGTGATCCTGGAGGCCTGCGACCAGTCGGCCCTGGAGGTCATCCCCCTAAAGGCGCTGCAAGAGCACGCGATCAAGGCGTTTCATTAGCCTTATGCCCACGCACGGCCTCACCTTTGATACAACGTACACGGACCTGCCCCCGTGCCTGTATGCGCACCTGAACCCGGAGCCCGCGCCCGCGCCCCGGGTGGTGATCCTCAACCGGGATCTGGCGCAGTTCCTGGGCCTGGATTTTGATGGCCTGAGCGCCGAGGAGCAGGCCGCCATGTTTGCGGGCAATGCCCTGCCCAAGGGCGCTGCGCCCTACGCCCAGGCCTATGCGGGCCACCAGTTTGGTCATTTCACCATGCTGGGCGATGGGCGGGCCCTGATGTGGGGGGAGCATATAGCCCCGGACGGCCGGCGCTGGGACATCCAGTTCAAGGGATCGGGCCGCACGCCGTATTCCCGCGGCGGGGACGGCCGCGCGGCGCTGGGCCCCATGCTGCGCGAGTATGTGATATCGGAGGCGCTGCACGCGCTGGGCATTCCCACAACGCGCGCCCTGGCCGTGGCCACGACGGGGCAGGCCGTGCACCGGGACGAGCCCTTGGATGGGGCTGTGCTTACGCGCGTGGCGCGCTCCCACATCCGTGTCGGGACGTTTCAGTATGCCGCCATGCAGGACGACCCCAGCGTGCTGCGCGCGCTGCTCAGCCATACCATCGCGCGCCATGACCCGGAGCTGGCGTGCAGCAAGAGCCAGGCCGAGGGCCTGCTCCACGCGGTGATCGCGCGGCAGGCCAGCCTGATCGTGGAGTGGATGCGCGTCGGGTTCATCCACGGCGTCATGAACACGGACAACATGACCTTATCCGGGGAGACCATCGACTATGGCCCCTGCGCCTTCATGGACGCCTACAACCCGCAGACGGTGTTCAGCTCCATTGACCACGCCGGGCGCTATGCCTATGCGAAACAGCCGCACATCGCGCAGTGGAACATCGCGCGGCTGGCCGAGGCGCTCTTGCCCCTGATCGACGAGGACACCAAAAGGGCCGTGGTCAAGGCCAGGGAGGTTGTGGAGACCTTTGCCGGTGTTTTCCAAGGCAAGTGGCTGGCCATGATGCGGGCCAAGATAGGCCTTGCGGACGCACAAGACGGAGATGCAGCGCTCATCGGCGACCTTCTGCGTTGGATGCAGACAAGCGGGACCGACTTTACCAAAACTTTCCGCGACCTCTCCCGGCCCGGCCTGCTCGTGGCACCAACAGCGCCGTACGACCACCCGGCCTTCCGGGGCTGGTATACACGGTGGCAGACGCGGCGCGCGCGCGACGGCGGGCCGTGCCCCATGCGGACCAACAACCCGCGCATCATCCCACGCAACCACATAGTTGAGGAGGCCCTGGGCGCTGCAACGGCCGGGGATATGCAGCCCTTGCACGACTTGCTCGCCGCGCTCCAAGACCCCTATACCGATCGCCCAGGCCTAGAGCGCTACCAATCCCCGCCGCCTCCAAGCCGGCGGGTCTACCAGACATTTTGCGGGACGTAACACCATGATGAGACACGCACGCATCGCGCCCTATATGCTTTTGGGCATCTCCACCTTGATCCTCGCCTGGAGTCCCCCCGTCATGAGCACCACCCAAACGCCAGCCTATGCGGTGATCGCCGCGCAGGGGAACATAGAAATCCGGCGCTACGCCCCCATGATCGTGGCGCAAGTGCAGGTCCAGGGCCCCCGCAAAGAGGCCATCAACGCCGGGTTCCGCACCTTGGCCGACTACATCTTTGGGAACAACGCCCTGCAGGCGAAGGTGGCTATGACCGCGCCAGTGCAGCAGCAGCCCAGCGACGGGGGCTGGGCTGTCAGCTTCGTGATGCCCCGGGCCTACACCATGGACACCCTGCCCAGGCCCAACACGCCCGATATTGCTTTGGAGGCCGTTCCTGAGACGACCTGGGCCGTCATCCGCTTTTCGGGCACGCACAGCGACGAGAATTTGGGAACACACGAGGCGGAGCTTAGGCAGCATATAGAGTCCCAAGGCATCGGTACCACCGGACCCCCCAAGTACGCCTTTTACAACCCGCCATGGGTCCTGCCCTGGATGCGCCGCAATGAGATTATGATGGAGGTGGCGGCAGAGTAGCGCGCATCTCCGCAAGGGCGGCCTCCCATGTCCACACCCAAAAACATCTAAACCTTGTCTGCGCCAGGCTGGAGCAACGCAAACCCTGCCACGCTCCGCCATTGGAACTTTAGGTGCCCAGAATAGGGCCGGGACTAAACTGCCCGACCACGGCCAGGAGGCTTAGGCCGCAGCGCGGCACCGCGCCGGAGGTGGTTACTGACAGGTGTATACCCCCACAAGGCCAGGCGCGCCGGCACCCAGCCCTTTTGGCGGGCCCGTTATGGCGCTCCGATGCACGGGATCATCGTCGCCGTCGGTATCTATGCCTATTGCCCCATTTTCCAAGACTTCCATTGCGCGTATACCGCACACATGGACCCGGCGGACGCAGACCTGTGGCGGCGGGCGGTGGCGGATGTGGAGCCCCTGTCCGCCCCGCGTGTGCGCCCGCGTGCGTGCGCGGCAGAGCCGCCCCTGGCCCGCCTGGACCTACACGGCATGACCTTGGACCAGGCGCACGCCGCCCTGACCCGCCTCTTGGCCCACACCTCTGCGAAAAGGGCCCTTATCATCACGGGCCGCAGCGGGGACCTGGCGCGGGAGGTCCCCCTGTGGCTGGAGACCCCGGACCTGGCCGGGCGCGTGCGCACTGTGGAGTCCGCTGGACTCGGAGCTATACTCTTGCGCCTGCGTGACACCAAAAAAAGCTGATGTCTCTGTGCTGTATCTAGGCGGTGCGTGCTCTTGGTTTGCGCATAAGGCCGTTCCAGCGTTGTGTGGGTGCGCTCTCGTTGGCTCTCCCTGGCAGATCTGGGCGCGCCAAGCCGCCGACAGCGCAAAACAAGAGACCTGTACCGAAACGCGCGGAGGCGCTAGGTGTAGAACTTATGACCCACAACATCACCATAGCGGGCGTGGGCCTGATTGGCTCCTCCCTGGCGCGGGCAGCGCGGGCGCGTGGCCTCGCGGGCAGCATCGTTGCGCTGGAAGCCACGCCGGAGCGGTGCCGGGAGGTGATAGACCTCGCCCTGGCGGACGCGGCGTACACAGACCCGGCCCGGGCCGTGCGCGGGGCGGATATGGTCGTCCTGGCCGTCCCCGTGGGGCAGATGGGCGCAGTCGCCGCGGCCATAGGCCCGCACCTGGCCCCAGGCGCGATCGTCACGGACACCGGCTCCGTCAAGCGGGCCGTGGTGGAGGCCGTGACCCCGCACATCCCCGCGCACGCGACCTTTGTCCCCGGGCACCCCGTGGCGGGAACGGAGAAATCTGGCCCCGCCGCTGGCTTTGCGGAGCTGTTTGCAGAGAGGTGGGTGGTCCTGACCCCCGCGCCGGAGACTCCCATCCGCGCTGTGGAGGCCGTGACGGCTTTGTGGGAGGCATGCGGCGCGCGCCTGGCCTTCATGGACTCAGAGCGGCATGACCTTGTCCTGGCCATGACGTCCCACCTGCCGCAGCTCATCGCCTCCACCATTGTGGGCACGGCGGCGCACCTGTCCGCAGACCTGCGCGAGGAGGTCGTGCGGTATGCTGCAGGGGGATTTCGGGACTTTACGCGCATCGCCGCGTCGGACCCCACCATGTGGCGGGACATTTTTCTGGCGAATCGTTGGGCCGCCCTGGAGGTCTTGGACCGGTTTGAGACGGACCTGGCCGCCGCGCGGACGGCGATAGAGTCCGGGGACGGGCAGGCGCTCTATGACCTGGTGTCCCGGGGCCGCGCCATACGGGAAGGTGTTGTCGCCGCTGGGCAGGCCACGCCAGAAGAGGCCAAGAGGGGAGCAGCCTCGTGAGTGCGGGGGCGGGGGTCCCCCTTCCTCATATGGCCTTGGCGTTCGTGGGGTTTACCCTCTGGACTGTGGGAGACGCCCTCGTCCACGCCCTGGAGGGCCGTCCGCCCGTGGCCGTGGCGTTTTGGGTTTCTGTGGCGGGTCTGGCGGCCCTCTTGGCCCTGTCCCCGCGGCTGGGAGGGCTGGCCCAGACCTTTCGCACCCCCTACCAGGGACTCCAGTGGGCCCGTGGTTTGGCCCTGGCGATCTCGGGCCTCCTGACCATATACGCCT
The DNA here is from genome assembly GCA_016757515.1 of Alphaproteobacteria bacterium. GTDB lineage: Bacteria > Pseudomonadota > Alphaproteobacteria > Micavibrionales > Micavibrionaceae > UBA10425. The sequence continues at coordinate 15,045 of JAERIN010000003.1, forward strand.
TCATGAGCCTGCCCCTGGCCACGGCCTACGCTCTGGTCTTTGTTCAGCCCTTTTGCGCCAAGGCTCTGTCCGCCGTTCTGACGGGGGAGCGACCCCGTCCAGCGGCCTGGGCGGCCAGCGCGGTGGGCTTTGCCGGGGTCCTTATCGTCCTGCGGCCCGGCCTGGTGCCAATCTCTTGGCCCGCACTCGCGGCCCTGGGTTCTGCGGGGTTCTTCGCTCTGGGCTATGTCCTGACCCGGCACATAGGGCAGGCAAACCAAACCACCTTGGGCACGGCCATATACCGCCATATTCTGAGTCTGGCACTGCTACCTCTGCTGGCCGGGGGTCCTGGGGGCCTGGCCCTGGTGCCCGCAGACCTGCCCTGGGTGGCGGTCATAGGGCTGTTCGGCGTGGGCGGCATTCTGACCGTCTCCCGCGCCTTTGCTGCGGCCCCGGCGGCCTATGTCTCGCCCGTGCATTACACGCAGATTCTCTGGGGCGTGGCCTTCGGGGCCCTGTTCTTCGGTGAGGTTCCAGACGCCTGGACCGTTGCAGGCGCAGCCGTTATCATCGCTGCTGGCCTGTGGCTCGCCAGCGGGGCCCGCACCAAGCAGGAGGCCCCATGACCCACCACGACCGCATACTCATCCTGGACTTCGGCTCTCAGGTGACACAGCTCATCGCCCGCCGGGTGCGCGAGTCCGGGGTGTACTGCGAGATATGGCCGCACTTTAAGGCCCAGGGCCTAGCGACGTTCGCGCCGAAAGGCATCGTCCTGTCCGGCGGCCCGTCGAGCGTGCGAGAGGACGGCGCGCCCGCTCTGCCCCAGGTTGTGCTGGATACGGGCGTGCCGGTCCTGGGCATCTGTTATGGGCAGCAGCTTCTGGCCCAGGCGCTAGGCGGGCGCGTAGAGCCAGGCGCGCGGCGGGAGTTTGGGCACGCCTGGCTGGACATTTGCGGCGGGAGCCCGCTGCTGGAGGGCCTGGCTCTGCGGGAGCAGGTGTGGATGAGCCACGGGGACCACGTGGTCGCCCCCCCGCCGGGCTTCGCCGTTTTGGCCACGTCCGGGGGCGCGCCGTGCGCCGCCATCGCAGACGAAGGCCGGCAGATATACGGCGTGCAGTTCCATCCAGAGGTCGTGCACACACCCTGCGGCGCGGCGCTCCTGCGGAACTTCACCCACGCCATATGCGGCTGCGGCGGCGACTGGACCATGGCGGCCTTCCGCGCGGAGGCCATAGAGCGTATCCGGGCCCAGGTGGGCGGGGAGAAGGTCATCTGCGGACTGTCCGGCGGGGTGGACAGCGCCGTGACGGCTGTCCTGCTGCATGAGGCCATAGGGGAGCAGCTGACGTGCATCTACGTGGACACGGGCCTCATGCGGGAGGGAGAGAGCGACGAGGTTGTGGACCTGTTCCGCGGGCACTATCACATCCCCCTTATCCATGAGGATGCCTCGGACGCGTTCCTGGGCGCGCTGGACGGCGTGGCGGATCCGGAGGCCAAGCGCAAAGCTATCGGGGGCCTGTTCATAGACACTTTTGAGCGCGTGGCCGCGCGGGCCGGGGGGGCGGCTTTCCTGGCGCAGGGCACGCTCTATCCGGACGTGATAGAGAGCGTCTCCCCCCTGGGCGGGCCGTCTGTCACCATCAAGTCCCACCACAATGTCGGCGGCCTGCCCGAGCGCATGAACATGCGCCTGGTAGAGCCGCTGCGAGAGCTGTTTAAGGATGAGGTCCGCGCCCTGGGCCGCACCCTGGGGATGCCCGAGGCGATGGTTGCCCGCCACCCCTTCCCCGGCCCGGGCCTGGCCATCCGCATACCGGGGGCGGTGAGCGCCGAGAAACTGGCCATCTTGCGCCGCGCGGACGCGATCTTCCTGGAGGAAATCCGCGCCGCCGGGCTGTACGACGCCATATGGCAGGCGTTCGCGGTGCTCCTGCCGGTCCGGTCCGTGGGGGTCATGGGCGACGCGCGGAGCTATGACTCCGTTGTGGCCTTACGCGCCGTCACGGGCCGGGACGGGATGACCGCAGACGTCTACCCCTTTGACCCGGCGTTCCTGACCCGCGTCGCGGGGCGCATCGTGGGAGAGGTCCGGGGCGTGGGCCGCGTGGTGTACGACGTCACCTCCAAGCCCCCTGGGACGATAGAGTGGGAGTAGGCGCCGTGCGAGAAGACCCTGTTGTTCTGGGCGCGCAGGGGGTGGCCAAGGCCTACACCCAGGGCGACCGGCCTGTGGAGGTCCTGCGGGGCGTGGACCTCACCCTCCGGCGGGGGGAGATGGTGGCCCTCATGGGAGCCTCCGGCGCAGGGAAGTCCACCCTCTTGCACATCCTGGGCCTCTTGGAGCGCCCAGACGCGGGCCACCTGGTTATAGCTGGGCAGACCGTCACGGGCCTCACGGACCGGGCGGCCACGCGCCTGCGCCGCAGTACCATCGGCTTTGTCTATCAGTTTCACCACCTATTGCCGGAGTTCACGGCGGCGGAAAACATAGCCCTGGCCCAGATGATCGCCGGCGCGCCCCGCCGGGCGGCCCTGGATAAAGCCATGGACCTCTTGGGCTCGTTCGGTCTGGCGGACCGCGCGGGGCACCGCCCGGCACAGCTCTCGGGCGGGCAGGCGCAGCGGGTGGCCATCGCCCGCGCTCTGGCCAACGCCCCGGCCCTGCTCCTCGCGGACGAGCCCACGGGGAACCTGGACCCAGACACCGCCGCGCGGGTGCTCCAGGTTTTGGTAGAGCAGGTCCGGGCGCGGGGGCTCGCGGCTGTCATCGCGACGCATAACCCGGCTCTGGCGACCCAGATGGACCGGGTGGAGACCATGGCCGGCGGACGCCTGGAGGGGCACCGCCCCGCCGCATGACGGTCTTGCGCGCACAGCGGTGGGGCGGTAGCGTGACCCCGTGCGCCTGGGCTTGTTCCTCATTCTGCTCCTCCTGCCCCTGCCGACCCTGGCCGGGGATAGGGAGCCCACGCCCGATGACCTGAAGTGGGGCCACTGGATGATGGCGTACCACGCCCGCAAGGATGTGGGGAGCGTGCCGGACTTTCTGGCGTATCTGGACCAAGGCACCATATGGGAATGGGAGAAGAATGACGACAGCGCCCACGACGCAACCATCACGCCCCGGCCCGGCTACACCTCCTGTCGCTACGCCATGGTCATGGGCTTCTTGGCCCCCATCTTCGCGCAGAACCCGGACAAGGTGGGGGGTTGGCTCATTGATGTCCTCTCCGAGGACACAAAGCGCGCAGCGGCTCTGGCTCTCGTGGCGGCGGGAATAGAGGACAAGGCCCCGCCGTCCTACGCGGCGCTCATGGCCGAGGCCAAGGCCGACGCGCCCTCTTTGGACGTCCCCGCCCTGCGCGCCTGCGACCTGGACATGTACTGGGGCGCCACCTTTGCCAGCGGGGATGCGCGGTATGTGGACAGGATCTTGGACGTCCTGGACCCCGCCTCGCCCCGGACGGGTAACGACCTCTACGACATGGTGATGCGGCGGTCGGCGCAGTGGTCCTTGGGGTCCAACATGCGCTATGCCGTTGTGGAGCGGGCCGTGGCCCAGCGGCGGGAGGCGGCCACGGGGGACCTCCGCCGGGCCCTGGACGAGGTGTGGGCCGCGTACGAGAAGAACAAGGCCGCCGCCCGCCTGCCCGTCCACGACGGGGACTTCTCGGCCCTCCTGGCCATTGTGGACGCGAGAGAGATAGCCAAGGCCGTGGAGGCCCCCTCCTACGCGGGGCTGGGGATAAGGCCCCTCAAGACGGCCCGGCGAGGGGACGTGGTGACGGCCCACCTGATCACCTCGGGCATGGGCCTGGACGACAGATTCTCTGCCGATGTGACCTATAGTGTCCGGCTGCTCTATCCGGACGGACGGGTCTATGGGGAGTTCAAGGACATTGAGGCCACGCGGGGAGGACCGATTGTGCGGCGCTTTGACGCCTGGTCCGCCAGAGGACACTTAGACATAGAGTTTGTGCCCGACGACCCCCTGGGCACCTACACGGCGGAGGTGATCGTGCGGGACAACGTCTCGGGCAAGGCCCTGACTCTGACGAATGCGATAGATCTGGTGGAATAGCCGACTGGGGTACCCCCGCCCCCGGCCATGGTGTACAACGCAGGGCATGACCCAGGACCTACAGACCGCCATTGACGCCGCGCGAGGAAGACTAACTCTTATCTCCCAACCGGGATAATGTCGGCAGTTTTTCGCGTCCTTTTATCTCCGCTAGCCTGCGCAATATGCGCATCGTCTCCTGGTCCTTTTTCCTCTCGAACTCCTCCCTCTTCTTGATAAGACTCGGACTTATGAGATACATCATGACAATTTCCCCCTTTCTCTGCTTCTAGGCCATATATTTTTCTAATTACAGTCTCTCCTGGATATGTTAAGCACTCCTCGTATACTTTAGCGATGCACTCAATCTCTCTTATTGGTTTTTTCACATTTCTAAATATCTCTAGCGCCTCCCCATAATCTATGACGAAGCCATGATCGGGGTATCCGCCTACCAACATAAGAAGAGACTCCTCTTTTTTCTTTAAGTTTCCTCTTCCCGACTTCGCCAATCTGTCTCCGTATGCGTAAGCAATATTTATAGCTCTCTGTGTTTCACCAAGGCGAACAGGGTTAATCTGTGACATTATCGGAGCAACAAACTGTATTGCCATTATAGACGCTACATCCGCAGCCATTTTCGTTGATATACCTGCACCGTTTGTTAGTTCCATAACCATATCTCTAAAAAATGACTCAACTCTCTCTCTCAAGAAAAGGATAGATTCTGGTATGTTGAGACCAGAACCGAACCTGGCAATCTCGTCCTTGTCCTTCAACTGCACGTCAAGCGGTCCAAACTCCGCCATTTCCTCCATCATAATTTCATCCGAACCAATGGCCAAAAAGGTTCCCGCACTCTTGCAATACCCATACACGTATAGGATAACCTTTTTATACCGATTCTGCAACATCCTCGCGATCTTAAAGGCAGCGTCTGGGTCTCCCCCCTGCGTACATAAGGCCAACAGTACAGTCTTAGCCCTTGGTCCGTCAGTGATTTTTGCCATCTCATGGGCTCCCCCTCGGAAAATGGGCCCGCTATAGATGATTATGTCCGCCTCCAGTTTTTTTGCTAAAGCCTGGATTGCCGTGTCTGCTTCTTCCATGATATGCCACCTCCTACATAGCGTTCCGGAGATATATCATACGAAGCAATGCATTTACACCCCCCTTCTTTCCCTCTATCTGACCTGAAATCCGCCGTTGAGGCCGCGTGGGAGGGGCGGGAGGCGCTCACCCCCGCCACGCAGGGCCCCGCTCGGGACGCCGTGGAGGCCGCGATTGCGGGCCTGGACGACGGGTCTTTGCGCGTGGCGGAAAAGCAGGGCCAAGCCTGGGTGGTGCACGCGTGGCTGAAGAAGGCCGTGCTCCTGTCCTTCCGCCTGGAGGAGAGCCGCCCCATGGCCGGCGGGTGGGACAAGGTGCCCCTGAAGTGGGCCGCTTGGGGGCCGCAAGAGTTTGAGGGAGCCGCTTTTCGCGCCGTGCCCGGTGCCGTCGTGCGCCGGGGGGCGCACATCGCGCCCGGCGCGGTCCTTATGCCCAGCTTCGTGAACATCGGGGCCCGCGTCGGCCCCGGCACCATGGTGGACACCTGGGCCACCGTGGGCTCCTGCGCCCAGATCGGCGCGAACTGCCACATCTCCGGCGGCGCCGGGATCGGCGGGGTGCTGGAGCCGCTCCAGGCCGCCCCGGTGATCATAGAGGACAACGTGTTCGTCGGCGCACGGAGCGAGGTGGCCGAGGGCGTCATCGTGGGCGAGGGCGCGGTCCTGTCCATGGGGGTGTTCCTGGGCGCGTCCACCAAGATCGTGGACAGGGCGACCGGGGAGGTCACCCGGGGCCGCGTGCCGCCCTACGCCGTCGTCGTGCCCGGAGCCCTGCCCGACCCGGCCGGCGGCCCGAGCCTGGCGTGCGCGGTCATCGTCAAGCGCGTGGACGCCCAGACGCGGGCCAAAACGGCGGTGAACGATTTGTTGCGGTAGTCCTTATTTAAGGACATAAAAAACCACGGCACCCCGGATTGTTCTTATGGTCCGGCAGCACATAGGGGTCCGCAGCCTGTCCGTCGGCAAGCACAGCAGGCTTTATCTTGTTCTGCGCACGCGCAGCCTTATGGGCCGCGTCAAAAGCCTCCGGATCGCCCAGGTAAGAATGCACCGTGTCCTGGGCGCGGTCAATAGACCGCATCAAACTGTGTGTATGCTGGGACAAAGGCACCAAGGCATCGGCCGCGGCACCCCCTGGATTCAAAACCCACCCCAGAACGTTTCCCATGCGCAAAGCTCCCAAAGACCCCTTTCTATAATCATATCAGGGAAAGTGCTGAGCCGCCAGTTTTCAATCCAGGAGACCAAGGGAACATCATGCATCAATGGCCCGCGCCCGCGTCTTTGGCGCGCTGACCCCCAGCGGGCGGTAGCAGAAGGGCCGAAATGGCAGGGCCGCACGCCCCGCCTAGCCCCGCCGCGCAAAACGCGCTAAAGTTGCGCCCCGATGAACAGTTTTCTAGACACCCTCAGGCAGTTTGGCCCCATGCGCTTGGCCGTTATGGCGGCGATTGTTCTGGGGATGCTCATGTTCTTCGCGTTTGTCATGCTGCGCATATCGGAACCGGGTCTGCAGCTTCTCTATACCGACCTCACCCCCAACGACTCTTCCGCCGTCGCCGGCGCGCTGGAGGAGGCGGGCATACCCTATCAGATCTCTGCTGATGGAGCGCGGGTAATGGTCTCGGCCTCTGTCGTGGGTCGGGCGCGGATGCTCCTGGCGGAGAAGGGCCTGCCTGACGGCGGGGCCTCCATGGGCTATGCCCTGTTTGATGAGCGCCAGAGCTTTGGCGAGACGGAGTTTGTGCAGAACATCCGCCAGGTCCGCGCCCTTGAGGGCGAGTTGGCCTGGACCATCGGCTCTCTGGACGCCGTGCGGGCGGCGCGGGTGCACCTTGTGCTGCCCAAGCGGGAGCTGTTCTCGCGGGAGCGCACGCGGGCCAAGGCCAGCGTCCTGGTGGAGGCACAGCCTGGGATGCGCCTCACGGCGGATCAGGCCCGGACCATCCAAAACCTCGTGGCGGGGGCTGTGCGGGACATGGCGCCCGAGGCCGTGACGGTGGCGGACACGAACAATACCGTCCTGGCCGAGGGGCGCGAGGGCGGGTCGGACGCTGTCACGGCCTACCGCGCCGAAGAAGCCCGGCGGGCGTATGAGGACGAGTTGGCCCGGAAGGTGCGGGACATCGTGGGGCGCGTGGTGGGCTTTGACAAGGTGGACGCGCAGGTGACGGTGGAGATGAGCTTTGACCGCGTGCGCACGCAGGAAGAGATATACGACCCCGAGGGCCAGGTTGTGCGCTCTGCCCAGACAACGCAAGAAACGGGCAAAGAGCTAACAGCGCCGCGCGTGGAAGTCTCTGTGGCGAACAACCTGCCGGGTCTGGGCACTCCAGACGGCCCGGGCGGTGGCCTCCCGGGATCAGAGAACGCCCGGACGGAGGAGGTGACGAACTTTGAGATCTCAAAGACTGTCCGCTCCACAGTGAACGAGGGGGGCCAGGTCAAGCGCCTGTCCGTTTCTGTTTTGGTGGACGGGAACTATCTCCCGCCCGCCGATGGACAGAGGGAGCCAACGTACGCGCCGCGCTCAGAGGAAGAGCTGGAGCGTATTGGAGCGCTGGTGCGTTCAGCCATCGGGTTTGATGAGTCGCGGGGGGACGTCCTGGAGGTTGTGAACATGCGCCTGGCCACCTTATCCATCACCGATGTGGCAGAGGCAGAAGCCGGGATACTGGGCACGGGCCTGACCTGGCAGGACATCTCCGGCCCTCTGAACAGCGCCATACTTGCTGTGGTGGCGATTTTGGTGGTTCTCCTCGTGGTCCAGCCGATGATCACCCGCCTGGTCTCCGCCGAAGGGGCCTTGCCGGAGGAGGAATCAGAGGCAGATCTTCTGGCGGCGGTGCAGCCCCTGCAGGCCCTGCCCCCGATTGAAGAGACCCCGCCCCCCGAGGAGGAGGAGGAGCCGGAGGAAAGCCTCATCAACATTGCCGGCGTGGAGGGGAAGGTGAAGGCCTCTGCCCTGAAGAAGGTGGAGGAAATCGTCCAGAACTACCCCAACGAGGCCGTGTCGGTCATCCGGAGCTGGATGACCCAGGACACAAGCAGCAGAGGCGGAGACTAAGCCGCGCCGGCTGGTTGGCACGGGCCCGGTCCAGCAGGGGGCCTGTAAGCCGGGTTCTGTCCCCGCCCGGGGGCGGGGGGCGGCCATTCCTCTCTCGGGCCCGGTCGCCCGGAGCCCTCATCGCGGCCCACCCGGGGGGCAGTGGGCGCGGAAGACCGCCACATACGCCCCCCCTATTTGGCCTCGCTTGCGGCGGGGTTTGCCATCGCCGCCCCCGTTGCCGGGGGCGCGGTGCGCTCTTACCGCACCTTTTCACCCTTACCCCTGGGCCTTTGGCCCGCAGGCGGTGTCCTTTCTGCTGCACTCTCCGTGGGCTCGCGCCCCCCGGGGGTTACCCGGCGCCGTTCTCCCGTCAAGCCCGGACTTTCCTCCCGCGTGCATGCACGCGAGCGGCCGCCCGGCCCCCTGCTGGTGGGGGGCAGCCTACCCCATATACCCCGCAGCGGAAAGCACCCCGGACACAACAAAAATGAAAATATTCCTTGACAGGGGCTCTTGTTCCTCGTATGTTCCCGCATAGAGGCAGTGAGGACGCGGTGGCCACCGTTTGCTGACCTTGTGCGCCTATGAGGTAGGGGCGCCTGGAGCGGGTGGGGGCCTTTCCCCCAGTGCCCAAGAGCCAGACCCCACATGCCAGACCCCATGCCAGACCGGCCCGCCGGGCGCACCCGCGCGCCCTGGCCCTGGCGGCGGCAGGGGTGCATACTCGTATCCATGGACCTGCCCGCCCTTCTTGCCAAGTACGACCGCCCTGCCCCGCGCTACACCAGCTATCCGCCTGCGCCCTTTTTCCGCGATGCGCCCACGCAAGAGCAGGCCGCCGCCCGTTTGGCCGCCCTGCCCGACGCGCCGGTGAGCGTGTATGTCCACGTGCCCTTTTGCCGTGGCCTGTGCCTGTACTGCGGCTGTCACACGCAGGCCGTGCGCGGCGACGGGCCGGTGGCGCGCTTTGTGCCCCTGCTTATCAGAGAGATAGAACGCGTGGCCGCCCTTGTGCCCCGGGGCCTGCCCGTAAGCCATATCCACCTCGGCGGCGGAACGCCTAACATCCTGCCTCTGCCCGCGCTAGCGCAGGTTATGGCCGCTTTGCAGTCCGCGTTCACCCGCCAGGGGGACACGACAGTCGCCATGGAGTGCGACCCGCGCTTGCTGGACGCAGCCTACATCCGGGGCCTGGCGCGCCTGGGCTTCACGCGCGTGAGCCTGGGGGTACAGGACTTTAACACCCAGGTGCAGGCCGCCACAGGGCGGGTGCAGCCCTTTGCCATGGTGCAAGACCAGGTCCGCGCCCTGCGGATGGAGACCATAGAAGCGATCAACGTTGACCTGATGGTGGGTCTTCCGGGGCAGACGCCGGACAGCGTGGCAGCCACAGCGCACCGCGCGGCGGATTTGGCCCCCAGCCGCCTGGCCGTCTTTGCCTATGCCCACGTGCCATGGATGAAGCGTCACCAAAAACTGCTGGAGCCTCATGGCCTGCCGGGGCGCGAGGCGCGGTTCGCCATGGCCCGGGCGGTGGAGGCAGTTTTGGCAGAGCGCGGCTACACGCCCATCGGCATAGACCACTTCGCCGCGCCGGGGGACGCCCTGCACGCGGCCTTCCGCGCGGGGCGCATGCGCCGCAACTTCCAGGGCTACACGGAGGACGCCGCGCGGGTGCTGCTGGGCTTTGGCCCCTCGGCCATCAGTGCCCTGCCCGGCGCGTATCAGCAAAACACACCCGACATGGCCTCCTGGGCCCGCGCTGTGGAGGGCGGAGATCTGCCCGTGGCACGGGGGTGTGTGTTGCACCCAGAGGACCAGACGCGCGCCGCCGTGATAGAGGAGGTCATGTGCACCGGCGCGGCGGTGGACGCAGGCTTGGCCCACGCAGCCCGCCTGGAGGAGCTTGTGGCCGACGGCCTGGCCGCGCGCGTGGGCGCGGGGGTGCGCGTGACACAGGCGGGGAGGCCCTTCACCCGCCTCTTGGCCGCGTGCTTTGACGCCTATTACGCCCCAGAGGTCACAGCCCGACATGCAAAAGCCGTGTGACTGGGCTATGCTGGTCGCATGAGGCCGCTGCTCACCCCCGCCCAGATGGCCGCCGCAGACGCCGCCACCATCGCCGCCGGCACGCCGCAGGGCGTTTTGATGGAGCGGGCCGGACGGGCCGTGCGCGACGGCGTGGTGCGCAATTTTGCGGTACGACCGGTTTGCGTCTTGGCCGGGCCAGGCAACAACGGCGGAGACGGCCGCATCGCCGCGCGCCTCTTGGCTGAGGCCTGTTGGCCCGTGGAGGTTTTTGGCCTGGACGCGCTGGAGGCCGCCGTCTTCACGCCCGAAACTCTGGTCCTGGACGCCCTGTTCGGCACGGGCCTGGCCAGGCCTTTGTCCGGTCCGGTGCGGTCCGCACTGCAAAGGGCCCGCGCGGCGGGGAGCGCGGTCTTGGCCGTGGACATCCCCAGCGGGGTGGACGGGGCCACCGGGGCGGCGGACCCAGGAACCCTGCCCGCCGAACGGACGGTCACCTTTGCGGCCAAGAAGCTGGGGCACGTTCTGCATCCCGGCTCTGCGCTCTGCGGCGCGGTGGAGGTGGCTAACATCGGCATTCCCACGCCCCACGCCGCCGCGCGGGAGAACGGCCCAGACTTGTGGGCCCTGCCGTCCCCGGCACCCGGCGGGCATAAGTATGACCGGGGGTACGTGGTGATTTTTGGCGGGGCCCAGATGACGGGCGCGGCCCGCCTGGCCGCCGCCGCTTCTGCTCGCTCTGGCGCAGGGCTGGTGAGCGTGGTGTCCGCACCCCGCGCGGCGCAGGTCTATCGCACCACCTTGCCGCCACATATTCTCTATGAGACCTTGGGGGATGACCCCGCCGTCCATATTGCCGACGCAAGGCGTAACGTATGTCTCATAGGCCCCGGCGCCGGGGACATGGCCCGGTGCGCTCTGCCCCTCCTGGCCACGGGCAAGCCCGCCGTATTGGACGCAGATGCCCTGACGTACTGTGAAAACGAACCAGAGCGCTTCTTGTGCGCCCTCCACCCGGCTTGCGTCCTCACACCGCATGAGGGCGAGGCCCGGCGCCTGTTTGGCCCTCTTCCTGGCTCTAAGGTGGAGCAGGCCCAAGGGGCCGCCGACCGCGCAGGCTGTGTTGTGCTGCTCAAGGGGCCGGACACAACCATCGCCGCGCCCGGCCAGACGCCCGTGGTGAACACCACCGGCACGCCCCACCTGGCGACTGCGGGCTCCGGAGATGTGCTCGCGGGCGTTATCGCCGGCCTCATGGCCCAGGGCATGGACCCCTTCCACGCTGCCTGTGCGGGGGCCTTCCTCCACGGACGGGCGGGCCAGGCCTTGGGCCCCGGCCTTGTCGCGCCGGACCTCATAGACGCTCTGCCCCTCGCGGTGTTATCCTAGTCAGACCATGCCGCAGAGCCCCGCGCAGCAGTATATGATCTTGGCGCTGTTCGTCATCCTGCTGGCCTTTTTTGTGTTCCTAAACACGCTCACACGCCTGGACACGGGCAAGGCCGGGGCGGTGGCCCAGTCCCTAGAGGACGCCTTGGCCCTGCCACTCTCGCCGTCTGAGGAAGGCGCGGAAGCTGAGGGTCCGCCTCTGCCAACAGGGGTCGGGGGCGGGCAGGACAAGGGCCGGGGGGACGTCCCACAGCGCTTGGAGGCTCTGGAGGCCGTCTTCCGGGCGCAGGTGCCAGGCCTGGGCCCAGCCGAGCGGAGCCACGGGGGCACCCAGATGCGCCTAGAGGGGGATGCGGTGTTTTTTGAGGGAGCGCTGGCGCGCGCGGCGCGGGAGCAGGAGTCGCCCCTGGGCCGCCTGCTGACTGTGCTTCTGGCTTCGGGTGCGGACGGGCCGGCCCTGGAGATCACCCTAACCCTCGGCACCGGGTCCCCGCCGGCCGTCCTTCGGCCAGAGGCCGCGCGGGGCGCTGCGCTGCGCGTGGCGGCTATGGCGCGGGGGCTTGAGGCTCTGGGCCTGGAAGAGGGTTTTGTCCTCGCGGGCCTGGACTCCAGGCCCGCCGGTCGCCTGGAGATCACCCTGCGGCCTGCGGAGGAACGCGCCCCGTGATCCGCAATCTCCCCCCTGAGCGCCGCGCGCCGGGCCGTAGCCTGTGGCTCTTGACCTTCACGGACATCATGGCCCTGATGCTAACGTTCTTTGTGATGCTCTTTTCCATGGCCGAGCGCCCCGAGGAGCCCACCTGGGAGGGTGCGCGGCGGGCCCTGGCCCTTGGGCTCGCGCGGTGGCAGGGAGAGGGCCCCCACCATGGCGGGCCTCAGGACATCCCCGGCATCCCAACCCGTTGGCCCCCCGCGCCGTACCTGGACCTGGGCTACCTCGGCACCCTCTTGGCGGAGAAAGTCCGCACAGAGCCTGTTCTGGACGGCATCCGCGTCGCGCCAGGGCCGCAGGGCCTGGTGCTCTCCCTGCCTGCGGACCTGCTCTTCGCCCCCGGCTCTGCGGCGCTGTCCCCGCGCGGGCGGGCAAAGGCCGCTGCTCTGGCTGGTGCCCTGGGGCGCCTCACAAACCGCATCGCCCTCATCGGGCACACGGACCCCAGGCCTATAGAGGTCGCCCGCGCCGGCGGGGCTGTCTGGCCGTCCAACCGCGCTCTGTCCGTCGCCCGCGCACTGTCCGTCGCGCGCGCGCTGCACAAGGCCGGGTGCCCCGCGCCCATAGAGGTCTGGGGCGCAGGCTCTGGGGGCTACGCGGCCCTGGACCCGGCCCTGCCCGAAGAGACCCGCATGGCCGCCGCCAGACGGGTGGACATTGTGGTCCTGCCCGAGGGGCGGCCCCCCGCACGAACACCCTAAGAGAACAACACCTGTGTGAGGAGGTAATTGGCCAGCAAGATCAAGATGGACGCCGACACGACGGCGTTCATGGTGGCGGTGCCCACGCCCTGCGCCCCGCCTGCGGCGTGGTACCCGTGGAAGCACCCCAACACGGCCACGAGGAAGCCAAAAACCGCGGCCTTCACCAGGCCAGAAATAACGTCCATGCGCTCCAACGCATCCCACATTTGGGTCACAAAGGAGCCAGAGCCAAAGCCCAGGTCGTACACGCCCACGAGGAACCCGCCCCACAGGCCGATGATGTCCCCCACGAGGACGAGGAGGGGGAGCATGGCGGTCGCGGCCAGGACGCGCGGGGCGATGAGATAACGGAACGGGTCCACGGACAGCGTGCGCAGCGCGTCTATCTGCTCCGTGACGCGCATGGTGCCCAGCTCTGCAGCCATGGCGGCCCCCACGCGCCCGGCGACCATCAGGCCCGCCAGGACGGGGGCCAGCTCGCGGGTGATGGAGATGGCCACAATGGTGGCCACCGCGCCCTCCGCGTTCATGCGGGCGAAGCCCGTGTGGCTCTGCAGGGCGAGGACCATCCCCGTGAACAGCGCCGTGAGGGCCACCACGGGCAGGGAGAAGTAGCCAATCTCGACGGCCTGCCGGGCGAGTTGGCCGGGGAAGAAGGGGGGCGTGACCGCCGCGCCCACGGCCCGCCCCGCGAAGGCCGCGCTGCGCCCGATGCGGGCCAAGAACCCCGCCGCCCCGCGCCCCACCGCGCCTATAGGCTCCGTCACCGCCATGGGACACGGGCGTAGCAGAAAGCCCCCGCCCCCGCCAGGGGCTCCCGCCCGGGCGGGACATGTGCTATCACGCGGGCATGGAGATGCCGCTGACAACCAAAGGGAAGATAGAGGAATACGCAGCCCGGTACGATGCCGCGAATACCGCCCACGCGCAGGATGAGCTGGACCTTATGGCCCGTATGCGCGCGGCGGGACGGCGGGGGCACATGGATAAATCCGACCTGATCGCCCTTGCCGCGTGGAAGTGGCGGGGCGGGGCAGTGCGCCGCCTGTGTGAGCACAACACGCAAGACGAGGTGCGCGAGATCAGCGCCACGGCGTTCTCGGCCCGGTCGGAGCGCCTGCGCATCGGGGCTCTGATGGCCCTGTCCGGCGTGGCCTGGCCCATGGCGAGCGCGGCCCTGCACCTGGCGGAGCTGCCGGGTGGCGGCTACCCCATCCTGGATGTCTGGGCCATGCAGGCCGTTGAGGGGAGCACCGCCTACACCCTGGGGCGCTGGTTGACGTACACAAAGATGTGCCGCGATACCGCCCGCGACTGCGGCGTGGATATGCGCACCCTGGACAAGGCCCTGTGGGCCTTCGGGAAGTTCGGGATAGCGTAATACCCCGCGTGGCCCTGGCTGTCTGGCCTCTGCGTGCTATGCTCGCGCGCGTGTACGCAGACCCCTTGAAGTTCTACGGCCTGGACTGGGCTGCCATGGCGTGCGTGTTCGCGGCCTATACCCTCCTGGGCAACAAGAACAAGTGGGGCTTTGTGGCGGGGATGAGCGGCAACGCCCTGTTCGCCGCGATAGCCGTAATGATCGGCTCCGCGCCCATTCTGGCCGCGAATATCGCCTTTATCGCCATAAACGCCCGCGGCTTTTGGAAGTGGTGGCGTCAAGGCAATCCCCCGGCCTGACAATGCCCAAGAGGCATTCACGCCCCTTGCCAGCGCACAAGGAGGCGCTCCACCACGCCTGCCAGGAACTGGGCCTGGTCCGTGGACTGGCCGGGGGCAAAGGCCTGCGGATCGCGGGAGCCGAAGGCCAAGACGCCGGGCGTGCCGGGCGGGGTGACCCTGAGCAGAATCTGGGACCGCACGAGGGCCGCCCCGCCGCCGTAGAGGGCCTCAGAGCCTGTGATGTCCCCGTGGAGCGCGAAGGCGGCGTCGCCCAGCCAGGCCTGGACCGTTCCAGGGGGCAGGAGGCGCAGCGGGCCGTTTGGGATGAGCGGTATGGGGCCAGAACCCGACTCCATGGCCAGGGCCGCCGCGTCCACGTCCAGCCAGGCCAGAGAGTCCAGCGTAAGCGCCTGAAAGAACCCCGCGCCGTCCTGCGCGTCCAGGAGGCGGAGCACCAGGCCGTGGACCCGCGCGGCATTGTTTGCGTTCGCCCGCGTGGCCTCCACCACGGCCTGCGCCGCGTCGTCCGCTGCGGCCTTCTCCTGGCGCAGACGGGCGATGAGGTGGGCCTGGAAGTCGGCCACGGGGGGGGCAGAATCGGGCATGGGCGTATCTTGGGCGTTTTTCCGGCCCGGTCAAGGCGGCCCCCTGGGGCATATGGAGGCCGGCGGGCTGCTGTGCGTAGAATGCCCTTATGATTCGGGGCAGGCGCACAACGGTCCTCCAGGTGATACCGGAGCTGTCCGCCGGCGGGGCGGAGCAGGGCTGCGTGGACGTGGCCGCAGCCCTGGCGGAGGCGGGCTGCCGGGCCCTAGTGGCCTGCCGGGGGGGCACGCGCCTGCATGAGCTCGTCCGTGTGGGGGCGGAGCACGTGCCCATGCCCGTGCACGCCAAAAATCCGCTGACCATATGGTCCAACGCCCGCCGCCTGGCCGCCCTCGCCCGCGCGGAGGGGGTGGACATTCTGCACGCACGCTCCCGAGCGCCGGCCTGGTCCGCCTTTTACGCCGCGCGCTGGGCCGCGATGCCCTTTGTCACCACCTGCCACGCGCCCTACCCCTGCCAGAGCGCGGCCAAGCGGGCCTACAACGCCGTCATGGCCCGGGGGGAGCGGGTCATCGCCATATCCCACTACGTAGCCCGGCACGCGGTGGAGGCCCTGGGGGCGGACCCTGCCGCCGTACGCGTGGTGCCCCGGGGGATAGCGGTGGAGCGCTTCCACCCCAACGCCGTATCGCCCGAGCGGATGATAGACCTTGCCCGCCGCTGGCGCGTGCCGGACGGGGCGAACATAGTGCTTATGCCCGCGCGCCTGACGCGGTGGAAGGGGCACGCCGTCTTGATAGAGGCCCTGGCCCTGCTGCGCCGCCCGGACGTGTGCGCCGTCCTGGTGGGCGACGCGCAGGGGCGAGGCAAGTATGTGGCGGAGCTGGAGGCACTCATAGCGCAAAGGGGCCTGTCTGGCTCTGTGCGCCTGCCCGGCCCGTGCGCGGACATGCCCGCCGCCTACGCCCTGGCGAGTGTGGTCGTGGCCCCCTCCACGGAACCGGAGGGGTTTGGCCGCGTGCCCGTGGAGGCGCAGGCCATGGGCAAGCCCATCGTGGCGGCGGACCACGGCGGGGCGTGCGAAACCATAGAGCGGGGGGAGACCGGGTGGCTGGTGGAGCCGGGGGACGCCGCAGCCCTGGCCGAGGGCGTGCGGCAGGCCCTGGCCCTAACGCCCCGCGCGCGCGCGATGCTGGCCACCCGGGCCATGTCGCGGGTGGCGCAGCACTTCACCCGCGAGACCATGGCCGCGCAGACCCTGTCCGTCTATGGCGAAGTCCTGGGCCGGGCGATACCTACGCCGCTATCTGTATGATCTCTCGCCATTACACGCCGCTAAAGCACCCGTGCGATCGCGGTGCCCCATAACGTTGCCTACCCCCTTACTCTTTTAGACGTCGGCCTTGACGCCGTGAGGCTGGGGGTGGCAGGGTTGCGGACCCTGACAACAAACGGAGGGCCCCGGCCATTCCTACCACCGCTGCCCTGGCACCGCCCCACGTCCTCGGTGCCGAAGAGATGCGGGCCACCGCCCTGCGCGTCCTCGTGGACGGCAAGGCCCAGGACGTCGTCACCATTGACCTCACGGGGCGCATGCCCCTGGCGGACACGATGCTCGTGGCCTCGGGCACCTCTGCCCGGCACGTATCGGCCCTGGCCGAGAAGCTAGCAGAGGCCCTGAAGCCCTGCGCCGTGGGCCCCGTGCGGACGCACGGACTTGCGCAGGGGGACTGGGCCCTGGTGGACGCGGGGGACGTGATCGTCCATGTCATGCGCCCAGAGGTCCGGGCCTTTTACGCGATTGAGGACCTGTGGGGCACAGAGACGTGCCCAAGATAGACCTCATCACCGTGGGCAAGGCACCTAGGGGGGCCCTCGCAGACCTGTGCGCAGAGTACGAGAAGCGAATCACCTGGCCCCTGGCCGTCCTGGACACGGCGGACGCGGCCAAGCAGCTGAAGGATGGGGCTTTTGTCATTGCCCTGGATGAGTCCGGCCAGGCTCTGTCCTCGCGGGCCTTTGCGGACCTCTTGGCTGCGTACAGCCGCGTACAGATATGCATCGGCGGCCCTGACGGGCACGCGCCCGCCGTCCGCGCGCGGGCGGACGCCGTTGCTGCCTTCGGCCCACAGACCTGGCCCCACCGCCTTGTGCGCCTTATGGCCCTGGAGCAGGTCTACCGCGCGCAGCAGATCCTCGCCGGCCACCCCTACCACCGGGCGTGAGGCGGCCCTTTAGGCGAATGTCGCTTGATTTGTGCGCGGGAAGGCGCTATAAGCCCGGCCCTTGACGCACGCACTAAGGAGCCGAACCATGGCCAAGACCTATGCCCTCGCCGCCACGACCACCACCACCACGGGCAAGGGGGCCGCGCGGGCTCTGCGCCGCTCGGGCCGCCTGCCCGCGGTGCTTTATGGTGGCTCTGAAGGGTCTGTGCCCCTTTCCGTGGACGAAAACGCAGTGAATGTGGAATACCTGCGGGGGCACATGCTCACCACCGTGTGCGCCCTAGAGGTGGACGGCGCGGCGCAGAAGACCCTGGTGCGGGACGTGCAGCGTCACCCGGTGACGGACCGCGTGATCCACGTGGACTTTGTCCGCGTGACGGACCGGACCATGGTCTCGGTGCCCGTGCCGGTGCGGTTTATCAACGAAGACAAGTGCCCCGGCCTGGAGCAGAAGGGGACGTTGGCCGTCGTCCGGCGGGAGGTGGAGATCCTCTGCCGCGCGAACGCCATCCCGGACGTGATAGAGGTGGACCTTGAGGGGGTGGAGAACGGGGAGTCCATCCATGTCTCTCGCGCCCATCTGCCCGAAGGCACGCGCCCGACCATCACGGACAGAGACTTCACCATCGCCACGCTCCAGGCCCCGCGCCGGGCGGAGGCTGTGGAAGAGGAGGAGGCCGAGGCCGAGGTGCCTGCCGCAGAGGCCGACGAAGAGGAGGAGGCCGCTTAGATGGCCCAGATGACCCTCTTTGTCGTCCTCTTCGCCCTGCTCCTGCCCGTTGCGCCCGGCGCCTTGCCCATGGCGAGGGCGGCGGCCTCTGTCCCCCCACCCGCGCAGGAGGAGACGCTCACCCCAGACCAACTGGCCACTGCAACGGCCCCGCGCACGCTCGGCAGCCCCGACGCGCCCGTGACGCTCGTAGAGTACTCCTCCCTGTCGTGTTCCCACTGCGCGCAGTTCCACGCGGAGGTCTTCCCGCAGATCAAAGCGGCCTACATAGACACCGGCAAGGTTCGCTTCGTCTTCCGCCATCTGCCCACCAGCGCCCCGGCCATGGGCGCGGCCATGGGCGCGCTCTGTGCTGCGCCAAACGACGAGGGGGCCACCACGCAGGGGACGGGCCCAGACTATTTTGCGCTCCTGGACGCGCTGTTCGCCAGCCAGCGGGACTGGGCCTTCACCCGCGCCTGGCGGGACAAAATGAAAGCGCACATACCCTTGACGCCCGCCGCGCTGGAGGCCTGTCTGGCAAGCCCCGGCCTCAAGGCCTTTGTCGTGGGGGACGTCGAAAAGGCCGGGCAGGACTATGCCATAGACGCCACGCCCAGCTTTGTCGTGAACGGCGAATCGGTCATCCGGGGCGCCCAAGACTATGCAACCTTTGCCGGTGCCCTGGATGCGGCGCTGCGCGCCGCCCCATAGAGCACGCACGTCGCGCTGGACACGCCCGCCAACGCGGGGTAAGAAGGGCCCACAATGGCTGTACTCGTGGACAAGAACACCAAGGTCATCTGCCAGGGCTTCACCGGGACCCAGGGGACCTTTCACAGCGAGCAGGCGATTGCCTACGGCACGCGCATGGTGGGGGGCGTGACGCCCGGCAAGGGGGGCACGACGCACCTGGGCCTGCCCGTCTTTGACACGGTGCGGGAGGCAAAAAGCCAGACGGGCGCGGACGCGAGCGTCATCTACGTCCCCCCGCCCTTCGCGGCGGACGCCATCTTGGAAGCCGCAGAGGCCGGCATAGGGGTCATCGTGTGCATAACGGAGGGCATCCCCGCCCTGGACATGGTCCGCGTAAAGCGCTCTCTATGCGGGAGCGCTTCCGTCCTCATCGGCCCAAACTGCCCCGGCATCATCACACCCGGCGCGTGCAAGATCGGCATCATGCCCGGCCCCATACACGCGCGCGGGAAGGTTGGGATCGTCTCCCGCTCTGGCACCCTGACCTACGAAGGGGTGGCCCAGACCACCGCTGCAGGCCTGGGGCAGTCCACCTGCATCGGCATCGGGGGAGACCCGGTGGAGGGCTTCTCGTTCACGGAGTGCCTGGAGCTGTTCCTGGGCGACCCGGAGACAGAAAGCATCTTGATGATCGGAGAGATCGGCGGCACGGCGGAGGAAGAGGCGGCAGAGTTCTACAAAAACGCCCCCATCAAAAAGCCCGCAGCGGCCTTCATCGCCGGGGCCACCGCCCCGCCGGGCAAGCGCATGGGACACGCCGGGGCCATCATCGCCGGGGGGCAGGGCACCGCAGCGTCCAAAATCGCCGCCCTGCGAAACGCCGGGTTCGTTGTCGCGGACTCCCCCGCCGCGCTGGGCGACGCCGTACTCCAAGCCATGGCGGCCTAAAGCCCGGCGTGATAGAACGGGCCCCATGTCCTTCCTTGACGCCCTCACACCCGCACAGCAGACTCTCCTCACACGCCTGCCGTACCGGGCGGGCCTTTATGTCTCGCGCGCGGACGCGACTGGGGGGGAAGAGGCCGACGCGCGGGAGATGGCCGCCCTGGCGGGCATAGTGGAGGCCTTCGCAACGGAGGTTTTTGGATGCGAGACGGGGCAACACATCATCACGCAGACTGTCGCGCGTAAGGCCGAGTGGCCCCGGTGGGGCGATGCGCTGTCCAACGTGCCAGAGGAGTGCCGCCGCGCGCGGAGGCTCTTGGCCGGACGGGTGGATGAGAAGGAAGTCCACGGCTTTACGGGCCACCTCTTGGAGATCGCGCAAGCCGTGGCCCTGGCCTACTGCGAGTATGGGGATCGGCCGAGCCTCTGGGGCCGCATCAGCCTTATGATCACGTGGTACGGGGAACGCGCGCGGCGCACGCGCCTGGGTGCCCTAGGCTTTGCCACCTTCACCCATGTGAGCCCTGCGGAGCGCCGGGCCCTGCGCGCCCTGGCGTGCGCACTGGAGGCCTAGGCTTCAGACTCCGACTTGGCCACGAGTTCGGCCACGATTTCCTCTATCACCTGCCCGATGAGGGCCGCGCGGGTACTCTTGTCCTCGCTGCGCGCCAAGACGCGGCGGCGGATGTCGTCCCGGGCGGAGCCGCCGGGGTACGCCCTGCCCAGGGCCTGGCGGGCCGGTCCCGCGCCCAGGCGGGTGTACAGGCGCGAGCGAATGGCCACGTCCTCCACAGACGTGGACAGGGCCCACAGCTCCGCTGGGCCCAGGGTGTTGTAGAGGTGCTGCTCAAACCGCCCCTCGGTCGTCCCCAGGACCAAGAGGCACGGCGCGCCCCGCTTCGTCGGCCCGGTGAGGTGGTTGCGGATAACCTCCCGCGCGGTGGCGGAGAGACCAAACCGGTCCACCACGTCGTCCACGGCCTTGTCCGAGACCGCTGTGCCCATTACCCAAACCCCGGTGGCCAGGTCCACCATGTCCTTGGAGAAGTCGTCCAAAAGCTGTGAGGACAAGGCAATCTGCACCCCGCGCTTGCGGCCCTCTCTTACATCCCGGATGATCTGCGCCCGCACCGGGCCGGAGCGCGAAGTTCGGTGGAACTCATCATAGCAAAGCCTCTTGGGGCTCTCGGACAGCTCTTGCAGCCGGGCGGCGTGGTAGTCTTGGTACTTCTCTGGCACGCCGATGAGGGCATCTGTGCTGATCCACCAGCTGCGCACCAGGGCATGTCGCGCCAGCATGTACATGAGGGACGTCTGCCGGTCTGCGCTCGCATCCCCCTGCGGGGCCACGTCCATCAGGTCCAGGGCGCACAGCCGGGCCCCCGCGATGTCAAACTGTGTAACAGAGGACAAAATGGGGAACTCCCGTATCGCCGACGTCACCATGCGCTCAAAAGCGTTGATGACGCTCTCCGTGCTCACGCCGATGGAGGTCTGTTCTAGCAGACTCCGTATCTGAGGCCGGCGGGCCGCCGTGATGGCGTCGCCCAGTATGGGCACCGCATGCCGCTGGGCCAACTCGGCTATGTGGACCTGGCCCAGATCAAACATTTTGTCCACAATGTCCCACCAATAGGGGTCGTTCGGCAGATGCACATTGTGCTTGGACAGCGCCTCGTCAACCTCTGGCTCCAGCCGGGGGAGGTAGGGTCGGGGCTCCGCGTTCCCTCCCGTGTCTGCCCGCCAGCGGTACATCTCATCCACCACCAGGCCCGCAAGCTGCGTGATGCCATCATAGGGCTTATCCTGCCCCGGCGGTGTGCAGAGCAGGGTGAACAGCTCCACAAGGTAGGCCCGCTCGTCCAAGAGGGGCTGCCGGCACCCCAGCTGTGTGTCAAAAGGGTTTATGGCGTATTGGTGCGCCATTTGAAGGCGGTAGTACGCGGCTTCGTGCTGTCGCCCGGGGGGCAAAGCCTCTTTGATGAGAGAGATGAGGCCCGAAGAGGACGGGCCGATGTCAATGATGGCGATGAGGGGGAGCTTGGACAGGCCCGGCGTGAGGACGGTGGACAGGTTCTGCGTGTTCAGCATCACAGACTTGCCGGCCCCCGGCTGGGCGAAGATGAGGTCAAACCACGTTGTGGTGACGTTCGTGCCCGTCTGATACGGCCAGGGCTTCCCGTCTGGACTGCGCATGATGAGCGCGCCCCTCTGGAAAGGGCTGGACGGCCTCTGCCAGGGCAGGAGCTTCATCACCTCAAACATGGGGGCCACGGCCATGGGCGCCGTCCCCGCACAGTGGATGCCGAGTGCGGAGGACATCACGCAGTCCAGAGGGTCCCCGGAGAAGTCCGAAACCTGGCAATAGCCCCAGCCCTCCACGGCCTGCATGAGGATGGACAGCTGGTCTAAGATCTTGCCCCGCTCCTCCGCCCGACACCAAGTGGCGAAGGACACGCGCAGGCGGACCACTGGCTCCCGCCGGGCCATGCGCTGCAGAGCCTCCAGGGAGTATTTGACCTGCTTATTTACGGCGCTGGTCGCGCCCAGCATGGTGGCCAGGGAGGCCTTGAACTGCATGCCCACTGTCCCGCCGCCCTCCACGAGAAAAGATATGCGAAAGGGGATGCCCGCCTCCACAAAGCGCTTCAGAAGAACATCAAAGCTCGTGGCCTCCATGGGTGCGAGGGTCATGTCTGCCCCAGCCCACAAGAGGCCCCCTATGCGCACAACAGAGCGAGTCATCACGCGCGCGTCTGCGGCCATGATCTGGTCCGGGAGGCTGGGCCACAGGAGGTCAGACTTGTCCACGCGGCTCTTGGGCGCGCGGGGCGGTATCGGGTCCCCCGGCAGACAGGCACGCCACGCCTCGTTCGCGCGGTCTGGGAACAGAGAGGCGCGCACGCGCCGCAGCGCCTCGTGCACCTCCAAGACCTCCGCCCGCAGGCCCAGCTCGTCCAACGCGGTGGTTATGGCCGCAACAAAACTCTTGTGCCGGGTCCGCAGCTCATCCAACCCGCGCAGGGGGTCTTGCGCCTCGGCCCTGTGCCGCAGCGGAATCCAGCCCTTGTTCCTCTCTTCGGCTTCTGCCAGGGCCCGCTTGCGCTCTGTCGGGGTCAAGAGAATAGGGTGAGTCCACAGGACAAAGTAGGACTCCTCCTTGGCCAGGAAACCCCTCAGGTGTTCTGCGCGCCCTTCCAGAACATCGTCCATGTCCAGGCCTATGCTCTCTGCCGCCCCACGGGCGGGCTGCACAAAGCCCTCCACCATCTTGCCCACATCCACAGGGTCGCGGGCAAAGTGGATTTGCAGAGCATGCCCGGGGCGATCAAAGCGGGCCCCTATCTTTATGGTCGCGCTCTCCACGATCCGCGCGTACTCCTCCTCCCCCACGATCTGCCGGGTGCCGTCAATCCGCACGAGGGAGATGAGGGAGCCGTCCGTGGAGACAAGGGTCGTGGAGCCATCCGCCGTCTCCAGACGGACAAAAGAGGAGAGGGAGGCCTTCAGGGCCTTTTGCACGGGGACAAAAAAGCGGGCAATGGCGTCCATCATAACGCGGCGCAGTCTACACGGGCCACCGCGCGGGCGCTAGACTGCCAGGATGGACATCCTCGCGGCGGATATCGGCAATACGTGCGTCGCGGCGGCGCGGTGGGCCGGGGGGCAGTTCGGGCAGGTCTGGCGGGTGCCCACGGGCCAGGCCCTGCCCCGCGCGGCGTTCTCTGGTGCGCAGGTTATGGCCCTCGCAAGCGTGGTGCCGCAGGCAGAGGCGGCCTTTTTGCGTGACTGCGCCCGCTGGGCCCCGGAGGCGCGGGTGGCCCTGGCGAGCGCGCAGACCGTTCCCGTCAACGGCCCCGCCGGGGCGGGCGCGGACCGACTGGTGAACGCTCTAGCCGCCGCGCGGGGCCCCTGGCCCCTGCCTGCAGTGGTGGTGGACGTGGGCACGGCCACAACGGTGGACCTGGTGGACGCGGCGGGGCGCTTTCGCGGCGGGGCGATCCTGCCCGGGCCTGCGGCGGGTCTGGCGGGGCTCCGCCAGGCTGTGGCGGCGGGCCTGCCCCAGGTCCCCCTGGCCCGCCCGGACAGCGCCGTGGGGCCTGACACGGCAGGGGCCCTGACCGCCGGCGCGTACTGGGGCCATATCGGGGCCATACAGGGCGTGATCGCGGCCATGGCGGCGGAGATCGGGGCGCAGCCCTATAGCATCGCCACCGGCGGCCTGGCCCCCGCGCTCGCCCCAGACCTGGCCCCGGACGCCCTCGTCCCGGACCTGACCCTGCGCGGGCTGGTGGCCATGGCGCGCCTTGGGGCGGCGGGGCCGTGACCCCCCTGCCCTACACCAAGCTCTTATCAAACATCGCGGCGTCGGCGGCGAGGATCATCTCGTTGTGCGCTCTTCATGTCAAATCTTGGCAAACCAGGCGGCATCCACCTGTACCCTCTCCACAACGCCCAGGCCGCGTTCTTTTAACAGGTCGCACAGGGTGTCGCCGTCTATCAAGTCTATAAAAGGCGCGGCCCGCGTGGCCTCCCTACGCGCCTCAGCGGTAAAACTGCCCGTAGTGATGAAGAGTCCTTTATCCGCGCGACCTATCATCGCACCCCGAAACCCCCGCACCTGTTCCGGTGTTATGCTCCCTTGGTAACGCTTGCACTGGAAGACGATAGGGAAGGACACAAGCCCCATGCGCAGGATGCCCACGCCGTCAATGCCGCCGTCCCCGCTCTTGCCTGTCACATTGACGTCAATGAACCCGCCCTCGCGCAGCAGGCGTTGAGCCAGGCGCTCAAAGGCGTCCGGGGCCATGTCACGCAGAACGCGCAGCAGGCCATCCCTCCAATCATCTTCCTGGGGTTGTGCGTCAAGTATCTCTTTTTGCCCCTTCCGTTCTGGCGCGAATTTCTTGTTTTTGTTTTTATTGTCTTCTTTGTTCGCCCTCTTTATATTATTTATTATCTTTTCTTCATCTCCGTCCAGTGTTTTCTGTCCCTTTTCTAGCAAGACCCACAGTCCGCGCGAGGGGTTGTCTGCATATCCCCCCTTCTTGAGGTTAGTCCTGGCCCACGCGCTGCGGTAGGCCAACTTTGTTTGTGTGCCATTCGGCATTAACTCGGCCTGCAAGACCTCAGAATAGCCCTCCAATTCGACAATCTTTTCGTTTATCTCTCCGATGGTCCCGGACCCGCCAAGCTCCTTCAAGGCCTTTATGGTCGGCCATATCAGCGCTTCATCACACGGAACCGCATCCTGCTCCATCACACCAACCCCTTATCAAACATCGCCGCGTCGGCGGCGAGGATCATCTCGTTGTGCGCCTTGCCGGACGGGATCATGGGGAAGCAGTTTTCCTTCTGGTCCACGCACACGTCCACGATGGTCACGCGGTCTGTTTTGAGCATCTCGGTGATGACGCCATCCAGCTCCGCCGGCGTCTCGGCCCGCAGGCCCACGCCGCCGTACGCCTCGGCCAGCTTCACGAAGTCCGGCAGGCTCTCGGTATAGCTCTCTGAGTACCGCTCGCCGTGGAGCAGCTCTTGCCACTGGCGCACCATGCCCATCCACTGGTTGTTCAGGATGAAGATCTTAACGGGCAGGCGGTACTGCACCGCCGTGGACATCTCCTGTATGTTCATAAGGATGGAGGCCTCGCCCGCCACGTCGATCACGAGCGCGCCGGGGTGCGCCATCTGCGTGCCGATGGCGGCGGGCAGGCCGTAGCCCATGGTGCCCAGGCCGCCGGAGGTCATCCACCGGTTCGGCTGCTCAAAGGGCAAGAACTGCGCGGCCCACATCTGGTGCTGGCCCACCTCGGTCGTAATGAACACGTCGTCGCGGCCCTTCAGGGCCTCCCGCAGGCGCTCCAGGGCGTACTGCGGCTTGATGATGGTGTCCGAGGGACGGTAGGCCAGGCAGTCCTTCGCCCGCCAGGCCTCTATCTCCGCCCACCACGGGGCGAGGTTCGGCGCGGCGCGGCCCCCCCAGGCCGCCACCAGGGCCTCCAGCGCACTCCCGGCGTCCGCCACGATGGGCAGGTCTACGTGGACATTCTTGTTGATGGACGAGGGGTCTATATCAATGTGGATCTTGCGCGAGCCGGGGGAGAACGCGTCCACCCGCCCCGTCACCCGGTCGTCAAACCGCGCGCCCACGGCAATCATCAGGTCGCACCCGTACATGGCCTTGTTGGCCTCATACGTCCCGTGCATCCCCAGCATCCCCAGCCACGCCCGCCCGCTGGCCGGGTATGCCCCCAGGCCCATGAGGGTGCTTGTCACCGGGAAGCCCGTCTTGCCCGCCAGGGCGCACAGGGCGGCGGACGCCCCCGGCCCGGCGTTGATGATCCCGCCCCCGGTGTAGAGCACGGGCCGCCGCGCCTCCGCCATCATCGCCACGGCCTGCTCTATGGCCGCCGGGTCTGGCTCCGTGCGCGGACGGTAAGACCGGCGGGGCGTGTAGTCCTTCGGCCCCATGTACGGCGCGTGGGCGAACTGCACGTCCTTCGGGATGTCCACCACCACCGGGCCGGGCCGCCCCGCCTTGGCCAGATAAAACGCCTCGTGGATGGTCTCGGCCAGGCGCCCTGGGTCCCGCGCGAGGGCCCCGTGCTTTGTGCAGGCGCGGGTGATGCCCGTGGTGTCGGCCTCTTGGAACGCGTCAGTGCCGATGAGGAAGCTGGGCACCTGCCCCGTGAGGCACACGAGCGGTATGGAGTCCATCATCGCGTCCGCCAGGCCCGTGACCGCGTTCGTCGCGCCCGGCCCAGAAGTCACCAGGGCGACGCCCACCTTGCCCGAGGAACGGGCGTAGCCCTCCGCCGCGTGCAGGGCCCCTCCCTCCTGCCGCACCAAGACGTGGCGGATCTTGTCCTTCCTGTGGAACAGCTCATCATAAATGGGCAGGACCGCCCCGCCCGGATAGCCGAACACGACCTCCACACCCTGATCGATCAGGGCCTGGACCACCACCTGCGCGCCGGTCTTGGGCGTGTGCGCCATACTCTAAGGAAATAGCCTACCCAAGGCCGGAGGGCAAGGGTGCCGCCTCAAGCGCGGCGGCGGCGGCGCTGGACGCTGTCGGGGGCTAGGCCGTGGCAGGCGCAGCCTCACTCATCTCCGCGCGTTGTTCTGCACGCTTCTGTCTTTGTTGTTCGGTGCGCGCATCCTCAACCTGCATAAGTATGCCCAAGGCGCGAGCCGCGTCATCGGACTCTGAGTCAATAGACCGTTATCTTTTTATGCGCATTGTTCTTCTATCTCTGTTAACACTTCTCTAAAAGATATTTCTGACATCATGAGACCCTCCCATGGCAATGCTTATATTTCTTGCCCGAGCCGCAGGGGCACGGGGCGTTGCGGGGCGTTTTGGTCCAGGTGGCGGGGTCTGCAGGGTCAAAGCGGTGGCGGACGGTCTCGGGCCGCTGGGCTGCGGCGCGGGCCGCCGGGTCCTCACCCCGCCCCTCGTGCACCGGGCCTGTGCGTGCGCGGGGCACCGGCGGCGGGGCACCCACGGACACCTCCACCACAGACAGGGTCTGCGTCACGCTCTCGCGCAGAGCGTCCAGCATGGCCTCAAACATCCCAAAGGCCTCGGTCTTGTACTCATTGAGCGGGTCCTTTTGCGCGTAGGCGCGGAGGTTGATCCCCTGCCGCAGGTGGTCCAGGGCCAAGAGATGGTCTTTCCAGTGCTGGTCCAGAAGTTGCAGCAAGAGGGATTTCTCCACCCCGCGCCACACGGGCAGGCCCACACCGGCGGCCTTTGCGGCCATCTTCTCGTCCGCTGCCGTGCGTAGCCGCTGGGCCACCGCTTCGGGCGTGATACCCTCTTCGCCGAACCACGCCGCCGCGTCGACCTCTAGGGCCAGGAGGCGCTGCGCTCCAGCGGACAGACCCTTGGCATCCCACTTTTCTGGGTACGTCCCCGCGGGCGCGACGTCCGCCACCAGGGCGTCCGCCACGTCGTGGCGCATGTCGCGCACAATGTCCTCCACCTCGGGCGCAGCCATGATCTCCCGCCGCTGCTCATAGATGACCTTGCGCTGGTCGTTCATGACGTTGTCAAACTTCAGGAGGTTCTTGCGGATCTCAAAGTGCATGGCCTCCACCTTGCCCTGGGCCCGCTGCAGCATTTTGCTGATGAGGGGGTGCTCCAGGGCCTCCCCCTCGCGCAGGCCTATGCTGGGGTTGGCCAAGAGGGCCTCCAGCCGATCCCCGGCGAACACGCGCACAAGGTCGTCCTCCACGGACAGGAAGAACATGGTGGCCCCTGGGTCCCCCTGCCGACCGGAGCGCCCGCGCAGCTGGTTGTCAATGCGCCGCGATTCGTGCCGCTCTGTGCCGATGACGTACAGGCCCCCCGCAGCCAGGACCTTGGCTTTTTCCCCCTCCACATCCCAGGTTGCGCCCTCGGCCATCTCGGGGTTGCCGCCCAGTTGTATGTCCGTGCCGCGCCCGGCCATGTTGGTGGCGATGGTGACGGCCCCCAGGCGGCCAGCCTGGGCGATGATGGCGGCCTCCCGATCGTGGTGGCGGGCGTTCAGGACATTGTGCCGGACCTTGGCCTTTTTCAGTGCCGCAGAGAGCTGTTCGGACTTGTCTATAGACACCGTGCCCACAAGCACCGGCTGCCCCCGCGCGTGGCAGTCCTTGACCAGGGCGATGACGGACTCCTCCTTCTCGCGCAGGGACTTATAAATCTTGTCGTCGTGGTCCGTACGCGCCACCGGGCGGTGCGTGGGGATGTCCACCACGGGTAGGTTGTATATCTCCGCAAACTCGGCGGCCTCTGTCATGGCCGTGCCCGTCATCCCGGCCAGCTTGGGGTACAGGCGGAAGTAGTTCTGGAAGGTGATGGAGGCCAGGGTCTGATTCTCGCTTAAGACCTGGGCGCCCTCCTTGGCCTCCAGGGCCTGGTGGAGCCCCTCGGACAGGCGCCGCCCGTCCATCATCCGGCCCGTGAACTCGTCAATCAAGACGACCTTCCCGTCCTTGACGATATAGTCCGTGTCCCGGGCGTACATTTTGTGTGCGCGCAGGGCCTGGGACACGTGGTGCACCAGGTCTATGTTCTGGATGTCGTACAGGCCCCCGTCGGGCATCAGGCCTGCTGCGCGCAGCAGAGACTCCACGTGCTCCACGCCTTCCTCGGTCAGGGTGATGTTCTTTTGCTTTTCGTCCTTCTCATAATCCGCCTCTACCAGGTCCGGGATGACCCGGTCCACCTTGCCGTAGAGATCCGTAGAGCCCTCGGCGGGCCCGGAGATGATAAGGGGCGTGCGCGCCTCGTCTATGAGGATGGAGTCCACCTCGTCCACGATGGCGTAGTGGAACTCCCGCTGGACCATCTGCTCCAGGGAGAACTTCATGTTGTCGCGCAGATAGTCAAACCCAAACTCGTTGTTTGTGCCGTAGGTCACATCAGCGGCGTAGGCCTCCCGCCGCTCGTGGTCCTTCAGCCCCGCCACGATGCAGCCCACGGACAGGCCCAGGAAGCGGTAGACCTGCCCCATCCACCCCGCGTCCCGCTGGGCCAGGTAGTCGTTGACCGTCACTACGTGCACCCCCTGGCCGGTCAGGGCGTTCAGGTACACCGGCAAGGTGGCCACCAGGGTCTTACCCTCGCCCGTGCGCATCTCGGCGATGCGGCCCTCATGCAGGGCCACGCCGCCGATCAGCTGTACGTCAAAGTGCCTCTGCCCCAGGGTCCGCTTGGCGGCCTCCCGCACTGTGGCGAAGGCCTCCGGGAGGAGGGCCTCCAGGGTCTCGCCCTTGGCCAGGCGCGCGCGCAACGCAGCCGTCTGGGCCCGCAGGGCGTCGTCCGATAGGGCCTCCATGCGCGGCTCCAACGCGTTGATGGTGGGAACGTGCCGCGCGAGGCGCTTGACCGCGCGGGCGTTCGCGGAGCCGAATATGCGGGAGAGCAGGGCGAGCATTGCGGCCCCAGGGTGTACGCCCAGAGGCCCAGATTGGCAAGGGGCGGGGACCCGCACTGCAATAGGGGCGCTATCCGGCGGAGTGCCTGCCTGCGTCGTGCGCCCGCCGGGCCAGGTCTGCCAGGGCGGCGATGAATGCCGGGTGCGTGCCCACGGTCTGTGCGCGGACGTACCCCGGTACGCCCAGGGCGTGGGCCTTGTGCGCATACTCTATGTCCAGCTCCACCAGGGTCTCTATGTGTTCCTGCGTGAACGCGTGGGGGAAGACCACCACCGGCACGTTGTCCGCCGCCGCGCGTGCCAGGGCCTCTTCCACGCTCGGGCCGATCCACTTCAGCGGCCCCACGCGGGACTGATAGCACTCGGCCCAGTCTTTGAGGCCTAAGGCCCGTACGATCGCCTGCGCCGTGGCCGTGCACTGGGCTTGGTAGGGATCCCCCCGCCGGATCTCCCGCTCGGGCAAGCCGTGGGCGGAGAACAGGACCCGTGCGTTGGCCGGGCTTTGCTCTAGCGCTGCAGCCACGCGGTCCGCGCAGGCCTGGATAAAGCCTGGGTGCGTGGGGTAGCAGCGTGGGCCCTGTGCCGGGATGTCCGGCGCAGCGGCGGCCCATGCGGCCAGGGCAGAGCCGGTGGTCGCCCGCGCAAACTGTGGATAGAGAGGCAGAAGAACAACCCTATCGGCACCCCAGGCCCGGGCCTGCGCGGCGACCTCCGCCGCCATGGGATGCCAGTAGCGCATGCACACAAAGACGCGCCAGCCTGCGCCAAGCGCGGCCTCCAGGGCCTGGGCCTGGGCCCGTGTGTTGGCCAGGAGTGGAGAGGCCCCGCCCAGCGCCGCATACGCCTCCCGCGCTGCGCCGCGTGCGCGGCGGTGGGCGATAAGCGCGGCCAATGGGCGACGGAGCAGCCCTGGCAGGGGCAAGATCGCCGGATCAGAAAAAAAGTTGCGCAGGAACGGCTCTATGTCCTCCGGCGCGCTCGGCCCGCCCAGGTTCAGAAGCGCAACAGCGGTGCGCGCCCCCGCCGACACTACGCGATGGGGGAGTTGACACGGGTGGGCAGGTCCTCCACCAGGCGCTGGTCAGAGAGCATCTCTATCATGCCGCCGGGCTGGACGGCGAAGTTGGCCAGGAAGAGGCCGTCTGAGTAGAACACGACCGCGTCACACAAAAAATCCCCCTTGTCGTTCATGCCCTCATACGACGCGGGGCGCACCGCGCCCTCAATCACCGCCCGGGTGGCCTCCTCCATATCCTTGGGCATAACGGGGTCGTCCATGGTCTCGGCCAGGTAAAACGGCCCCTCCTCCCCCCGGACGAAGTAGCAGAAAAACCGGAGGTAATCCAGGACGTTGTCTTCTGTTATGTCTATCGGTGCCTTGGCGTTGATCTCGTGTATCGGGGGTGATGTGCCGTTGAGGGGATACGGCGTGCCCTCGTCCGCGAGGTGGTAGAGCGTTAGGTCCGGGTTGCCCCAGGCCGGGTCGCGCATGCGAATCAAGACCACCTGCTCATAAAACGGCAGAGGCCGCCACGCGACCTCCGTGGTCTCTGTGGAAACCTTGTACCGGCCATAGACAGGGCCCACCATGTCCAAGAAGCCCTCTGCCTCCTCCCCCTCCACGGGGTGCCAGGGCCCGGCCAGAAAGGTGGAGCCGATGGCCCCCTCGCCCTCGCCTTGTGTGTCATCGTCCTCGGACATGGGGTGTGTTTAGCCGCCTTTGGGGGAGTTTTCAAGAAGACTCCGGGGAGTCTGCCACAGAACGGACCCAGGGGGAAGACGGCCTGGCCCCAAGATTCATCACAGCCACCAGATGACCGTGGAGGCCGTGCCCTTACGCGCCGTGCATAGCGTGCGCGGCTTAGTTCTGTGCGTGGAGGGCGACGAAGAGGGCGATAAGGGCCACGGCTGCGCTCACAACAGAGCCAACCGCGCTCCAGAACGCGGCCCCGGCCGTCTTATTCATGCGCTTTTCCTGCGCCTTGGCGGCTTCCTGGTCGGCAACCCACTCCTTGATATAACCCTGAGAACGTATTTTCTCGCCACCGCCGAAAGACTCTCCTCGCTCAAGCCGGGCCTTTGTTCCATCTGGCCCATAAAGTCCATAATGTGCACACGTTGCGCGCACGCTCTCTAGGGGATTCGCCTCGAGTGGTCTCAACCATAACAATGCTCTTTTTTACATAATGATGCCAGGAGAGGATACACATTTGGCGATTAAATGCTTGATAGAAAAAGGTTTTCTAAATTAGTCTTTCCCTGTTGCCCCCAAAATTGCCCCCAGATGGTTTTGCGGCCCCGCCTTCAGGCCGCCTCTCTTTCTGTAAGGAGGCTGTCCATGCGGGCCCGCCAGTCGTCCTCCATCACCATCTCAAAACTGTAGCACGGGCCCTGGGGCGTATCTATCTCCATGGTGCCCACGGGCGCGGCACCCGCGCTTTGGGTCAAGAGGTCAAAGAGCGCGCGCTTGTATGCTGTATCGGGATTTTCCAACTGATTGCCCTTGGTCTCCAACACCACAACGCGCCCGCCGTGCAGGCACACCAGAAAATCGGGGTACACCTTGTCTTTTTTCCAGCCTTGCAGAGCATAGGCCCCCGTGCTGCGCTCGGCCATCTTGTGCCACCATGTCACGGCCTCATCTTTGTTTGCCAGATACATGGCCAGTTTTCGCTCCAGGCCGTTTACATCGGCCTCATACACGGCCCCATAGAGCGTGTTTTGGGGTAAATCGCCGTCTTCGCGGCGGATTTTGGGGTCATCTGGCCGCGCGCGTATTTCTATTTCCTGCAAAAGTTTAAAGTTCAAGTGCCCATAGGGGGCCGTCGTAAGGTGAAAACGCAGCGTGCCCCGGGCCAGTTTTTCCCGAAAAATGGCCTCGGCCCGTTCATGCACCACCGCCTTGATCTTGCCCTTCATATCGTTCAGCAGGTCAAGGCGCATGGCGTAAAGCTCGCCCTCGCTCTTGCCCTCGGCCCGCAGGCGGGCCAGCGCCTCCCCCCAAATACGCGCGGCCTGCCACGGGTTGGGCACAATGTCCGAAAGCGGAGCGCACAGGCCCGCCACATCCACCGCGCCGCCCTCCAGCGCCACAGATACAGGGGCGCTTTCATCCCAAAGCACCCCTTGCCGGTCTTTGTCCCGCGTAAAGGTAAGGCTCTTTGTGCGCTCCACAAGGCCGCCAGCCAAAAAAGGCACGGGGTCATAGGTCAGGTCGCTCCACGGCACGGCGGCCAGAATATCGTGGCCATACTCCACGGCCCGCCAGCCACCCGTACCATCGGCGTGGAGCACACGGGGCAGAAATATCTCCAGCCCCTTAAAGCGCGGGTTGCGGCCCAGCTTGCGCTTCGGGGCCTGCCCCGCTTGCCCGTCCGCGCCGCTGCTATCCGCCTGCACAAACGCGCCCAGGTCGGCCATGCCCTCGCCCTCCAGGCCCTTTTTCACGGCGTCTATCGCATCGCCCACTTTTTGGTTGTGGCAGAACACATAACAGGCGTTCAGGGCCTCGCACCCAGTGGCCCGCGCATGGGGCTGGCGCAGCACGCGGCCCACCATCTGCGTCATGGCCGTGCCCGCCGTGGTATTGTCCAAAAGGGCCAGGACATAGGCAAAGGGGCAATCCCACCCCTCCTGCAGCGCGGACTTGGTAATCACATACCGCACGGGGCACAGCGGGCTTAGCAAATCCGTATCGCGCAGGCCGTCATCCTCGGCGGACTTTATCCGTATCTCCTCGGGCCGCGCACACAGGCGCTCAATCAAATACGCCTTGGCATCCTCCGCGTGCACGCGCTTGCCGTCCCTTTGGTCCTTGCCCGTGCGCTCCACCCGCACCACCATGATGGGGCGGATATAGCGGCCCTCGGCGGCCTCCACCTCACGCGCGGCCGCCTCCAAATCCGCCAGCTTCCCATGCGCGCGGTCCAGCGTGCCCTGCCAATCGCCCTTGTTCAGCGCACTGATATGGATGGGCAGCTTGATCATCTGCGCGTCCTTCAAATCCGTGCCCAGCACATCCACCAGGATATTGCTCACCCGCGCCTTCACATTCGGCGTGGCGGTCAGCTCCAGCACAAAGGACGGGTTAAAGCCGTTCAGCGCCTCGCGCGTGTTCTCCGAATAGGCCTTGTGCCCCTCGTCAATCACCACCACGGGGCGCACCATCTTCAGCACATTCACCAGGCTTTGCTTCACCGACACATTCGGGATGGCCCCGGCATCGGCCAAATCGTGGCGCTCCAAATCCCCGTGCGCCTGCAGCAGGGCGTTGTTTTCCAAATAATCATCCACGGGCGGGAAAAAGCTGCGATACCGCCCCGCATCGCGGAAAATACGCAAAAACTCCTTACTCTTATTGCGGTTTGTGGCCGCCAGGCGCACCAGCATCACGCACAGGTAATTGTCCACATCCGCGCGGCACAGCGCGTCATCCTTGTACACAATCTTGACCCGCCCGCCCGACGCGCGTTCCAGCACCTGCCGGTACGGGTGCGTGCGATCGCGCAGAGCCTTATCCGTTTGGTCAAATATCTGGCATGAGGGCATGACCCACAGCACAAGCCCCACCTGCCGCCGCAGGAAGTCCGTCTGCACCCGCCCCACGCACTCGGCGGCCAGCAGCGTCTTGCCCCCGCCCGTGGGCACCTTCAGGCACACATGCGGTATAGACCGCCCCGCCGCATCGCGCCGCTCCACATACGGCGGCACGATCAGCGGCCCGTCCCTGCCCGCCTGCACGCGGGGCAGCACCCCCTTAACCTTCGGGTCGTCCCACGCCTCCCGCGCCATGTACTTCTCTGGCACGGCCTCCCGCGCGCGGGCCAGCGCGGCCAGGTACCCCTCAAACCGCGTGATGACCCGCCCCTGATACTCCTTAAGCTCCATCGCCCCCCTCCATCCGCCGGTGCAGGGCATAGGGCAGCTGCGCAAAGGTGATCCCCAGCGGGGTCAGCGCGTCCTGCCCCATAAACTTGTGTGTGGCAAAGACCAGCGCGCCCTTGCCCGCCTCCTTCGCCGCCGCGCCAATCCGCTCCGCCAAAGGCATGGACAGCGCACTATCGCCAGAGCGTAGGAAGTCCAGATCGGGGCGATAGATAAGGTGTAGGCGCTGCGTGGCCGTCTCCCCGATAAAATAGTCCTGGCCCCCCGCCCCCGGCGGCGCGGATAGTGTCGCGCCCGTGGCCGTGTGGAACACATAGGCGCTAAGCTCCGCATAGCTGGGCAGGTTTTGCCCTTTAAGCAGATT
The DNA here is from genome assembly GCA_016757515.1 of Alphaproteobacteria bacterium. Lineage (GTDB taxonomy): Bacteria > Pseudomonadota > Alphaproteobacteria > Micavibrionales > Micavibrionaceae > UBA10425. Next base: position 50,053 of record JAERIN010000003.1, read on the forward strand.
GTCCACATCCATCGCCGCGCCAAGTTCGCAAAAGGTGAAGGTGCCGCCCAGGCCCGCTTGCAAGGCCGCGTCCTTGGCCCCTGGCACGCCGCGTATTACGCGCCGCACACGCTCGGCCGTGATGGTGTCGGCATAGTCCTCACACTCCACCAAGATAAACTTGCGATTGCCCCCGTCCTCCTTATTCAGGGCAAGCACCGCATGGGCCGTGGTGCCAGAGCCCGCGAAGGAGTCAAGGATGATGTCATCTTTTTCGGTGGCGAACTCCAAAATAGACTGTATAACATATTCATCTTTTGGATGAGAAAATACATCTCCATTCATCAAAGAGCGCAATCTTTTAGTCGAAGAGCGCCCATCTTGATAGAAAACAGAATAGGGGACTTCTTCTTCTCTGTCTTTTAGATAAGATTTTATGCAAGGTACATAATTTTCATCTAATCCAAAATGCACCCTATTGTTATCTATCGCGTCTTGCATTGTTTCTGGCTTAGAGAACATCCAGCCCCTTGATGGAACCTTGCAAGGTTTATTGGTTTTGGGGTGCAAGACTTCATATGTCGGCCCACCGCCGCCAGGCCAGGATATGTTATCAGGAAAATATATCCCTACATCATCCATACAAGAGAAATGCTTATGTCTTTTTGCAGGATTAGAATCATCCATATCCGAAAACCATTTTCTTAATTCTTTTGTGGCCCCCTCGCAGTCCTCTCCATATTTTCTCTTTAATTGTTTTTCTTTTTTATAAATATCCTCAATGCCCTTTTTTCTGTTTCTCCATTGAACTTTTTGGTCCTTCATTCTCATTATATTTTTTGCATAGCAAAGAAGATACTCGTGTGATACAGAGACCAATGTTGAGTCATTTTTTCGTCCAGATGCCCAGATCATTTGTGCTATGAAGTTCTCTTCCCCAAACACCTCATCCATAATCATGCGCAGGTGGTGCACCTCGTTATCATCTATACTCACAAATATCACGCCGTCATCGGCCAATAATTCCCGCAATAATTGTAAACGCGGCCACATCATGCACAGCCATTTGTCGTGGCGCTCTAAGTCCTCTTTGTCCACGGGGTTTGCGGAGTCTTTCAGCCACTCGCGGATAAGCGGCGCGTTGACGGCGTCGTTATAGCACCAGCCCTCGTTGCCCGTATTGTAGGGCGGGTCAATATAAATGCACTTCACGCGGCCCGCATAGCGGGGGAGCAGAGCCTTTAGCGCGTGCAGGTTATCCCCGTGGATAATCAGGTTTTCGTCCAGGTGCGGTGCGGGGCTGGCGGACTTGGCCGCGTTCACCTCCAGCGTGCGGTAGGGCACGGCCAGGTGGTGGGCGTAGACAAAGGGCTTTCCCTTGAACTCCAGTGTGGGCATGGGCGCGGGCTTTCTGTTGGGGTGTGCTCCCCGCCTGTGTACCCGCGCGGGTGAGCGGGCGCAAGGACGCGCCTACCCCTCCACCCCCTCCAGGTACCCCTCCACCATCTCTTGCCACTGGGCGACCTGGGCGGGGTCGGGCTCCACGCAAGGCAGGGGCGGGGGCTCGCCGGTGGCGGCCTCGTAGCCCTCCATGTCGTCCAGGTCCAGGGCGCGGACTTTCTCGGCGGTGTCCAGGAAGAAGGCCACGAAGGGGTCGCGGATGGGGGCCGCCATGCGCTCGGCCAGGGCGAAATCCAGGCCCTTTGCGGCGAAGGCCTGGGCCCAGGCGGTGTGGAGGGTGAGCATATTGCGCAGGAAGGCCGCGCGCGTGCCGTGCTTTTGCCACGAGGCCACGGCGGCGGCCAGGGCGATGCCGCGCAGCTCCATCTCCAAAAAAATAACTAGCATCGTGACGGTGCGCATGGTGTAGGAATAACGCTCGTCCGTGGCGCGGTAGGTGTGCTTTGGGCAGGTGTCCACGAGCCGCCGCACCTCGGCCTGGTCGTCCCGCGCCTCGGCCTCCAGCGTGGCGATGACGCGCTGTTTGGGCGTCAGGGCCTCGTACACCATGGGCTTGATTGTCTTCATGCCTTGGCCCCCTTCATCGCCCGCTCCAGCGCCTCCAGCCGCTCCCGTAAACTCTCCACCTCCTCCACCCGCGCCGTGGTGCCGAGAGCCTGCACCAGCTGCGCCGCCACATCCGGCGCGACCTCCCCGGCCAGCGCAGCCTCCACCAAAGCCCGGGCCTGCCCCGTGAGGCTATTGGCCCCTTGCGTATCCACCGCCACGCACGGCGCAACACTCTTGAGGCCCGGCACCACCCGCTCCAGGCACAGCCGCAGCGCCGTGACATCCCCGACCTTGGCCAGTTCCACCGCCTTGCGCGCAATCCCCTCCGCCTCCCCCTCCAGCAGCGCCTGCGCCGCCAGCGTGGCCTTGTTGCGCGCGCCTTTGGGCTTGCCCTTTGGATTGCCGGATTGGCCGGGCCGGAAGCGCCCGTCCGCCTGTATCGCGCCTGTATTTTCAGGTTTTGTCATGGGTGTACCTCCCTCTCACATCCTCCAGCGCCGCAGCAAAGGCGGCGTCCAGGGTGGGGTATTCAGGGGCCTCGCGCATGACGGCCACGCGCTCGGCCAGGGCGTCCAGGGCAATCAGGGCACCCTCGGCCCGCAGGCGCGCGCAGTGGTGTCTATCCAGCGCCTCCAGGGGGATTGCGGGGGGTACACCGTGGGCGGTCAAAGCCGCGCGGGCCCGCGATAGGCGCTCTTGGCACTCTTCCTCCGTGTAGGTCCCCACCGGCGGGTCGTTGTCCGCAAGCCAGTCCCACGCGGTGCGGATATGGGCCGTTGCGACCAAAACCTCCCCGGACACAAACGCCACGGCCCTGTCCCCCACAATCGCGGCCACATGCCCCGCATAGCGGTGGGGCCAGGAGGTGGGCCCTGCCCCGTGCGCGTGGCGCGCCTTCAGGGCCGCGATGATCTCCGGCTTGCGGGCGCGGAGGGTGGGCAGGTGGCGCTCCAGGGCCTCTTTGGGCCCCTCGGCGTGCAAGCGGGCGTCCGGTGTCACGGACAGCGCCACGCCCTGCCCCGTGGCCGCGCGGATGACCTCCAGGACGGGCGCGGGTGCGGTCATAGCGTCACCCCCACTCTATACCCTTGCCCTGTCCACCCCCCTGCGTCCGCTACACCGCTATATCCATTATTTTCCAATGGCTTAGGCGTAGCGCAAAGGGTCAGGGAGGGAGCGGGGTTTGGGTCGCGCGCTACGCCGCAATCCTTTGTTTTGTCTGGGGTTTTGTCCCCCTGTAGCGGTGTAGCGGCCCCTTCCCCCGCCTCCGGGGCGCAGGGGATAAACCGGGCGAAGGCGTCCGCGCAGTCGGCCAGGAGGTAGCCCTTCACCACGCCCCCGCTCGGCAGGCGCATGTTTTTGGGCGCAATCCCGTACTCGCCCAGGCGCTTGGCAATCTGGCGCTGCGATATGGGCTTGCCCCGGTTGTAGCCCGCCCAGGGGGCCATATCGTCCGCGCACAGGTGCTCCAGGAGCGCGGCGCTGGGCAGGCGGTCCGTCCCCTTTTCTGCAAAGGCGTCGCGCAGGTCGGCAAGCAATTCCCCAGAAGCCGAGGGGGAGTCCTGCATCCCGCCGCACAGGGCCAGGGCGGCCTTGCGGGCGGTATCCCCCCAATGGCCCCCGGCGTGGTCGGCGATGGCCAGGAGGGCCTCCCAGTTGTCCTGGGCGCGGTCGTCCAGGGCGTCAGGCAGGGCCGGGCGACCAGCGCCTATGGCGGAGCCATTGTCCTGGGCCCAGCGGGCGAGTTGCGCCGCTAGGTGGGCGAAGAGCGCGGGGTCCGCGTGGCGCAGGCGCTCCACCCGTTCCGTTTTCAGTTTCCGCCGCAAAGACAGCACGATAGCCCGGCTCATCAGGGTGTCGGGCAGGTGCCCTATCCCGCACAGCGCCTTGGCCCCCCAGGTGGTGAAGTGCGTGGGCGTGTGGTCGTCCCCCACATTGCGGATGACAAAGGCCGTATCGCGCGTGTGGCCGGAGTTCAAAATGCCCCGCGCCTCCTCGTTGTCGCGCAGGAAGGTTTCGGCCTCGTCTATCAGAAGTGTAGGCCCGTGGGCCTCCACCACGCGAAAAATGGCGGAAGGGGAGATGTTGGACGCGGGCAGGGCCCGGCGCACCAGCTTGCCTATGAAGGCCAAAAGCGTGGACTTCCCGCACCCCTTTTCCGGCGCGGTGATGACGGCCAGCGGGGCGACCTGCGCGTGGTCTATGACCCAGGTGAAGGCGATCCACAGCGTCGCCGCCACGGCCACGGGGGCATCGCACACCACATAGCGCTTCAGGGACACGTGTATATCATCCAGCAGCGCTGCGCCGCCCACGGGCTCGCCCCAGGACTCTATGTCCGCGCACAGCGCTTTGGGCCCCGCCGTGACCTTGTCCTGCGTGCGCCTCGCGGCCACCTCCGCGTCCAGGGTGGCCTTGCGCACGCCCAGTTTATCGGCCTCCGCCTCCCGCACGCGGTCGTACTCCAGGGGTGCCAGCGCGGCCAGCCGCACCACAGCCGCGTCCAGGGACTCGGGGACAGGTTCGGCCCTGTCTACAGTGTCGGCAACGGGGTGTGTCATGCGGCGGCCCTCCCGTCCTTGGCCAGGGCCAGCGCCCAGTCGTTGAAGTCGTTGTATGGGGCAGGCGGGAAGCACAGGGCCGCGCCTATGGCAGCGGCGGCTTCGGCGGCCTTCACGCGCCCGATATTGCGCTCCAGGTGCCGGTCGTCGTCCCCGCATAGGGTGATGGGCCGGGCGGGGTACTTGGCCCGCAAAGCCAGCGCCACGGGCAGGAGATTGCCCGCGTTGCGCGCCACGGCCACGCAATGCCCCGTGGAGGCCCGCAGGCTTGCCCCGGTGCTATACCCCTCACAGATCAGGAGCGCCCCGCCCTCGCGCCCAAGGACCCCAGGGATGGGAAAGTACAGGCCCGTGACCCGCCCGCCGGGCAGGGTGCGCTTGGTGCCGTCATCCGCAACGCGCTCCAGGTTCCACAGCGCCCCGCTTGCATCATAAAGGGGCATCATCGCCCGCCCGTCGGGGGCCCGGCGCAGGCCATAGCTCTTGACCCCCTTGCGCCGCAAATGGGCGTGACAAAACAGCGGCGGCGCGGCCTGCCATAGCCGCACGGCCTCCCCCTGGGCCCTGGCATGACGCGCGGCCTCCTCCGCCTCCCGCGCGGCCTTATCAGCGGCTATTTGCACGGCAAAGGCTTTGCGCTGGGCGGGGGTAAAGTTTGCACCACTGCCTGCGCACCACTTCTCGGATAGGCCGCTTTTCCAGTGCCCAAAAGCCCCGGCCAAGGGATCGGGGAACAGGACATACCAGCCATTGCGCGTGCCCGCCCGGTCGCCCTTCACATGGCAGCGGTGGATGCGGCCGTCGGCCACGGGCTCGCCCTTCAGGACAAAACCCGCAGCGCGCAGGGTGTGCGCGAAGTTAGGCATGGCTTTGGTTCTCCCCCCTTGCGGCGGCGATACGCTGGGCCAGCCAGGCGTTCACCTCGGCCTCCAGCCACCCCACGGCGCGGGGCCCTAAGGCCACTTGCGCGGGGAATTGGCCCCTGGCCATGCGGGCGTAGAGGGTGGAGCGCGAGAGGCCCGTGCGGGCCTTGACGGCGGGAAGGCGCAGGATGGTGTGCATTGCTCTTGTCCTTTCTGGGCCGGTTTCGGATGACCCAGGAGCCAGGATAGGTGGGCGCTTTTTTGAGGAAAGAGCGATTTGCGCCCAGGGCGCGCCGCGCAGAGCGCTGATAAACAATGGTTTTTAACACGGACGCAGCGCGCCCGCGCAGCGCCCAGGCCACCCGCGCAACGGGGCCAAAAGCCCAGAAATCCGGGGTTTTGGGGGGGACAAAACCTGGGCGCGTTTTTTGGCCCAACTATTTTCGGCTCCGCAGGATTTTTCGGATGGTCTCTGCCTTCAGCACGCCCTTCCATGGGGCCATCGCGGCCAGTTGTCCGGCGTACCAAGGCTGGGACATGCCGGGCTTACGTCTGCGCAAGGCGAGGTAGTCCTGGCGCACTCGGTCGTGCCTGGCTTGTGTTTCTGCTGCCCGCTTTTCCTGCTGCGACAGAATAGAGGACGGGCGCGCATCGCCCGTAGCCGCGTCTATCATGCGCTGCACATGGGCCGTGTCCAGGGCCAGGGTCCCGTCGGCCAGGGTTACAAGGTCGGCCAAGGGCACGCGCTCCGCGCCTATCAAAAGGCCCAGGTCATCGCCAAAGGCCAGGCAGAGCATTCTTGATTGCTTGGCCCCCATGGCCGCGCCGATTTGCATGAGGCGCTCTGGCTCCCGCCACGTGCCCGTAAACCGCGCGCCCGTGGCCTGCGCCACAAAGCGCCCTATGGCCTCCGGGCTCACCTGCCACTGCGCCACCTCATCGGGGCGGATGGGAAAGCGCACGCCACAATAGGTGGTCTCGCACCGCACATGCGCGTGCGCCGAGGCCGCGTCCAGCAGGGGCATGGTGCAGCGCTCCTCACACCCCGGACACTCCGCGCTTGTGGCACGCGGGCCCTTGGCCAGAACCTCGCACGCCTTCAGCGCCGCCACCGCCTCGGCGGGCCACTGGGCCACCTCCCGCGCTGTAAAAAGGGCCGCGTCCCCGCGCAGGTACGCCACGCGGTCGCACACATCGGCAAACACATCGCCCGGCGTCATGCCTCATCCTTCGGCAGGCGTGGCTCAATCCCCGAATCCGCCAACATGGCGCGCAGTTTTAGGCCCAGATCATCATAGGGCAGATTGCAAGAGTTGGGGTGGCCCAGGCGGATGGGGATGGTCTTTTCCTTCCCGTCCCCCGTGGGCACATAGGCCGTCATCTCCGCATAGGTGATGGGATAGTGACGGCGCGGGAAGGCTTTCGCGGACTGGTCCAAAAGGTCATAGATCGCCTGTGGGCCCTTGCCACTGTCAGCTTCCAGCATAATGCGCTCTCCGCCCCTGGCTTTGATCTTTCCTTTGACCTTGGCCGATAGGCGCAGCTTGTGCAGCACCACGCGCTCCACGCCCTCGCACGGCGCAAAGACAAAATCCCGGTTGCCCAGGGGGGTCAGGTCATACACGCGCCCGTCCTTTGGGTCCGGGGGCAATTCGGCAAGGCCCAGGATGACCCTGGCAAACATATCTTGCAGGGGCTCTATGGCCTTTGTGTTGCCGCTATAGTTCAGGTCCAGCTTCCCCTGGGCCTGGTCGTACAAAAACACCACCTCAAAGGCGGGGGTGTGCGGGCGGCGGTCAAGTTGCCCATTCTGCCACTCTATAATTTGGTTTGCGTAGTCCTCCGGGTAGGCGAAGAAATAGTCCAGATTGCCGCGCCGGAACGCCTCCACCTTGCAATTTGCGCCTCGCCCCTCGGCCTTGTGGAAGTAATGGCCGATTTGCCGTGCGAATTCGCCCCTATGCGGCTCATGCACCCGCGCCGGACTGTGGTCCATGTTCTGGCGCTTGCGCCAGTATGACAAGCTATCGGCATGGAAAAACTTCGTGGCTCCGCGCCACAATTCGCGATGGTCCAGATAGACCGTCATAGCCCTGTTCTGATGGCTATCCAGGGCAGATAGGGCCGCCACAATGTCATCGCAGGCCTTTGGATTTTCGCGCATTTGATAGCGGGCCTCATCCACAATGGCGATAAAGCCCTTTGGGCATCCCATATCAAAGATTTCTTGAAAGGCTGCGCCCGTTTTTTTGACCTCATCATCCGGCAAGGCCTTCCAAGCCTCAAAGAGGGGGTCTATTTTCCGGGGCTTCAGGGCGTCAAAGTCAAAGTCCAGGAGCAGGTCGCGCGCGTGGAAATAGCGCTTCAAAAGGGCGTTGTCCGTTTGGCGGAAAAAACTGGGGGCGGTGTAGTGGCGGGTCATGGCGTGGGGTCCTTATGCTGGGGGTTGTGAAGGGGCCGGACGGCCCTGGACTTTATAACACACCACCACCGCACCGAAGTCCAGCCTTTTCCAAGTATTGTCCCCACCAATCCATCATCTCCCGCCGCTCGGAAAGGTATTGCGCGTGGTTGTACGCGGCGCGGACGCCGTCGCGCTCCCCGTGGGCCAGTTGCCGCTCAATAACATCGGCGCGAAAGCCGTGCTCGTTCAAAATGGTGGAGGCCGTGCCCCGCACGCCGTGGACTGTGGCGCGGCTATGATACCCCATGCGATACAGCGCCCCGATAAGAGTGTTGTTGCTCAAGGGCTTTGCGTGCGTCCACACGCTGGGGAAGAGGAGGGGCCCGCCGCCGGACAGGGCGCGTATGTCGGCCAGCACGGCCAGGGCCTGGGGGGACAGGGGCACGATATGCTCCTCGTCCATTTTCATGCGGGCCGCCGGGATGCGCCACTGGGCCTTGTCCAGGTCAATCTCCGCCCAGCGGGCGTGCAACAACTCCGAAGTCCGCACGAAGGTCAGGAGCATGAGTTTCCAGGCCAGCTTGGTGATAGGCTCGCCCTGGTAGTCCTCCAGACACGCCAGGAAGGCGGGCAGCTCGGCCTCGGCAAAGCGGGAGCGGTTTTGCACCTTGCGCGTCTTGAACACGCCCTTCAGGTCGGCGGCCACATTGCGCTCCGCCCGGCCCGTGGCGATGGCGTAGGCGAATATCTGCGTGGCGTACTGGCGCGTGCGGCGCAGGAGGTCCAGGGCCCCGCGCCCCTCCATCTTGCGCAGCGTGGCCAGGAGCACGGGGGCGGTGATTTGGGCGATGGGCACCTTGTCCAGGTCGGGCAGGAGGTCCAGCTCCATCCGGCGCATGACGGCGGCGGCGTAGGGGGCATCCCACCGCTCGGCCCTTTGTGCGTGCCACTCGCGGGCGATGACGCCGAAGGTGTTCGCGTTCGCGGTCCGGCGCTCGGCCTTGGCCCGTTGCTTCTCCGCCGAGGGGTCCAGGCCCTGGGCCAGCGCGCGCTTGGCCGCCTCCCGCCGCTCCCGCGCGTCGGCCAGGGTGATGGTGGGAAACGCGCCGATGGATAGAGTCTTTTCCCGCCCGTCCACGCGATATTTCATCTGCCACAACTTGCCCCCGTTCGGACGACACAAGAGGTAGAGCCCCCCGCCGTCAAAGAGTTTGTACTGCTTTGCGCGGGCCTGGGCGTTTTTGATTTGGGTGTGGGTCAGGGGCATGGGGGTAATGGGGGCAACAGTTCAGGCGATACCCCCCGATATTACCCCCTATTACCCCCGGCTGTCAAGGGACGCCCCCGGACGCTACGGGAAGGAAAGGGGGCTCAAAACCCCGTGTTTCCGCCGTTCTCTCGGATGGTGCTGGACAGTGTGGGAAGAAAAAATGGTGCCCAGGAGAGGACTCGAACCTCCACGGGGTTGCCCCCACAGGCACCTGAAGCCTGCGCGTCTACCATTCCGCCACCTGGGCCCGGGGCCGCTTTGACAGCCGGGGCGGGCAGGTGTAGCGTGGCCGCCGCGCTTTGTCAAAGGGGGGGACGCATGGCCGTGCACCTGCACCAAAACGACCTGCCGGGGGGCCTGGACCTGGGGCCGGCGGTGGCGGTGGACACGGAGACCATGGGCCTGGCGCACGGGCGGGACCGGCTGTGCCTGGTGCAGCTCTCGGCGGGGGACGGGGACGCGCACCTGGTGCAGATCGCGCCGGGGCAGCGCGACGCGCCGGGTCTGCGGGCGCTGCTGGAAGACACCAAAACGCTCAAGCTGTTCCACTTCGCGCGGTTTGACCTGTGCGCCCTGCGCGCCGGGCTGTCCATCGTGTGCGCCCCGGTGTATTGCACCCGCACGGCCAGCCGCCTGGCGCGGACGTACAGCGACAAACACGGCCTGAAGGAGCTGTGCAGAGAGCTTCTGGGTGTGGACATCAGCAAGCAGCAGCAAGCCTCGGACTGGGGCGCGGCGGTGTTGACGCCGGAGCAGCAGGCCTATGCGGCGGGGGATGTGCTGCACCTGCACGCACTCAAGGAGAAGCTGGACGCGATGCTGGCGCGCGAGGGCCGGGCCGGCCTGGCGCAGGCGTGCTTTGACTTCCTCCCGCACCGGGCAGCGCTGGACCTGGCCGGCTGGGCGGGGGAAGACATTTTTGCGCACTAAGGGCAGGCTTGGGTTGGGGGCTGCGCCCTTTCGGGTCTGGCTGCACAGCCCCAGAGGAACAGACCCTCGGCGTCCGCGGCGGCCACGGTGTGCGCGAGGTCCGCGATGAGGACCCCCCCGGCCTCCACCGCTATGCCCGAGAGACCCGCATTGGCGCACGCGGCCACGGTGTCTGGCCCTATGGTCGGCAGGTCCAGGGCCCGGTCCTGTCCCGGCTTGGCCCGCTTGGCCAGGACGCCCGCGCACCCAAAGCTCCCCACACGGGCCACCATCCGGGTGGTGCCCTCCGCGCCCTCAAGAGCCAGAACGCGCCCACACGCCGCCACGGCGGCCTGCCCGATGTCCAGGGCCCCCAGGGCCTTTGCAGCCTCCATAGCCTTGGCCGCATCCGCCATCTCCGCGCTTGTGGGCGCACGGCGGGTCAGCACGCCCTCCGGTGCCAGGAGGTCTGGGAGAAAGTCCTGCACGGGGCGGACGGTGAGGCCCTGAGCCTCTAGGACCCTTTTCAGGGCCGTGAGGAGCGCGTCGTCCCCCCCCCTCCATGCCGCGCGGCCCAAGCGCCACAGGAGGCGCAGGCCTGTGAGGTCTGGGCGAATCTCGGCCAGGGAAGGCCTGCGAACAGCGCCTATCAACACAAGGTCGCGCACTCCCTCGCGCCGGAGAGCGTCCAAGATGGCCCCCGCTGCGCCGAGCCGGGCCCACAGGGTGCAACGAGGGCGCAAGAGCGGGTCCGCGTGGCCCGCAAGGCCGATAAGCACAGGGGTCAAGCCCAGAGCTGGGCAGGCGTCTGCCAGAGCAGCGGGCAGCGCACCCCCACCCGCGATTACGCCCAGTGTGCTCTGTTGTGCTTCACGCATGACATGCTATGCTACACGTTGCATCAGCGCGTCGCCATACACACACGGAATCCTCACATGAGCAAAGAGATCGTCCCAAGCTATAGACACATCGCGCAAAAAGCGAAGCCCTCAGACCGCCGGGATGATAGTCCTGCGGACATGGGCACTCTCGCTCGCCGTGCGGGCGCGAAAGAGATTATGGACCGCCTCAAGAATTTTGAGGAGGACCCGGCCACGGGCCGCCGGACCCGGATTGGGGAACGTCTCGTGGCCCTGGGCGTCATCACGGAGGACCAACTTAACGTCGCGCTGCAGGAGAAAAAGACCTCTAAAAAACTCCTCGGTGCCATCATGGTGGAGCTGGGCTTCCTGGATGAAGGAACTCTAGCGGCCTTCTTGGCCAGCGCGTCTGGGAGAGAGGTGTTTGACCCCAAGTCCACCATCGCGGACGGGGATGCGCTGGACCTGATAGACAAGAAAACCGCCCTGCGGCACCAGATGCTGCCCTTGTCTATCCGGGATGGCTGGGCCACTGTGGCCATGGCTGATCCATATGACGTTATGGCTCTAGACACCCTGCGGCGCTTCCTGCCCAAGGGTACGCGCATCCGGCCTCTAGTGGCCACGCCGGGCGTTTTGGCAAAGTTCGTAGACGCCTCTTACGGTTATGCCTCTTCCATTAAAGCCATCCTGGCAGAGCTGGAAGAGGGTGATGTGGACGAGGACGTCGCCCTTCTGGATGAGGAGCAGGCCCACGCACACCCCATTGTCCGCTTGGTCAACGCGTTTCTGACCGACGCCGTCAAGGGTGGCGTGTCTGACCTCCACTTTGAGCCAGAAGAGAACTTTGTGCGGTTGCGCTACCGGCTAGACGGGGTGCTCTACACCGCCAAGATCCTCCACAAAAAGCACTGGAACGGTATATCACAGCGCATCAAGATCTTGGCCAGCATGAACATCGCGGACAAGATAAATCCCCAGGACGGGCGCATTGACCTGATCGTGGGGGGGCACAGCGTGGACTTCCGCGTTTCTTGTTTGCCAACTGTGCACGGAGAAAACATTGTCCTGCGCGTTCTGGACAAGCAGGCCTCTATCATGCCCCTTACAGGCCTGGGCTTTAGCGCTGAAAACCTGGAAAAGATCCACAACGCCCAAAAGCGTCCAGAGGGGATCATTATCGTCACGGGCCCCACGGGCTCGGGGAAGTCCACAAGCCTCTACTCCATGCTGGCCGAAATCAACTCTGTGGAGGTGAACATCCAGACTATGGAGGACCCGGTGGAGTACTCCCTGCCCATGATTCGGCAAACCCCTGTGCGAGAAGGCATTTTGGACTTTGCCGACGGCATTAAAGCTCTGATGCGCCAGGACCCGGACATCATTTTTCTGGGGGAGGTGCGCGACCCTGTGACAGCAGAGATGGCCCTGAAGGCCGCGATGACGGGGCACCAGGTCTACACCACACTGCACACAAACGACTCCTTTGGGGCCATCCCGCGCCTTCTAGACCTGGGCCTGAAGCCAGGGATGATTGCGGGGGCAATCATCGCCGTATTCGCGCAGCGCTTGACGCGCCGCCTGTGCCCCGAGTGCAAGGAGGCCTACACCCCCACGGAAGAAGAGTGCGTGCAATACCTGGATGTGGACCCGGCGAATCCCCCCACAATATACCGCGCGCGTAAGGGGGGCTGCCCGGCCTGCAATGGCAAGGGGTACAAGGGCCGCGTGGCCGTGGCAGAGATTTTGACGCTAGATGAGGACATGGACGAGATTTTGGCTGAGGGGGCCTCTAAGGCTGCCCTCAAGGCTCTTGCCTATAAAAAGGGATTCAAGGATCTCCGGCACGACGGTATACTTAAGGTTCTGGAGGGCATCACGAGCCTAGAGGCCTTGGCCAGGGTTGTGGATATAAGGAAGCGATAACGTGCCTAGATACAACTATAAGGCAATAAGCCATAGAGGACGATCGTCCCGAGGTGTCATAGAAGCCTTAAACGAGGCGGACCTGTATGAGCAGCTGCAGCGCGCGGGCATGGAGCTCATCTCGTGCAGCCCTATTAAAGAGGGGAAGGTGCGCCTGTCCCTCCCCCTGCCGGGACAGGGGATCAAAACGCGCCACCTTATACGGCTTTTTGTTCAACTGGAGCAGATGCAGGGCGCGGGTGTGCCCCTCCTGTCCGCTCTGGCGGACGCCCGCTTAGCCTCCGAGAGCCCCAAGATGCGCGATGTGATGGGCGCTGTTTACCAGGCCGTGTCTGATGGCGCTTCGCTTTCTGAGGCCATGGTGGTCCACCCGGACGTCTTTAAGCCCCTGTATCTTTCCCTCATTCGCGCCGGGGAAAACACGGGAGATCTTGTCTTTGCTTACAAGCAACTGATAAAATACCTGAAATGGCTAGACAACTTGCAGCGCATGGTCGCTAAGGCAACGCGCTACCCAATGATTCTATGCCTCGCCGTCATAGTGGTTGTGGTTGTTATGATGACCTTGGTCGTGCCCGAGATTGTGGCGTTTGTCAGGGACGACATGGACGTCGAGTTGCCCTTTGTTACGATTAGCCTCATCGCCACATCTGACTTTTTTAGGCAAAACTGGCTGTCTATCCTGATAACTCCCTTCTTGGTCTATTTTTCTTTCAGGGGCCTCATGCGCGTGTCAGAAGGTTTTGCGACCTTTGTGGATCGGCAGACCCTGGCCATGCCCATTATCGGCATCCTCATCCGCAAAATCTCCATCGCTCGTTACGCGCAAACCTTTGGGGCTATGTTCGCGGGCGGGATTAACGTCCTTAAATCCCTGCGCGCAGCGGGGGAGACCGTTATGAATCGCGTGCTGGCCCAGGCCGTTCTGACCGTAGAAAAACAGGTGAAGGAGGGCGCCCCTTTGTCGCAAGCCTTCAACGAGAGTGGGGAATTTCCGGCCCTCGTGATTCATATGTTGCGCGTGGGGGAGGAAACAGGGAACCTGACCACTGTCTTGGATCAGGTGTCGGAGTTTTATGCGCAGGACGTCAACGATACAATTGAGTCCGGGATGGCCTTGATAGAGCCTATTTTGATAAGCGTTATGGGCGGACTCATGCTATGGATTACGGTGGGAAGTTTCTGGCCAATTTACAGCAACCTGGGGACTCTTACCGAGGGACTCATGTAATGGTCACGTTTTTGGGGCAAGGTGGGGCTCGTTAATGTTTTCTTTTTTCTCTCCGGTCCGGACCGTGTTTTTGATGGGGGACGAGGCCCTGCACGTCTACTCCGTGCAGGGATCGTCCGCGCGCTTGGTGGAGAGTGTGCCCTGGTCTACGGACGGTTTTGCCTCCTATGTGGCCCGAATCGCCGCTGAGGACTGCCATGGACACCCCATACTGCTCCTCTATGATATGACGGAGCAGAGCTACAAGCGGGACACAATCCTTAATGTCTCAACCCTTGACCGGGCCGCGATGTTGCAGCGAAAGCTAAAGGTCGCCTTTCCCACGCACCCCGTGCGGGGCGCTATGCTCCTCAAGGAAAAACCCTCCGGCCCGGTTGCGGCGGGGCCAGGTCAAGCGCTTTATATCCTGGCCGCCATCCCGGAGTCTGAGGCCCTGGACAACGCGATAGAGGCGGCACGCCGCTCTGGAGCCCAGATTCTGGGCCTGACTCTCCTGCCCGCGGAATCTGCAGGTCTGGTCGCCGCGCTGGTGGACCGCGTGACCACAGAAAAACAGGGCCGCAGCGGCTGGGCTGTGCTCATCACACAGCATGTGGGCGGCGACCTGCGCCAGATTGTCATCAAAGGGGGAGACCTCGCCCTCACCCGGATGACACCCATCACCATAGACCCGACCACAGACCCACAAGACTGGGCGTACGAGGTCAAGCGGGAGTTCCGGGCCACAGTGGACTACATCTCCCGTTTTGGATACGGGGACGAGGACCCACTCCAGGTCATCGTCGTGGCCCCACTGGCAGCTGGAGCCCTCCTGGAGGAGGCCATACAAGTCTCCTGTACGTACACCTGCCTGCCTGCGGCCGACGCCCTTCAAGTGATGGACTGGTCTGTCCCCGCCAGCCTTGCCCCCATGCGCGGCACCGGGGACGGCGTGGAGGCCGATCTGCTGCATGTGCTCTGGGCGGGCAAGAAGCGCTTTCCCGCCATGCGTATGCAGGCCCCTGTTCTAGAAAGCTTCGCCCGTCCGCGCCTGTATGCCCTGGTTGCAAGCCTCCTTTTGATTCTTCTGGCCGCTGGGCAGGTTGTCCAGGCCGGCATGGCTTATGGGAGCCTGGCCACCACACGGGGAGAGATAGAAGACGTCCAAACGCAAAAGGCCCAGTTGGACATCCAGCACCAGGCCCAGATAAAGCGGCAAGAGTCTTTTGAGTTTGACGTAGCCCTCCTGCAAAGTTCTGTGGCCGTGTATAGGGATCTGGAGTCTGACCGCCTTGACCTGCTTCCTGTGGCGCAGGCCATTTCCGAGGCCCTGGGGCAAAACATGCGCCTGGCCAGCGTAGAGGTCACGCGCCTGGGGCAAAAATTCGCCCCAGCCCCGCAAACTTGGGGCAGACGCCCCCCGCGAAGCGCACAAGAAGATAAAAGCGCTTCGTCGTATGAGATGACCCTGCACATGACATTCCCGGCGGAAACGGACCCCGACCGGGGGAATCAGGAGGTGGAAGACCTGCGCGACCGCATGCAGGCCGCCCTTCCGGAGCACGAGGTAACCGTAACCAAGTTTCTGAAGGACTATGGTTTTGACAAAGAGGTTGTGGTGCAGAGCCGGACCGAAAGAGGGGGCGGTCGAGCGCAAGACTTTCTGGTTATTATAAAAATAGTCGCGGGGGGGAGCGCACCATGACTCTGCGCATAAGCAACCTGGGCAAAATAGTATCTGTCCTTGGGGTGGGGCGGACCGTTCTCCTCCTGGCACTTGTCGTGGCCAACGGGCTCTGCGCCGCCGTTATATATGGCTACCTTGGCCCAGCCCAACAGTGGGCACAGCGCAACGTTTCCTCCCTTAGGGGTGAGGTCGCGACACTGCGCACAGATATCCGGGACATGCGCACCACGTTAGCCGACATCGTGGCCCAAAAAGCTTTTTTTGAGCAAATCCAGGCCCAGGGCTTTTTCACCGCGCAAGATCGCCCTCAGGCTGAAGACCTCTTGATGGCTGTGGAGACAGACTCCGGCGTGGTCGCCGCTAAGGCCAGCATCAAAAGGGCGGAGATTCTGCGGGAGCCGCAAGCCCTCAAGGCCAGTCACGTCGTGCTCCAAAGCCCCATAGAGGTGGAGATAGAGGCGTTGGACGACTTGTCTGTTTGGCGCTATATCTCCATGCTTCAGTCCCGCTTTCCGGGCTATATACAGATGGACGAGCTTGAGACGGAGCGCGTAGGCAAGCTAGATGCCTCTGTGTTGCGGGCAATCGTGCGGGGAGAGAGCCCCATCCTGGTTAAAGCGCGTGTGACCTTTGCCTGGTACACCATGGTGCCTGATTCTCAAATGGCCACGCCGGAGCGGGGGGGAGGTATGTAGACATGAGACTTTCCTGGAAACCAACGCTCTTTGTGCTTCTTGCGCTCTGCGCCACCTGGCCGCCTGGGGCCGGGCTGACCTTGGCGCAGACCCCAGAGGAAGTCCGAGACTTACTCCCGGCACCTGTCGCAGACCTGGTTTCTGGGCTTCTCCCCGGAACGTCTCCGGCCAACGCGGAGCCGCCCGCCCAACTCTACGCACCCCCCGGTTTTGAGGCCAATGATTCAGGAGACAAGCAGCCCTCCCTCTTGTTTACCTACTGGGAGCAGCAGGCCCTGGCCAACTCCATACGCCTGCGCGGCCTGAACATCGGCGACATCAGCCCCGGAGATGCGGGGGAGAGTAATCTGGAGCTTTTCGGTCCCCTAGCGCCGGACGGGACGGCAATGGAAGCAGGGGCGGAGTTCATACCCGAGCCCGGAGTGCGGGAACTGTCCCTGTCGGGCATTGTCTACCTGGACAAGAACAACTGGCGCGTGTTCCTGAACGACACAGAAATTCGCAACGGGCAGTTGCCAGAGCAGGCCATTGTCATGGAGGTCTCGCGGGATCACGTAGATATCCAGTGGTTTGACCCCTACACGAACCAAATATTCCCCATACGCCTGCGCGTGGGGCAGAGGTTCAATCTGGATATGCGGACGTTCTTGCCCCACTTGCCGGAGACGTAAGGGGGGGTATGGAGGCAGGTTGCACCCTTCTTGAGCCTAGCAGGTATTCGTTCACAATGGCCTGCTCCGGCGCGGCGGGGGCGCACGGCACCGGTGCCATCCACGCGGGCAGGGGCCCCAGGCGCTCCCCCACCCCGCGCGCGGCGTAGTCATAGCGGCGGCGCACTGGGCTCCAATCCGGGCAGGAAGGTCACAGGCGCGCGGCCTCGCGCGTGGCGCGCTGGACCTTGCGGACGATGATGTCCCGCTTCAGGCGCGAAAGATAGTCAATGCACAAGATGCCGTCCAGGTGGTCCATCTCGTGCTGCACGCAGTGCGACAGCAGCCCAGAGGCCTCCAGCTCCGCCGCGCGCCCGTCGTGGTCCAGATACGCCACGCGCACCCGCGCCGGGCGCTCCACCAGGGCCTGCTGCCCCGGTATGGACAGGCACCCCTCGTCCATCGCGCTCCGCTCCTCGCTCGCCCAGAGCACGCGCGGGTTGGCCATGCGGATGGGCCCCGGCCCCTCCTCCCCCAGGTCCATCACGAGGACGCGGTTGAGCAGGCCGACCTGATTCGCCGCCAGGCCTATGCCCGCAGCCGCGCGCATGGTGGCCAGCATCGCGTCCATCTGCGCCCGCACGGCGTCGTCCACGCGCGCGACCTCCGCCGCCTTTTGCTTCAGGACCGGGTGCGGGACGGTGATAATTGCAAGGGGTGATGCAGTCATTTTGCTGGCCCCTCCTGGGCTTTATCGGTCAAGGGCCCCCTAAAGAACAAGCCATTTTGATCCGTGCTATGAAACGCGCTGGCCCACAAAAAATTTGGCCCTTGGCCGCCCTCTGTGCGCACAAAAAAGAATGCCGGCAAGTACGATGTGCCATGGGTGTTTTTAGTATACAGAACAAACAGCGGCGATGCGTCCAAAAGGTAGTAAGGTGCCTGCCCGTATGTAACGGACTCAAGATAGCGCTCCACCTCATATGTTTGCGCTGATTCCAGAAAAGCCGTCATTCGCTTCGCGCCACCCGGGGTCATATACCCTGGCAAACGATCGGCATCCTCGGCGCGCATGCGACTTATCTCCGCGAAGAGTGTCAGTAGGCCTTTAACCTCTTGCGAAACTGCAGCATCGGACCCAAGACGTGTGCCCGAGATATGCAGTCGACTTGGCTTCCAAGAAGCATCTCCTGACAGGCGAACGACCAGACTTCTATCCTTTACCTCTTCCAGGCCGCAATAATCTGGCCCCTCCGCGCGATCAAATCCCCATTCGGATCTAATCCATGGTCGCAAAATAGCATCTATGGATGGACGCGCACCCTGAGTAAGTGGGGGCGGTGCCCAAACAAAGCGGCCGTTTTTTGTGCGCCTAAAACGGAAATTGTCAAAGTACATCTTGGCATCGCCGCGCTCCAACTCACCCACAAAAACGGACAAGTCATCCATGTCGTATCTGGCCATAAATTTCATGCCTGACAAAATTTTCCATTGCTCAATAAATGCCTCTATCTGCGCATTGCGCTCGGACTCCTGTTCCGGATCTTGCACAGATAGGGCCTTTAGCGCGGCTTTGTCCCCGTCTTTTAACGCCCGCAGGACAGAAGCCATGCTTTCTTCTGGAGAGCCTGGCGCCTGGGGTTGCATCCACCAGCCGGGTTCCGCGTAAAGGCGCTCTTGCACTTCTAGGCACGCCGATGTGCGCACTGCGGTTTGCTCAAAATCAACAGGGTAAATCACGGGCACAAAGACCGTGTGTGCCTCCTGGGCGAGCGCGTTGGGTGCGCCCAAGAGCAGCATGCACATGAGAAAAGACATAAACGCCCTTCTGAGCGCGGGGTGCGGGACGGTGACGATGGGGAGCAGGTCCATGCCAGTTTACCTAAGCCAAACCGCGCACGGGGTCAAGGATTGCGGGGCGTCGGGGCGGGTGCTATGCTGCGGCGCGGCCAACCAGGGGGGCATGACCATGCTGTTTTCCGATTCCCGGTCTTTGTACGAGGCTTTTGACAGCTGGAGCGCGGCCATGCGGCCCTTCTCCGCCGCCGCGGGGGAGATCGCAAACCTCCTCAACGACCACCGCAACGCGCCCTATCTGCCTGATCTGTGGCGGGCGGCACCGGGCTTCCTGGCTGCGCGCCGGGCGGCGTCCGCCTGGTGGTACCTCGCCGCCATATTCACCCGGGCCTATGATAAGCCCGCCTGGGCAATTACGCGCACAGAGGTGAACGGCAAGCCCTGCGGCGTGGCGGTGGAGACCGTGGCGGAAAAGCCCTTTTGCACCCTCATCCGCTTTGCCAAGACCGTCGAGGTGAAGCAGCCCAAGATGCTGGTCGTCGCGCCCATGAGCGGGCACTACGCGACCTTAGTGCGGGACACGGTAGAGTCCCTGCTGCCGCACTATGACGTCTATGTCACGGACTGGGTGAACGCACGGGACGTTCCCCTGTCCGAGGGCGGCTTTGACCTGGACGCCTTTGTGGACTACCTCATCAGCTTCTCGCATAAGCTGGCCCCGAATCTCCACGTTATGGCCATTTGTCAGCCCGTGGTCCCGCTCTTCATGGCCGCCTGCCTTATGTCCAGCGCACGGGATACCCGCGCCCCGGCCTCCTGCGTGCTCATCGGTGGCCCCCTGGACACGGCGCAGAGCCCCACGGGCGTGAACACCCTGGCGATGGACAACCCCATAGACCGATTCCAGAGAAACGTGATCGCCCTGGTGCCCCCGCGCTACCCCGGCGCGATGCGCCTGGTCTACCCCGGCTTTATGCAGCTTGCGGGCTTTATGTCCATGAACCCGGACAAGCACGCACAGTCCCTGCGCAACGCGGTCCAAAACTTCATAGAAGGGGACTTCGCCGGCGCGCGGAAGACGGTGATGTTCTACCTGGAGTACTTCTCCGTCATGGACCTGACGGCGGAGTTTTACCTCCAGACCATCAACTCCATCTTCAAAGAAAACCGCCTGGCTCAGGGGCGCCTGCTCTCCCGCGGGCGTCCGGTGGACCCGAAGGCCGTGGAGAGCATAGCGCTGCTGGCCATAGAGGGAGAGAAAGACGACATCTGCGGCCGGGGGCAAACCAAGGCTGCGCTGGCGCTGTGCGCAAACCTGCCCGCAGACAAAAAGCGCTACCACCTACAAAAAGACGTGGGGCATTATGGGCAGTTTTCGGGCTCTAAGTTCCGCAAATACGTCCTGCCCGTGATTCAAGAGTTCACCGCCGCGCAGGGCAAGGCCCGCGCCGCCGCCCGCGCGCCTAAGGCCGTCGCCTAGCCCTGCCTGCCCGCATGCAGGGCGAGTCCGCCTGCGCGCGCAAGGGGCGGTGCCTAAAAACTGCGCCCTGCACGCCCTGGTGCGGTTGCAGTGCTTAGCAATTTCTGATTGTATAGCAGGGGACCTGCATGTTCCTCTCGATCCCTTGCCCTGGATGTGTCCCTAAGAGCCCTTTTGTATATGAACTCCTCCGCCAGCCACTAAGGCCTAAACGCCCATGAGCCTCAAGCGCCTCCGCTTCCGATTCAAAGACGTTCCCATGCTGTGGAAACTCCTGGCCCCCATCGTTCTGATGATGGCCATGAGCATGGCCATCCTCTTTATGAACCTCAACAAAGACCGGAATGTTCTGGAGGCCAATAAGGACCTGGCGGAGATCAGCATAGTCGGCGTCTCAGCCATATCGGACCTTATGCAAGAGTTTCAGGCCCTGGACGTCCTCTTTTTCCGTTATCTCATTGAGCAGTCTGTGGGCTCTCTTGAGAACGGAGAAGAAAAGATGGACGCTTTGAAGGTGCGGGCCAAGGCGCTAGAGGCCCAGATCGGGGCCGTGTCCCTGCTCTATGAGGGGGAAAACAAAACCAAGCTCCAGAGCCTCAAGGAAGACTACCATAAGTATGTCGTGGGGGAAAACAACGATGGCGTATACGACGTCGCCAAACAGCTTATGGGTATAGACATAGGCTTTGTTCTCAAGGGCATAGACCGCTATCAAGAGGTGGGGGACTCCTTCGGGCGCACCATAGCAGAGCTGGAAAAGTCTAAGCGCACGGAGGCCCAGGCCCTGGCCGACCAGACGGAGGGGACCATATCCGCAGCCACGTTCCAGTCTGTGGTGACCTCCCTGGCTGCGGGGGTCATCGGCCTTGTCCTGTCCACCATCATGGTGCTTGTCGTCGTGCAGGCCATAAAGGCCATTGCCGTGGAGACCAGGGCCCTAGCCACGGGGGACCTGTCCGCAGACCTGGCCACCTTAGAGCGCAAGGATGAGCTGGGCACGATCGTGGAGGGTCTGGTGGTCTTCAAGAAGAACGCCCTGGAGACCGAGGCCCTGCGCGCCCGGCAGGCGGAAGCCGAAGCCCGCGCGCAGGAGGAAAAACGCCGCATGATGAACGCCCTGGCCGATCAGTTTGACAGCCAGATCGGGGGTGCGCTGGAGCGCCTGGCGGTGGCGTCGCAGAACCTGCAAGAAGCATCGCAGACCATGAACACCACGGCGCAAGAGGCCCAGGCGGGCAGCGCAACGGTGGCGCGGGCCATGCAGACAACGAGCGCAAACCTGGGCGCCGTCTCCGCAGCAGCGGAGGAGATGACGGCCAACGCGCGGAGTATCAGCGAACAAGTGGACGGTGTGACGCAGCGAGCGGGCGCGGCGGTGGAGGGAGCCGAGGTGAGCACGCAGAAGGTGAACGAGCTGGGCGCACTCATCGACAACATTGGGACGGTTGTTATGTCCATCCGTATGGTGGCCAAAAAGACCAGCCTCCTGGCCCTGAACGCCACCATAGAGGCCGCGCGGGCCGGGGGGGCCGGTAGGGGTTTTGCCATAGTGGCGGGCGAGGTCAAGGCCCTGTCCCAGGAGACAACCCTAAAGACCCAGGAGATCGAGGAGCGCATCGCCCAGGTCCAGGGGGCCTCGGCGGGCTCTATGGCCTCCATCCGCACCATCACGAATCACATAACGGAGATCAACGACGTCGTGTCCACGACCGCGCGAGCCATACAAGACCAGAACGAGGCCCTGACCGAGGTGACACGGAATGTCATGGAGGTCTCCACAGCCGCCGACGAGGTCTCGACCTCTGTGGGCGGCCTGCACGCCGGGGCCGCACAGACCCACGACGCCGCGTGCATGGTTGGGTCCGCTGCGGACGAGATTGTGGGCCTTTTGGACAGCCTGCGCGAATCGGTGGACCAGTTCCTGGCACAGGTCCGCTCAGAGGACTAAAACAGCGCGCATGTACACGGCCCTGGGCTTCATGTCCGGCACCTCCCTGGACGGGGTGGACGCCGCAGTGGTGGAGACGGACGGGCGCGGGCATGTCCGCCCCCTGGCATCCGCCCACGCGCCCTACGCGCCCAGTCTGCGGCGGGCCCTCGGTGCCTGCCTGGGCCAGCGGGCCGCGCCCCCCGCAGTCGTGCAGGCCCTGACGGCCGCGCACCTGAACCTGTTCCGGCGCCTCGGCCACAGGGCAGACGTCATCGGCTTCCCCGGCCAGACCACGCACCACGACCCAGAGTCCCGCACCACCGTCCAGATCGGCGACGCCGCCTGGCTCGCCCGCCAGACAGGGTGCGCCGTCATCGCGGACTTCCGCCGCGCGGACGTGGAGGCCGGGGGGCAGGGCGCGCCCCTCATCCCCCTGTACCACCAGGCCCTGGCCGCCGCGCTCCCCAAGCCGCTGGCCATCCTCAACCTCGGCGGGGTGGGGAACGCAACCAGCCTTCAGGCCGACGCGTTGGACGCGTGGGACACCGGCCCCGGCGGGGCCCTGCTGGACGACTTCGTGGCCCAGCGCACCGGGCAGCCCTACGACGCGGGCGGTGCCCTGGCCGCGCGGGGGACGCCGGATGAGTCTCTGCTGCGCGCGTGGCTCGCCCACCCGTACTTCGCGCGCCCGCCGCCCAAGTCCCTGGACAGAAACACCTTTGCGCACTGCCTCGCGGACGCCGCGCGCCTCTCCACGCCCGACGGCGCGGCGACACTGGCGGCCTTCACGGCCCGCGCGGCGCGGCACATCCCCCTGCCCGGGCCGCTCTACGTCACCGGCGGGGGGCGCAAGAACGCGCATATCCTGGGCCTGCTGGGCGCGCAGCCCGTGGAGGCGCTCGGCTGGGACGGCGACACGCTGGAGGCCCAGGGCCTTGCGTACCTCGCCGTGCGGAGCCTGTTAAAGCTCCCCCTCACCTTGCCCTCCACCACCGGGGCACCCCGCCCCCTGACCGGGGGGCAAAAATTTGCGCCATAGGGGCCGCCCCTGTTAGTCTTGAATTGTGGGCCCAAAAGAGCGATAGATAGGGGGGTGTGAAGCGGAGCATGGGCGGTTTTGGCGATGGACGAGTTTTGGGACGATGTGCCACGCGCACAGCCCCCCGCCCCTGCGGCGGAGGCCCCCGCGCCCGCGCCAGAGCGGGAGGAGACGGGTACACTGGAAGACTTCATGGTCTACAAGGGTCCAGAGGATATCTCACGTGTGAAGGTCGCGGCGCGGGAGGACGGGCGCGTCGTGGTGTTCCACAGTCGGCCCTTTGTGGAGGACCTGGCGTACCTGGAGTTCGACCTGGGCACGGGGCACCTGACCTTCCTGCGGGAGGACGGCGCCATGCGAGACTTCGGCACGCCCATCCCCGCGCACATGGCCAAGAACATGCAGAACACGCACCAGGTGTTCCTCGTTTTGATGGACGAGGCCACGGGGCAGGGCGTGCGCGGGCGCTATGTGCCCCTGATTGTGCACAGGAGCGGGGGGTAGCGCGCCGCGAAATTTGAGGGTTCGCCGCCCAGGTGGTATACTGAAAGGGAGGGACAAAGCGGCACCAAGACCGCCCAGGCCCCCAAGAGCGGTATTAGGTGCAAACAACAACAATTAACAAAGAAAGGGGTGTAGTATGGGTGTTTTAATGGAAACCTTTGCGGCCACAAATGCGGCCAGAGAAATGGACGGTGCGTGCTACGTTGAGGGGCATCACGGTCCGGGCCTTCGCGTGGCGGCGGCACCTTCAGACGTGCAGGCTGTCACGGGGCTAGTTTTTGATCAAATAATAAACGCACCTAGAGTGTAGTGATAGGGCCTCTGTACCGGCCCCCCCTCCCCACTGGGGGCGGGGGTTTTGCGTGCCGGGGCCGCGCTAATGCCGGCTGTCGTGGTGCGGCACGCCGTGCGGGTCCAGGTGGATCATCACCTCCGCGCGGGGCAGGGCCTCCAGGATAGCCGCCTCCACCTCCATCCCTATGGCGTGCGCCGCCGCCAGGGTCAGGCGCGGCTCCAGCTCCAGGTCCAGGGACACGGCCTCCCGCGCCCCGGCCCGCCGCGTGCGCAGGTCGTGCAGCCCCCGGACCGCCGGGTGCGCCAGGGCTATGGCCTCTATCCGCCCCCGCGTGGCCGCGTCCAGCTCTGCGTCCAAGAGCATGTCCAGCGCCTGCCCCGCCACGCCCCACGCCGTCCAGCCGACCCAGGCCGCAACCGCCAGGCCAAACGCCCCGTCCACCCAGGCCGGGGCCCCCGCCCACGCGGCCACAAGGGTCGCCACGACCCCGCCGTTCAGGGCCAGGTCCGCCGTGTAGTGCGCCGAATCGGCCTCTAGGGCCAGGCTGGGGGCCTGGGCCACAGCCCGCCGCTGCACCCACAAAATGGCCACAGTCACCAGGGTGGAGCCCAGGACCAGCCCCGCAGCCAGCAGGGGCACCGCCACCGGGGGCGGGGCCAAAAGGCGGCCCACGGCCTCCGCAGCCAGGAAAGCCCCCGCACCAGCCATCAGGGCCGCCTGCGCCAGGGCCGCGACCCCCTCCGCCTTGCCGTGGCCGTGGCGGTGATCCGCGTCCGGGGGCCGGTGGGCATAGAGGATGGCCGCGCCGTTCATGGCCGAGACCGCGATGTCCACCACGCTGTCCAGGAGGGACGCCAGGACCGCAGCGGAGAACCCCGTGGCGGCGTAGGCCCAGACCTTGGCCGCGACGAGGACCAGCCCCAGGGCGAGAGTCACCAAAACCGCCCGTGGGGCCGGGTGGCCGTGCGCGTGGGGGCCGCCGTGCATAGCGCCCCACCATGCGCCCCGTGCCGCCGCCGCGCAAGGCCCGTGCGGTACCCTGGGGATAGATGCAAAAAATGGGCCGTCAGCGCAAAATAAGTATGGATTCACAGACTGAGGCGTGGTACGCCGCCGCCACCGAGCCCGTCCGGGCCGGACAAAAAACAAGAAGATATGATATGTTCGACATGAGAAACCCGTGGCTACCCCTTTCTTTTCCTGCTGTTGTCGTTGCTTTCGTTATCGCGTATGCTTTGACGTCGCCTGAGCACCCCGAACCCCCCGCGCTGGAACCTCTGCCCCCAGAAACCGTTGTGTCAGACTCTTGTCCGCAAGGGTTCACGTGCACGGGCGATGACCCAAATTGCGCGGGACTCTTTAATATGATGACTGAAGCCGCACTCAAGCAAAATGAGAATTCCTTAACTTGGCGAGCCTCAATGGCAGGCGGAAACCCTGGTCATACCTGCAAAGTCACTCGGGAAACGTTGTTCTGGTTAGACCTCCAGCAATAGAGTCTGGACCCCGCGCGCGCGACCGTGGTACCCTCGCCCCCATGGCGGATGTCTCCACACGCGGCCTGATGGCCGCCACGCGCGGGCGGGCGAAGTTCTCTGGACACGGCGGCCTGGGCGCGGCGGGCAAGCGCGTGGCCTCTGGCGCGGCGGACAACTGTGACCTTTTGTCAGAGCCGGGGGCCTCCATCGCCATCACCCCCGGCCAGCGCGGCTTTGAGGACATCACCATCGGCGCCGCGTGGGATGAGCCCCCGGCCGAGGTCGGGTTCTTTGCCAAGCTGTTCAAGGGCGCGCCCCAGGGCGTGGACCTGGACCTGGGCTGTTTTTACGAGCTGGCCGACGGCCAGCGCGGCGTGCTCCAGGCCTTCGGGAACAAGTTCGGGCGCCTGGACGCCCCCCCGTGGATGCGCCTGTCCGAAGACGCCCGCAGCGGCGAGGCCGAGGGGGACGACGAGCACATCACCATCTCCGGCGCGCACTGGGACGACGTGCGGCGCGTGCTGATCTATATCTACATCTACGACGGCGCGCCGCGCTGGAGCGCCATCAAGCCCCGCGTGATGCTGGACATCCCCGGAGAGAACGACCTGGCCGTCATCCTGTCCGTGCACAACGACCGCCTGCCCGTGTGCGCCGTGGGCGGCCTGGAGAACGTCCGGGGGGGCATAAAGCTCACCAACCACACGGAGTACTTCCCCGGACACCTGGAGATGGACCGGGCGTTTGGCTTCGGCATGCCCTGGGGCGACGGGCGGAAGTAGCGGCGCGGGGCCGCACAAAAGTGTTGACATGTGTTTTTATGGTGTGCTTTTGTGCGCCCCATAGCCCGAGTGGGGGCCTTAACGCGAGAAAAGGAGATACGCCGATGGTTAGTAAAGCAGATAAGCTGAATACACTGAGGGAGCAATTGGAGGCAACGCAAGAAAGAGCGGCAGCAGCCCTCAAATTATACCAAATTTCCGAAGACTCTGGAAACCCTAGTAGTTTGTATGGGAAAAACCTTCGTAAAGAGGTGTATGAAGCTCGGGAAATAAAGGACCAAATCGCGGAACTTGAGGACCAGGACGGCCCCGCGGGCGGCACCACCCAAGGATAGCCCCTGGCCTTGCGCGCGCGGCGGGGGTATATAGGCCGTATGACAAACGACACCTGGACCCCGGGCGCGTGGCGCGGCAAAGAGGCGCGTCAGATGCCCACGTACCCGGACGCAGCGGCCCTGGCCGCCGCCGAGGCGGAGCTGCGCCGGATGCCCCCCCTCGTCTTCGCGGGCGAGGCGCGGGCCCTGACCAGCGCCCTGTCCGCCGTCGCAGCGGGCCGTGGCTTCCTCCTCCAGGGCGGGGACTGCGCCGAGAGCTTCGCGGAGTTCGGCGCGGACAAGATCCGCGACATGTTCCGCACCCTCCTCCAGATGAACGTGGTCCTGCTCTACGCCGGGGGCGTGCCCGTGGTGAAGGTCGGCCGCATCGCCGGGCAGTTCGCCAAGCCCCGCTCTGCGGACACCGAGACGCGGGGCGGCGTCACCCTGCCCTCCTACCGGGGGGACAGCGTGAACGGCCTGGAGTTCACAGCGGAGGCCCGCACCCCGGACCCGCAGCGCATGGTCCGCGCGTACCAACAGTCCGCCGCGACGCTGAACCTCCTGCGCGCCCTGTCCACCGGGGGGTACGCGGACCTCTCCCGCGTGCACGGGTGGACCCTTGATTTTGTGGCGAACTCCCCCCTGGGCGCGCGGTACGCGGACCTGGCCGGGCGCATAGAAGACGCCCTGCGCTTCGTGGCGGCCTGCGGCGCGGCGGGCCACCCCGCGCTCCACGCCACGACGCTCTACACCTCGCATGAGGCCCTGCTCCTGCCGTACGAGGAGGCGCTCACCCGCGTGGACTCCACCACGGGCGACTGGTACGACACCTCCGCGCACATGCTGTGGATCGGCGCGCGCACGGGCCAGGCCGACGGGGCGCAGGTCACCTTCGCGCGGGGCATCGCCAACCCTCTGGGCCTGAAGGTCTCGCCAGACACGCGCGCGGACGACCTGCTGCGCCTGATGGACGCCCTGAACCCGCGCAACACCCCTGGGCGGCTGACCCTCATCACGCGCATGGGCGCGGGGAAGGTGGAGGCGCTGCTGCCGCCGCTGCTGCGCGCGGTGAAGGCCGAGGGGCGGGCCGTGGTGTGGTCGTGCGACCCCATGCACGGCAACACACAGACGTCCGCCAGCGGGTATAAGACCCGGCCCTTTGACGCCGTGATGGCCGAGGTCCGGGGCTTCTTCGCCGCGCACCGGGCGGAGGGCACGCACCCCGGGGGGGTCCACCTGGAGATGACGGGGGACAACGTGACCGAGTGCGTCGGCGGGGCGGAGGCCATCGCGGACGCGGACCTGGGGAGCCGCTACCACACGCACTGCGACCCGCGCCTGAACGCCGCGCAGGCCCTGGAGCTCGCGTTCCTCATCGCCGAGGAGCTGGGGGGGTAGGCCTACTGCTGCTCTTTTACGTGCGTGAAGAAGGCCTTTTGCATGTTGCCCCAGCCCTCCATGGCCGCGGGCATCCACAGCTTGACCATCTCCTCCGGCGCCATGGAGCGCAGGGCCTCGCGCATCTTGGCCTCCAGCTCCGCCATCAGGGCCTCTTGCACCGGCACCACGTCCGGCAGGCCCAGGAACTTCCGCGCCTCCTCCGGCGTGCAGTCTATGGTCAGGTTGAGTTTCATGCCTCGCGCTCTCCTCCTAATACGGCCGTGGCCTCAAGCGAGTGGTCGCCGTAGGTCTCGTCCGGCGGGGACTCGGGCCCCTGGCGGATGAGCTTCAGGATATAGTACACCCCCGCGCCGAACACGATGGTGTAGACCACGATGAAGGCCAGGAGGGACAGGGCGATGTACTCGCCCAGCACGGGGGAGACCGACTCGCCCGTGCGCAGGACGCCATAGATGCTCCACGGCTGCCGCCCGACCTCGGTCACGAACCACCCGGCCAGGATGGCCACCCACCCCGCCGGGGCCATGGCCACGCAGAGCCTGAGGAAACAGCGGTCCGCGTCCAGCCGCCGCCGGGCCCACAGCACCGCGCCCCACGTGCCCAGGACGAGCATCAGGGCGCCCAGCCCCACCATCACGCGGAAGGACCAGAACACCACCCCCACCGGGGGCCGGTCCTCCGGCGGCACATCCAAAAGGCCCGGCAGGTGGGCGTCCGTGGAGCCGCCGACGATAAGGCTCCCCGCGCCCCAGGGGATGGACAGCCAGCTGTGCGTCACCTCCGCCGCGCGGTCTGGCCACCCCAGCAGGATGAGCGGCTTGTGCGTCCCGCTCTCCCAGTGCCCCTCCATCGCGGCCAGCTTTATGGGCTGATAGTGCAGGGTGTTCTCCCCGTGCCCGTGGCCGATAACAGCCTGCACCGGGGCCAGCACGGCGACCATAAGCACGGCCATGGTGAGCATCACCCGCGCGTGCTGGCGGTGCACGCCCTTTAGCATGTACCACGCGGCCACGCCCCCCACGCACAGCGCCGTGGTGAGGTACGCCGCGACGGTCATGTGCGCCATGCGCCAGGGGAAGGAGGGGGAGAAGATGACCTCCCACCAGTCCGTCGGGACGAGAGTCCCGTTGTCCGCGACAGCGAAGCCCTGGGGCGTTTGCATCCAGGAGTTTGCGGACAAGATCCAAAACGCGCTGAACAGGGTGCCGACGGCGACGGCGCAGGTGGACGCGAAGTGCATCCGGGGCGAGACGCGGCCCCAGCCAAAGAGCATGATGCCCAGGAACGAGGCCTCCAGGAAGAACGCGGTCAAGACCTCGTACCCCAAGAGGGGCCCGATGACGGAGCCTATTTTGTCCGAGAACACGGACCAGTTGGTGCCAAATTGGTACGACAGGACCACGCCAGAGACCACGCCCATGCCGAAGGCAACGGCGAAGATCTTCACCCACTGCTTGTATATGTCCTTGTACACGGGGTTGCCCGTGCGGAGCCACAGGCCCTCCACCACCGCGAGCCACGAGGCCAGGCCGATGGTGAACGCGGGGAACAGGATGTGGAACGAGACCGTGAAGGCGAACTGCACGCGGGCCAGGAGGACGGGGTCTAGGTCAAGCATGGGGGCCTCGGCGGCTGTGGGCGACTCCCCCCTCCTACCCCAGATCAAGCCCTTGGGAAAGGGGTGGGCAGGGCAGAGAGGGATTCTGGCTCCAGATGATTGCCCGCGCGGACCCGTCTCCTTTGTTGTTAACAGATTGGCTCAACCCCGCTTGCCTGTACGGGCCTTTCGACAAGACGGCTGTGACCTTTCTGGTCAGCGCTTTGTCGTCCACCCGGTTTTTCCGGGTGTATGGTGAGCTTGGGTTGGCGTGCTGTCTGATGTGCACAACGATCTGTCGAGCGGTTGCTGGGCCACCCAGTTGTTCCAGGGCCCAGACCACCAAGTCCTCAAGACTGGCATCCGCAGCGGGCTTTTGTGGGCGTTTCTTTTGTGCCATTTGATGGCTTTATAGACCATTCAGCCGCAGGATGCAACGTAAAACTTTGCCCCCTTGCCCTGGGCCCCGCTGGGGGAGTAGAGTATGGCCAGCCTTCAGGGCCTTGCGGTCCGCTCCTAACGCAATGGTTGCATCATGCCCGCTGCACGCCCCGTGCGCATCGCGCCGTCCCTCTTGTCTGCGGACTTCGCCGCCCTGGGCGAGGCTGCGCGGGCCATGGAGGCGGCGGGGGCGGACGCGCTGCATGTGGACGTAATGGACGGGCACTTTGTGCCCAACATCACCATCGGGCCAGGCGTGGTGGCGGCCCTGCGGCGCGCGTCTGCGCTGCCCCTGGACGTGCACCTGATGATCGCCCCGGCGGACCCGTTCATAGAGGTGTTCGCGGCGGCTGGGGCGGACATCCTGACCGTGCACCCAGAGGCCGGGCCGCACCTGCACCGGACGCTGCAGTCCATCCGGGCGCGGGGGGTCAAGGCAGGGGTGGCCCTGAACCCGGCGACGCCGGTGTCCGCGCTGGACCACGTGCTGGGCCTGGTGGACATGGTCTTGGTGATGACGGTGAATCCGGGCTTCGGGGGGCAGGCGTTCCTCCCCCTTACGGACAAGATACAGGCCGTGCGGGCGCGGATTGGGGACGCGACGCTGGCAGTGGACGGGGGGATCACCGCAGACACCGCGCCGCGGGTCATAGAGGCTGGAGCGGACTGGCTGGTGGCGGGGACGGCGGCCTTCGCCGGGGGGCCAGGAAGCTATGCGGCGAACATCAGGGCCCTGCGGGGCGTGGCCTGAATGCGCGGGAAATCCACGATATGGGCCTGTTAGACCTCCACCGCGCGGCGCGGGCCCTGGTGGCCCCGGCCCACCCGGCGGCCTTCGCCCCGGGGGCGCACATGGCGGACCCCTGGCCGGGGGACGCGGGCGCGGGGCGGGCCCTGGTGCACGGGGTTCTGTCTCTGGGCGGGGCGCACATCCCCCTGGAGGACGCCGCCGCGCCGGGGCGGGAGGCCGCGGCGTGGCTCCCCCACCTGCACGGGTTTTCCTGGCTGCGGGACCTAAAGGCCCTGGGCGGCCCGCACGCGCGCAGGGCGGCGCGGGCCCTGGTGGCCCGGTGGACAGAGGCGCACGGCCGGGGCAAGGGCCCGCCGGGGGCCTTCCTGCCCGGGGTCCGGGGGGCGCGCCTGTTCGCCTGGGCCACGCACCGGGGCTCCCTCCTCGCGGGCCTGGACCTGGCCCCCGCGATGGCCACAGAG
>JAERIN010000021.1 GCA_016757515.1 Alphaproteobacteria bacterium
GAGGAGAAAGCCTGCAACCACGCGCTGTCGCGCCTTGCGCGTGCGGGCCGAGCACGCCATCGGGCGCATGAACGGTTCAGGATTTTGTCCGATCGGTGGCGCTATCCCCGCACAGCACAGCTTTCTCGATCATCGCCGGCATCGCCAACCTCATGGCCGGCTTCTAAGCCGCCCCGCGCCCAGACCCCCTGCGCCTCACGATGCAACGACACCAGGAACGGACTTTCGCAACGGGTCTATTCACCGGACCGTAATCCTATCTAGAAAACCTTCGGCACCCTCAAAAAGCGACGCCAGAGTCTGGCGGATCCCGGCGACCTGGACGCCCTGTTTAAGGATAGCTCTTGATGTAAATTGCTATAAAAGCCGGGAAAGCTGGTGCGGTCGAGAGGACTTGAACCTCCACGGGATCTCTCCCACAGCGACCTCAACGCTGCGCGTCTACCGTTCCGCCACGACCGCTGGCCGGGGGCCAGAGCCGGCTTTCTACCAGCACCCTTTGCCTCCCGCAAGGGCAAACATCCGGGCAGGCCCCCTCGCGCGGCGCACCCCCAGCAGCGCACAGTGGACAACTACCACGCGCACGGGCCATGGGGACAAGATCGGTGCCATAGGCCGATCCCTTGTTGATCTTTTTTGTGCACCTGATCCTACACTGCCTATCCACCTTGTAAAGTGTGTGGCGGCTTGCGTAGGAATGGGCGTATGGACGTGCATCATACGGAAGCCGCACTCCGCGAAGCGGAGCGCTACAAGAGCCCGAGCCAAAGGGCCAGGGTTCTGTTCGAGGGGTGGGCCCTGAACAACGCTTTTTGTCCACAATGCGGGGGGGGGCCTGGCTCCCGCCCCAGTGGGGGCAAAAGTTCAGGACTTCACTTGCCCAGCATGCGTACAGGACTTTAAACTCAAGAGTAGCCAGAGGGCCTTCCGAAACGTTGTGACGAACGGGGCCTATGCAGCGCTTCTTGAGAGGTTGGGGGAACCGAGCAGTCCGCACCTCTGCCTCCTCCACTATGAGGTATCCGGCCTTTCCGTCCGCAACTTCCTGGTCATCCCTAGCTTTTATCTCACCAAGGCCATGGCCGTTGCGCGTCGCCCCCTGGCTCCTACCGCCCGTCGCGCAGGGTGGGTTGGCGGGAACATCCGTATTGGGGGTGTGCCCGAGGATGCCAGAGTGTATTATCTGCGCGATGGACAGCCGACCGGAAAGGAGGAGGTTTTGAGGTCCTGGGGCGAGGCTAAGGGCTGGTTGGCCGACACCATGCATTGCATACAACTCCTGGGGAAGGAGGAGTTTGTGCTTGAGGACCTTTATGCCTTTGAGGATATCCTGCGCAAAAAGCATCCCAGAAACAAAAACATTCGCCCCAAGCTGCGCCAGCAGCTCCAATTTCTCCGAGACGGCGGATTCGTGGAGTTCCTGGGGCCTGGACGCTATCGCGTAAAGGGTTTTTAAGCCCTTGATTAAGATCGTTTTTCCTGCATCCATATTTCCATGGACGGCGTGCTTCTCTACATAGACCCGCAATTTCTCGGCGGGGTGCTGTGGGTGATAGACATGCGATTCTCCTGCACCACGCAGGGGGCAGAGGATGCCCTGGACGCCTGCGCGTACACAAAGAAGCGTTATGAGCGGATTGCGAGCCCCCTGGGCCTCCGCGTGGAGTATGTCTATGTTCTGGGGGAGTGGTTCAAGAAGCCGGCGTACAGGGACACGCTGGACTACATCCTGTCCATGAACTGCCACTACCATTTTGGGGGCATCCCGCTGGCGTGGCTGGGCCTGCCCGACGGGCGTCGGTAGGGGCGACGCGCATTTCCTCTGGCCAAACCCGCCTGGGCGGGGTACAAGCCGGGCATGGCGAGTGCCCCACCCACACGTCCCACGCGCGCGGAGGCCGAGGCTGCGGTCGAGACCCTCATCCGCTGGGCGGGGGACGACCCGCAGCGGGAGGGCCTGCGCGGCACGCCGGGGCGCGTGGTGCGGGCGTACGAGGAGTTTTTTGCGGGGTACGCGGGGGATGCGCACGCGGAGCTGGCGCGGACGTTTGAGGACATCCGGGGCTACGACGACATGGTGCTGGTGCGGGACATTGCCTTCACGGCGCACTGCGAGCACCACATGGTGCCGATTATTGGCCGGGCGCACGTGGCGTACTGGCCGGCGGCGCACGTGGTGGGCATCTCAAAGCTGGCGCGCGTGGTGGACATCTTCGCGCGGCGGCTGATTTCGCAGGAGACCATGACGTGGCAGATCGCGGGCGCGCTGGACACGGCGCTCAGGCCCAGGGGGAGCGCGGTTTTTGTGGAGGCAGCCCACCAGTGCATGACAACGCGGGGTGTGGCGAAGGCGGAGGCGGTGACGGTGACAAGTGCCTTCACCGGTGCGTTCAAGACGGATGCGGAGGTTCGGGGCCGGTTTATGGCGTCTTTGCAGGGGGGGCGGCTGTAGCTGCGCACCCAGCCCCGCTTAGAACGCCAGGACCCGCCCGGCTTCTGTGAGGAGGTAGAGCCGTCCCCCGGCGGTGACGGGAGGCTGGGCGATGCGGGCACCCAGGCGCACCTCGTCCAGAGGCTGGCCCGTATCGGGGGCGAAGGTGGCCACGCGCCCGTCGCTTCCGGCCAGGATGAGCCGCCCCCCGGCCAGGACGGGCCCGTACCACAAAAGAGGGTCCTCATCCTCCGGGTCCTTTTTCTCCGTCTCTACAACGGGTAGGGCCCGGCTCCATAGAACCTGCCCGTCTGAGGCCGCAAGCGCGGCCAGGACCCCCCCGTCGCCTAGAACGAACACCGTGGAGCCCGCAAGCCAGGGCATCTGCATCCCGCCGATGGGCTGCGTCCAGGCCGGGGCCCCCGTGGCGGCGTCTAGGGCGGCCAGCTTGCCCCCCGTGCCCAGGGCCAGAACGAGGCCGCCCGGCGTGAGGACCAGAGGCGCGGCCACGTCCGCCACCGCACCTGCCGGGCCGCCCAGGGCGGCGGTGACGGGGGCGTGCGCGGCGGACCACAGAGGATTCCCGTCCCGTGCCTCAGCAGCAACAATCCCCCCGCCGGGCAGAGCCGCGTAGACCGCACCGTCCGTCACAGTGGGGGGGGAGGCCGTCAGGTGCGTCACATCGGGCGTTAGGCCCCGTTGGCCCCACATCTGGGCCCCGTCTGCGGCGGACAGAGCGATAAGGCGGGCGTCCAGCGTGACCACAAACACAATGTCCTCAAAGGGTGTGGGCGCCGCCCGCGCGGGGGCAGGCAGCGCGGCGCGCCACGTCTCCTGGCCCGTTCCGGCGTCCAGGGCGACCACTGCCGCCCCTCCGGTGGTGGCGTACACCTTGCCCCCGCCAAGGGCTATGCCGCCTACGGGATGGGGGTCCTGACCCTTTTCACGTGTGGGTGCGGACCAGGCCGCGCGGCCCGTGGCGGCGTCAAAGGCCCGCACGACGCCCCCCGCGTCCATGGTGAACACCTGGCCACCCGCGACCACCGGCTGCGCCGTGAGGGGTGCGCGCCTGCTGGCACCCTGACCTATGGCGGCGGACCAGGCGGGGCGGGCCAGGCCCTTGGCCGCAAGCGGCGGGTGACCGGGCGCGTGGGCGGGGGAGCCGCCAGGCATGGGCCAATCCACAGGGGCCCGCACAGCGGGCACAGGGGCCGTCCCGTCCGCGCCGGCGGACAGGCGCGGCGCGAGGGTGATGACGGGCGTGCGGTCTCCGGGCAGGTGGGCGCCTTTATCTTTCCCTCCGCAGGCGACGAGGGCCAGGCCCACGCACGCTGCCAACGCAAGAAGAAGGCGCACCCTCATTCCGGGCCTCCCCCCGCCTGCGCGGCGTAAAGCGTGGCCAGATCCTGCGCCCGCGCCTTCAGGCTTCCCGGCGCGGCGGGGTCCCGGACAATCTCATCCAAGAACTCCCGCGCCGCCGCGAAATCCCCCCCCTGCGCGGCCAGGACCGCCGCCCGCTCCCATGCCCGCGCCCGCCACGGGCTGTCCGTGCGCCCCGCGATGGCCTTGGCCTGCTCCAGCGTCAGGTCCGCCGCGCCCAGGCGGGCAAGGTCGGCCCACATCTGCGGGGCGTCTTCGTCCAGGGGCTCCCCCGCCGTTAGGCGCGCCAGGGGTGCCAGGGGGCCCAGGCTATCTGCCGCAGCCGCCAGCGCCCCAGGACCCTCCTCCGCCGCCGCGATATAGGCGCCCGTCCGCGCCTCCCGCGCCGCGCGGTCCGCCGCAGCCCAGCCCTGCCACGCCACAACGCCCAGGACCACGGCCACAGCGGCCAGAAGGGCCCACGGCCCCCAGCGCCGCGCCAGCGCCTCCAGCCGCTCTTGGCGCAGGGCCTCTTGCGATTCGGCGATAAGGTCTGTCATGGGGCGCGAGTGTAGGGCGCGCGAAAGCCTGTGGCAACCAGCCCGCCGGGCAGGGGCGGACCTTTGGTATCTCGGCGAGAGTCCTGTCAGTCAATGGCCCTGATGGGGTATGTCGTCGTCACTCTCTGCGGGCGGTGCGTTCGCCGGACACGGACCTCTAGCGCCCTGCGCAAGCGGGCCTTACCTTCTGCCCCATGGCCGAGTACCTCCCCCCTGCCCTGGAGGCCGCCCGCGCAGCGGTGGAGGCGCATTACCCCGCCTGCGCCGGGGCCATGGTGGCCGGCTCCGTCATGCGCGGGGAGGGCACGGCGGCCTCGGACCTGGACATTGTGGTGTTTTTTGAGGAGGGGCGCGCCGCGCCGCACCGGGCATCCATAGTGCATGCGGGCTGGCCGGTGGAGTTCTTTGCCCATACCCCGAAATCACATGCCTATTTCCTGGCCCAGGACCGCGCGGACGGCACAGGCACCTTGGCGCACATGACCGCCTTTGGGGTTGCAATGCCGCAGGAAACCCCCCTCATCGCCGCCCGGCGCGCGGCGGCGCGCGAGGTGTGGGAGGCCGGGCCCCCGCCCCTTACGCCCGAAGAGGTGGAGGACCGGCGCTATACCCTGACCGAGCTCCTGGACGACCTGGACCCCGCGCGGGGGTCGCTGGAGCGGTTTGGGGCCCTGTCGCGCCTGTACCTGAAACTGTCCGACTTCACCCTGCGCGCGGCGGGGCGGTGGTCCGCTATTTCTCAAAAAACGGTCTTTAAAACCTTGTGCGTACCATCTATCAATTCTTGTATTTCTTCCTTTTTCGGATCTCTTTCTTTTTTATGCGTGCAAAGATTTCTTATATCTGATAGATATTGAATCTGTCTCCAATTTGGTGTATCTATCAAGTTATTATTTTTTAAAATTTCTATATAATCACTGATTGATGGGCACTTCTTCTTAATCTTTAAACCGTGCATTTCACAGACATGGGCAAGGTGTTTTTCTATAACAACGCCACACAAGGCTCCGGCAGCCCTTAAGTGTCCCGCCTTTGCCAGGGCTGCAGCGCTATCTGTCTCAGAATCAAAAAGATCGGCCTGTACAACGCTCTTAAGGTCCATGAGAACAGAACCTAACGTTGAGCGTGCGGCTTGTAAAATATTTAGCTGCTGACGGAATTCTGGTATAGCTGCAGAACCATCTGCGATCACATCACCCAATCTAGAAACTTCCAGGCACTGCAAATAATCACGAATCATATAATTTTGAAAATTTATATTCTTCCTTGGCTTTTGAAACTCAAAATATGAAATGAAATCTGTAACCCTATCTGGCAGAACCTGCTTTATAACAGAGAGGGACTCCGAATACCATGATTGATATTCTTCTTTAAATTTTGGTAAGTTCTTTATAAAATTATTAATTTTTTCTGTATCTTTAACAGACTCCTTAAGTGTATTCCTGAAATTTTCCGGGTAACACTCATATCGAATGGCATGCCATAGATTAAAGCCCTCATCAATGAGCCTATCGAGTTCTTTCTCAAATTTCTGTGTTCTCTCTGACATACCGCTTAAACCCCCCATTGCCAAACAAGAATCTGAGCCCGGATGGCTCGTATCAGATATAGCGCATGTCTGCAATAACCCGGCCCTGGCGCAAGCCTACGCGGACGCCTTCGCCCGCGCCTTCGCCGGGGAGTGCGCGGGCGCGGTCGCCCTGGCCGAGGGCCTCCTGGCCCCCCACGGCGGGCGGCTGTTCGCGGGCTATCGCCGCCTGGCGCCGGAGGAGGCGGTGTCCTAAAACGGCTCCATGACCGAATCTGTTGAGGAGCGGCACGTGCGATGCCCATAGTCTCTGCTTTACTCAACCGCGGCCAGGTCGGCCTCATAGGCCGCATCGCCCGGGTGCCCCAGGGCCTTGGCCTTGTCTAAGAGGGCCCGTGCGCGGCGATAGTCCCCCTCGTAGAAGGCCAGGCAAGACCAGTTGAAGTACAAGACCGGATAGTCCGGAACAACCTTCTCTGCACGATCGAAAAGAGTCTGCGCGGCCGCCCTGTGGGTCCGCGCAGCACGTTGTGCCGCCTGTATCGTACTCACCTGCCCAAAGTGGTACAGGCCTGTCTGCGCCACCCCGGCGTCCACCATGAGGCGCCCGTTGCCCGGCTCCAGGGCAAGAGCCTTGTCAAAATAGCCAGCGGATTCCTGCAAAAGTGCCAACACCCCGGCCTCGGAATCTGCCCCGACGTCTTGGAGCTTCTGCCCTGTCAGAAGGCCAAAACCCCAGTAGGCCTGCGCGTTGTCTGGGTCCAGGACCCAGGCTTGGTTGAAGCGGCGCATGGCTGTGGCGCTGTCCCCCGCTTCCCACGCGGCCCAGGCCACGCGCGCAACCTCCTGGCTCTCAAACGGGTTGCGCGGGATGGTGGGGGTGTAGTTTCCCCCGTACATGGGCCGCTCGTTGGGTGGAAGACAGTCCGCCGACGGGGCGGGGCCGGCCACGCACATGAGGCACAGAACACACAAAGCGAGGAGACGCATAGCCAGGAAGGCTACAGACCTCTGGCGTCGCGCGCAAGCGGACTTTACGTTGCTATCATGACCGAATCTGTTGAGGAGCGGCACGCGCGGCTGGCGGCGGAGGTGGCCCGGCACGACGCGCTGTACTATCAGGCCGATGCGCCGGAGGTGTCGGACGCGGAGTACGACGCCCTGCGGGCCGATCTGGAGGCGCTGGAGGCCGCGAATCCGGGCCTCGCGCGTGCGTCTGAGACCGTGGGCGCGGACCCGGGGCAGGGGTTTGCGCCCGTGCGGCACGCGGCCCCGATGCTCTCCCTGGCCAACGCATTCACGGAAGGGGACGTGGCGGAGTTCGCGGCCCGGGTGCGGCGGTTCCTCAACCTGCCGGAGAGCGCGGCGCTGGCCCTGTGGGCGGAGCCGAAGGTCGACGGCCTCTCGTGCGCCTTGACCTATGAACGGGGTGTACTGACCCGCGCGGCGACCCGTGGCAACGGGGCGGAGGGGGAGGACATCACCGCGAACGTGCGGACGATTGCGGGCCTTCCGCAGACCCTGCCCCAGGCCTGGGACGGGGAGGTGCGGGGGGAGATCTACATCCGCCGGAGCGACTTCGCGGCCCTGAACGCAGCGCAAGCGGAGGCGGGCGGGCGGGTGTTCGCCAACCCCCGCAACGCCGCGGCGGGCAGTGTGCGGCAGCTAGACCCGGCGGTGACGGCGGGGCGGCCCTTGCGCTTTTTTGCCTACGCCACGCACCCCGCGCTGGCGGGGGCGGCCACGCAGTCCGCCATCGTGCGCACTCTGGAGTCCTGGGGCTTCACGGCCCCCCGGCCGCACGGGGTGTACGCGGACGCGGTGGCCCTTGGGGGGTATTACGACGCCTTGGCCGAGGGGCGGGCGGACCTGGACTTTGACGTGGACGGCGCGGTGTACAAGGTGGAGGACCTGGCCCTGCAGGCGCGTCTGGGCGCGGTGGCGCGGGCCCCGCGGTGGGCCGTGGCGCACAAGCTGCCGGGAGAGCGAGCCGTCACGCGCCTTTTGGAGATACGGGTGCAGACGGGGCGGACCGGGGTCCTGACCCCCGTGGCGATTTTGGAGCCCGTGACCGTAGGCGGCGTGGTCGTGGGCCGGGCGAGCCTGCACAACGCGGATGAGGTCGCGCGCCTGGACGCCCGGGCAGGGGACATGGTGGAGGTCCGCCGCGCGGGGGATGTGATCCCGCAGGTCTTGCGCGTTTTGCAGGACAAGCGGCCAGCGGGCACCGCGTCCTTTACCTTCCCAGACCGCTGCCCCGCGTGCGGCGCGCCCGCACTGCGGGAGCCGGGGGCCGTCGCGGTTCGCTGTACCGGCGGCCTGGCCTGCCCCGCGCAGGCGCTCCACCGCCTCATCCACTTTGCCTCCCGCCACGCCCTGGACATCGAGGGTCTGGGTGCCAAGAG
Source organism: Alphaproteobacteria bacterium (assembly GCA_016757515.1). Lineage (GTDB taxonomy): Bacteria > Pseudomonadota > Alphaproteobacteria > Micavibrionales > Micavibrionaceae > UBA10425. The sequence goes on from JAERIN010000021.1 coordinate 8,284, forward strand.
CCTGGGCCTGTTCTGGAGTCAGGGCCTGGCGCGCACCCCGGCGGACATCTTCCGCCTTACGCCCGCGCAGGTGGCGCCTCTGCCTGGATGGGGGGAGTTGTCCGCTGAGAACCTGATGGCCGCCATCGCCGCCCGCCGCCATGTGCCCCTAGCGCGGTTTGTCTACGCCCTGGGCATCCCGCAGGTGGGGGTGGAGACCGCCCGCCTGCTGGCCGGGCAGTTCGGCACCTGGGAAGCCGTTAAAAACGCAGACGAGGGGGCCCTCTTGGCCGTGGAGGGCGTTGGCCCCGCCGTGGCGGCGGAGGTCCTGGCCTTTTTTGCCGAGCAGGGCAACCGCGCGGCCTTGGCGGACCTGGAAAAAGAGGTGACCACAGAGGACCACGTGGCGCGGTCTGCGTCCGGGGCGCTTACGGGCAAGACTGTGGTGTTCACCGGGACTCTGCCCACACTCTCGCGCGCGGAGGCCAAGGCCAGGGCTCAGGCCGCCGGGGCCAAGGTCGCGGGGAGCGTTTCGGCCAAGACGGACTATGTGGTGGCCGGGGCCGAGGCGGGCTCAAAGCTCCGCACCGCCCAGGCCCTGGGCGTGGCCGTCCTGGACGAGGCCGCCTTCGCCGCTCTTTTGGGCGCATAGACCCTAAAAACCGGTTTTTTGCAAAGTGTACTTGCACTAAACGACGTTCCCATGGCAAAAATGCCCCATGCAGGTATACAGAGGGGAGTTGGTGGCCGTCCTGGGCCGGTTTAACCCCTGGTGGCGGGGAGAGGCCATTCCGGACCTGCCCTCCTGGCACCGCGCCGCGTTCGGGGAGCTGCACGACTGGGTTGTAAGTCCCCCCGTCCACCGAGCTGTGTTTCTGTCCGGCGCGCGGCAGGTGGGCAAGACCACCCTGGTTCTCCAAGTCATCCAGGACCTTTTGAACTCCGGGGTTCCGGCGGCCAACATTCTCTATGCCACCTTTGACCACCCTGTCCTTAAGCTGGCCGGCGTAGACGCCGTCCTGGAGGCCTGGCGGGAGCGGGAGCCAAGGCGCGACGGGCCTGAGTACGTCTTCCTGGACGAGGCACAATTCATCCCCGAGCACGGCACCTGGGTGAAGCACCAGGTGGATTTTGAAAAGCAGCGCCGCATTGTCTTCACCGGCTCCGCCGTGCCCCTTTTGGAGTCTGGGCCGGAGTCCGGCGTAGGGCGCTGGCGCACCATTCGCCTGACCACCTTGTCGTTTTGCGAGTACCTGAAACTGCGGGGCGTTGCGCTTCCGGATCTGCCGCGCATCCACAGCCTGAGGGATCTCTTTGACTGGTCCCCACAGGACCTGCGGCGCACAGCAGAAGTGGCGCAGCCCTACATGGGCCACTTCCATACATATCTGGTCCACGGGGGGTTCCCCCAAACGGCCCAGATGGACAGCGTGACGCAGGCCCAGAAGCTGCTGCGCGAGGATATTGTGGACAAAGTTCTTAAGCGCGACATGACCGCCCTTTTTGGTGTGCGGCGCATTGCGGAGCTGGAGCGGGCCTTTTTATACCTGTGCCGCCACGACGGCGGCCTCATCAACGTATCGGCGTTGTCCAAGGACCTAAGGGTCAGTAATCAGACCGTGGAGCGCTTCCTGGACCTTTTTGAGGCCTCCCACTTTATCTACCGGCTTTTGCCCTTTGGCTATGGGAAAGAGGTGCTGCGCGGGCGGCAAAAGATTTACCTGGCCGACGCGGCCATAGCGCCTGCGGTTATGCTCAAGGGACGATCTGTCATAGAAGACCCGGCAGCCCTGGGTGTCGCCACAGAGGCCGCTGTCTTGAAACACCTTTTTGCGAATTACTATACGCAAAACGTGCGGTTTAGCTACTGGCGCGGGAAGGGGGACAGGGAGGTGGATTTGGTGGCCGCGCTCCCGGGGCATGTGGTGCCCTTCGAAGTCAAATACCGCGCGCGCCCGGCCGCCCGCCGCAACCTGGGGGGGCTTGCCGCATTTTGCGCAGAGAGAAAGGTCCCACGCGGCTATGTCGTGACGAAATCTTTGGACGATTTTGGGCTTCTGCCCCGTGAGGATTCGGGCTCTGCGCCCCTCCTGCGCGTTCCGGCGACCTTGTTGTGCTATTGGATGGGGGAGATGGAGCTGCTCCGCGCGTCGCACACAGACACGCACGTGGGGCCTGAAGACATCCCCTAGTGGGGCCTACTGCAGGGCGGTGCTTGCGCGCCGCTGCCTTGTGCGGGCCCTGGCCATGCTGCGGCGCAGCTTTTTTTCTTGCCCCACAGAGGAAAAAATGGTGTATACTCAGTAAGCTAGGCGGGCATGCGCATCCAAATTCCACTGGAATCGCGCCACCGCCCAGCTGCCGCCCAGATACCGCCGCGCCACCGCCCAGATACCGCTGGGCCACCGCTGGGATACCGCCCAGCTGCCGCCCAGCCACCATTTTGGAGGCGCTGTGCGACACAAAGGCCACGCCCGGTTGTTGTGGGACCCTGTTCCCCTGCGCACTCTTTAATCGGGAGCACCTTCTTCAAGTGTTGCGGTGACGCTGACGGGCGTGGGGTAGCCCCGCGCCTCGCGCAGAGCTGTGCGCAAACGCCCCCAGTCCACCTCTGCGGCTTTATCGCCTATCACCGCGTTCAAGTGGGACCAGTCCTGGAGCGAGAGGGCAGGTGCGGCGATGCGGCCCTCGTCTTCCATCTCAAAGCTTTGCGCCATGGTGGGGCTCACCTCCACGTACAGCGTTCCGTCCACCCACGCGGCCTTAACAGGCTGATTCACCACGCGGACGGGGGCTCCCACAGGGGTCACGGCAAAGAGCCTGGGGATGTCGTGCGGATCCAGGCGGATACACCCGCTGGACACACGCCGGCCCACGCCCAAGGGCTTATTGGTCCCGTGTATGGCGTACTGGGGCCAGCCGAGGTACAGGGCGTGGGAGCCCATGGGGTTGTCCGGCCCTGGCGGCACGACCTCGGGCAGAGAGGGGTCCTCGGCGCGCATACGGGGGGTGGGACGCCAGGTGGGGGCCTCGACCTTCGCCCGGACAGTGGTCTTGCCCACGGGTGTTTCCAGCCCCTCGCGTCCTATGCCTATGGGATAGCTTGCGGGCTCTTGCCCCCCAAAACTGTACAGGCGCGCCTCAGGAAGGTTAATGACAATGCCCTGGCGGGGCGCGTCGGGCAAAAGGTGGCGCGTGGGCAGGGTGACGGTCGCCCCCGGTGGCGGGCCCCAGGGGTCCACGCCGGGGTTCGCGGCGCGCATCTCCACAAAACCCAGGCCGTGTTTCCGCGCAAGGGCAGCAAAGCTGTCCCCCTTTTGCGCGATGTGCACGTCCATGTTCCCCACGTAGGGCTTGGCCTCCTCCGCGCGGGCGGGCAGGGCGAGGACAAAGAGGACGAGCAAGAGGGCTCTCATGGCGTTGCGCTCTGTGCCACACCAAGGGAGGCCTGTCTATACAAGCGCCCAAGAGCGCCTATGCCCTTGCGCCGGGGGTGGGACCGGCGCATGCTGGGGTCATGACGTCTCGGCCAATCTGCGTGCCGCAATTTCTGGCTTGGTTGCCACACAGAGCAGGCCTTGACGCCCACGCGTCAAGACCGACGTGGTTAGGGAATTGCGGCACTTTTTAGAAGAGAAAGGAGTCCAAAATGACGTTCTGGGGATGGTTAAGACATATTATCGTTGACGAGATCAGAAGCCGAATGATGTTCGGTCACTTTGATTCTATGAAACTGGGAGGTCTAAACATAGACCCCCTCAGACACAAAGCAACAGTCCAGGAAGCTGAAGAAGAAGACGATCATAAGGCCCAGAAAGACCGAGACACGGAGAGCAAGCCGTAATGTGCGCACAAAAGCGGACCCGCGTGGCGGTGTTGTTCGGGGGGGCATCGCCCGAGCATGATGTGAGCGTCCTCACGGGCCTGCAGGCGCTGTCCGCGCTGGACCCGGACTGCTACGACGCCTTCCCGGTTTATGTGGACCCGGCGGGCGCGTGGCGAATCGGCGACATTCTGCGCAACCGGGAGGCGTATATGCTGGACGCCCCCGCCCTGGAGCGCACGCGGCGGGTGGTGCCGGACTGCGGCCCGTGCCTGCGCCCTGTGCCGGGGCCTTGGCTTGGCCGCGCCGCGCCCATCCCCTTTGACATCGCCCTGCTGGCCTTCCACGGTGGGGCGGGGGAGGCAGGGGGCGCAACGGGCCTGTTTGACATGCTGCGCATCCCCTACACGGGCATGAGCACGATGGGCTGTGCGGTTGCAATGGACAAGGTGGCCGCAAAGGCCCTGTTTCGCAGCCTGGGCATCCCCGTACTGCCTGAGGCTGTCCTCCCCCGCCCGGCGGATGGTACCTATCAGATTGCTGCGGGCACCCTGGAGGATATGCTGCGCCCCCTGACTTTTCCCCTGTGCCTCAAGCCCGTGCACATGGGCTCTTCCATCGGCGCGGCCAGAGTGGAGAGCCTGGTTGAGGTGCAGGCTTGTTTGCCTGCCATCTTCGCCGACGACACGCACGCCATGGCAGAGCCGTTTGTGGATAACCTTGTGGAGTACAACGTTGCGGTCGCGGCCTGGGGCGTCTCGGCCATAGAGCGGCCCAAGACCAAGGCGGAACTGCTCAACTTCCGTGAGAAATATTGCTCCGGCGGGGGGAAGGGCAAGGTCGGCGGACCCAAGACCGGGCCGATTTCTCAGGGCATGCTGCACATGACGCGCGACATTAACCCCGATATGCCTGAGGACATGGCCCAGAAGGTGCGCGCCTGGGCGCGGCAGGTTTTTGCCACATGCGGCGGGCGGGGCGCACCGCGCATAGACTTTTACGCCAACGGCGCGAGCGGGGAGATCTGGGCCAACGAGGTCAACCCCTACCCCGGCTCTCTGGCCTATTTCCTGTGGGAGGCCGCGCCGGAACGCCCTCTGCTTTTTGCCGAACTTTTGGACGCATTGCTCTCTGAGGGGCTGGTCGCAGCGCGCAATGCCGGACTCCCCCAAGACCCTGTGCCAGAGGCTGCCCGCCTCCTGCCTCGCTGTCGGTCATAGGGCCGGGGCAGGGGCCTTTGTGGTGTTTCCCGCCATCCTCATTGCCGCAGGGTGCAGTCTTGCCTATCATGGCGGGTGTTCATGGGTGCCCAACACGCAAAAAGTGTAAAAGCAGAGACTCTGGTCCCCCTGGGGGAGCACGTGCAGATTGTGCCTGCAGAGCGTCTCCCGGCCTATGACGCGGGGCCCGCGCAGGCCTATGGCACGCGGACGGTGGGCCTGGAGGAATCCGTGCCCCTCTTGACCCTGGTGGGGGAGCGGTCTCTCTTCCCCCGGGAAGACGCGATCTCCACCTACGGGCTCGTGGTCAACTCTTCGCTTCTCCCATTGGTCGCCAAGGGGGTCGTAGATTGGCCAGAAGAGTCGGGCGGGACCACGCGCCGCTATGCCTTTGTCTATAAAAACATAATAGCCGCACCCCTGGCTGCCCTGGCCCAGGAGAAGCAGCAGATAGGCCTGGTGGCAGAGATGGGCCCGTCGGTGGCCCTGGGCTTGAAGCCTGAGTGGGTGTGCTGGTCTGTTCTTCTGCCCCTGGCGCGGGTGCTGCAGGACTTCTATGACAAGGATTTTGTCCACGGGCGCATAAACCCGCATAACATTTTCCATCATGTGGACAAGTCGGTGACCAAGGCTGTTCTGGGGGAGTGCCTGGTCACGCCCCCGTCTTTTGCCCAGTTTGCGCTTTATGAGACAGCAGAGCGGGCCATGGCGGACCCCATAGGGCGCGGCCTGGGCACACTGGGAGACGACATGTATGCCCTGGGGGTCACGCTTGCGGTTCTCCTGCGCCATGCGGACCCTATGGCCAAGATGGATCTGGATGCTGCTATCCGGCACAAGATGGACGTTGGATCTTATCACGCCCTGATGGGGGAGGAGCTCCTCTCAGGCCCGATCTTGGAGATGCTCCGAGGCCTCCTCATGGACGATCCGTCGGAACGTTGGGGCGTAGGCGCTCTCTTGTCGTGGATAGATGGCCGACGCCTTTCGCAAAAACAATCGCGGCGCAGGAAAGCAGCGCAGCGCCCCTTGAACTTTGCGGGCGGGCGGTACCTAAGGCCAGATTTTCTGGCCATGGACCTGCGCCGGGCACCGGAGCAGATAGACGCTCTTTTGGAGAGCGGAGAGATGGAGACCTGGGTGACGCGATCCTTAGAGGACGAGGCTCTGAGCCTGCGTTTAGACCGGAATGTGCGCGCCGCGCGAGAAACAGGACGCAGCGGCGCGGCGTATTTGGAGCGCCTGGCGTGCTATGTGGCCATTGCTCTAGACCCAGACGCGCCCATACGCTACGGGTCTGTCGCGGTCCACCCAGAGGGAATCGGCATCGCCCTCGCTCACGCCATGGCGCGGAGCCAAGGGGTAGACGCCTTCGGCCAGATCCTTTCACAGGGGATCGTCCTGAACTGGGTCGCCTCACAAGAGGGCCTCCTTACATCCCTAGCGGGCCTGACCTCCCGCTTTGACGAGTGCCGGCTGCACATGCGGCAGTCCAAGACCGGCTATGGGGTGGAGCGCTGTGTGTACACCTTAAACACCGGCTGCCCATGCCTCTCGCCCAACTTTAGCGGCCACTTCGTGCACACAGCGGAGGACATGCTCCGCGCTTTGGAGGCAATCTGTGCACAGGGCAAGCCTCCAGCTTCTTTCCTAGACCGGCACGCGGTGGCCTTTCTCGTCGTTCGGGACAAGAAAGCCGTGGAAGCGCACCTTTTCGACCTCGGCGCGGCAGAGCCGAATCGGGTCCTTGTGGGCACACTTGCGTGCCTCGCCGCGCTACAAAAGCGCACGGGCGTAGGCCCCCTACCGGCCCTGGCCACCGCGTTGGCGGAACGCCTGTCCGGGCTTTATGAGCGGTTTTACGATCGCTCCCTGCGGGAGAGCCTGCAAAAGAGTGTGCGGGATTTCGCGCAAGGGGGGCACCTGTCCAAAATCGCTGCGATCCTTGAGAACGAGGCTCTGGCGCGTCAAGACCGCGTGGGCTTTCGCCAGGCCCAGCTGGAGTATCTGCGCGTCACGCATGAGTTCAGGGGTATTGCGGACCAAATGGACGGCCAAGAGATTTTTGGCAAAAAGGTGGGGCAGCAGGTCGGCGCGACCGTCTCCGCCGGAATCGCGGGCATCATCCTCCTGGTCGTGGTCTTTGTATACATGACCGGAAAGTCCCTGTTTCCCCCGGGGTCGTTTTGACGCAGGTGCCGGGGGGTGTATAAGGGCCCAGCTATGGATGTACTTGCCCTGCAAGAGCGGATTTTGGCCGAGGTGTCGGCAGCGGGGGACGCAGGTGCCCTAGAGGCCGTGCGGGTGGCCGCGCTGGGCAAAAAGGGCTCTGTGACGGAGGCGCTAAAGCGCCTGGGCGGCATGACGCCAGAGGAGCGGCGCGAACGCGGCCCGGCCCTGAACGCCTTGAAGGCCGCCGTGGCGGGGGCAATTGAGTCGCGGCGGGGCGCGCTGGAGGCTGCAGCGCTGGACGCCCGGCTGGCGACGGAGGCGGTGGACGTAACGCTGCCCATCAGGCCCGAAAGGAGGGGCCACATCCACCCCCTCACGCGGACCATGGAGAACATCGCCGCGATATTCGGGGGCATGGGCTTTTCCCGCGCCGAGGGGCCGGACGTGGAGGATGACTGGCACAACTTCACGGCCCTGAACTTCCCCCCAGACCACCCCGCGCGGGAGATGCAAGACACCTTTTTTCTGGACAAGGCCGCCGGGCGTCTTCTGCGCACCCACACATCCCCCGTGCAAATACGGCATATGCAGGAGCGGCAGCCGCCGTTCCGGGTTATCTCCCTGGGCCGGACGTACCGCTGCGACTCAGACGCCACACACTCCCCCATGTTCCACCAGGTAGAGGCGCTGTACGTGGACAAGGGCGTGCACATGGGGCACCTGAAGGGTTGCCTCGCGCGGTTCTTGGCCGCGTACTTCGGCGTGGAAGAGGTGCCCATGCGCTTGCGCCCTTCGTTCTTCCCCTTTGTGGAGCCGGGGGCGGAGGTGGATATCCGTGTGCCCGGGGCCGACCGGTGGCTGGAGGTTTTGGGCTGCGGCATGGTGCACCCAAATGTGTTGAAGAACTGCGGCATAGACCCGGATCAGTGGCAGGGTTTTGCCCTCGGCGCGGGGCTGGAGCGCCTGACCATGCTGAAGCTGGGCATATCTGACCTGCGCCCCATGTTTGCCAGCGACCCCCGCTGGCTCGCGCATTATGGCGAGGTGGCGTAGGTGCCTAGGCGGTAGCCCCCCGGCGCGGTCTGGACTGCACTCTCACCCAGCTTTTGCCGCAGCCGCCAGATGTGCGTGGCCAGGGTGTGCGTCTCCAGGTCCGCCCGATAGCCCAGCGCGGCGAGGAGGTCCGCGTTCGGCACGACTGCGCCCTTGGCGGCGCGCAGGACCCGCAGCAGCGCTCTCTCCGCTTCTGTTAATCCCTCTGGGACTGCCGCCCGCGCGGCCTCGGCCTGGTCCAGGAGGGCCCCAGCCCGCACCGGCTGGGCAAACGCCCCGTTCTCCAGGGCTGCCTCCACCCCGGCCAGGGCCAAGAGGGCCGCCAGGGCGGGGTGCGCCTCAGCGGGGCAGGGCAGGGAGGGCAAGGTCACGGAGCCCTAGGCACCGGCGAAAGCGGACTTGGCCTTCTCCGCCACGGCGGCGAATCCCGCGGGGTCTTCCAGCGCGAGGCTGGCCAGGGACTTCCGGTCCAAGGTGATGCCGGCGAGGGTGATGCCGCGCATGAACACGCTGTAGCGCATGCCGTGCAGGCGCGCCGCGGCGTTGATCCTTTGTATCCACAGGCTGCGGAAGTCCCGCTTTTTGTTGCGCCGGTCGCGGTACGCGTACTGCGCGGCCTTCTCCACGGCTTGCACCGCTGTGCGGAAGCAGTTCTTTCGGCGGCCGTAATAGCCCTTGGCCTGCTTAATGACCTTTGCGTGTCGCGCGTGGGCCCTGGGCCCGCCTTTTACCCTAGCCATCCGCGTTCTCCTCTCTCTTGGTGCCACGGCGGCCGCGCCGCGCGTAGGGCATAAAGCTGTTCAGGACGATCTGCGCGTCCGCCGCAGCCAAGAGGCCCTGCCGGCGGGACTTGCGCTTCATGGACTTGGGTTTGTTCATCTGCATGTGGCGCATGTAGGCGTTCTTGACCTTCACGCGGCCAGAGGCCGTCACGCGAAAGCGCTTTTTTGCGCCGGATTTTGTTTTCAGCTTGGGCATAACGGCCCCTCCCCATAGAACGCGGCAAAGGCGGCCTTATACACGGGCGTGGGGTGTCTGTGCAAGGGCCTTTTCGGTTTTATGGCCCGTTCACCAGGAAATGGGTGGTCATGGCCGCCGCGTAACCCAGGAGCAAAACGGGCGTCCAGCGCAGGTGTGTCATGAACCCATAGCGCCCCCTGGCCACGCCCATGAGGGCGACGCCGGCAGCAGAGCCGATGGAGACAAGGGAGCCGCCGACCCCTGTGGCCAGGGTGATGAGCAGCCACTGGAAGTGGTCCAGGGGCGGGTTCATGGACAGCACGGCGAACATGACGGGAATGTTGTCCACCGCTGCGCTCACCAGGCCCAGGACTATGTTGCCCCAGCTGAACCCAAGCGTGCCATAGATTGCCTCCGATGCGACCTCTAAGTAGCCGATATAGGCCAGACCCCCAACGGAGAAGATGACACCGAAGAAGAAGAACAGCGTGTCCCACTCGCTCTCGGCCACGAGGTCAAAAACGTCAAACATCCCACCCCTGCGCCGGTCTCCCAGGGGCCTGCCATCCCCGTGGGTGATAATGTACGTGGCGATCATGAGGAGGGAGAGCCCGGCCATCATCCCCACAAAGGGCGGGAGGCCCAGGGCCTGCTCAAACCCGACAGCCATGCTGATTGTCAAAAGGCCCAGGACAATGATGGCCCGCGCCCCGCGCCGCATCTGCGCCGGCATAGACGGGACATCCGGCCGCCCCCGGGGCACCCAGAACTGCATGATCGTCGCCGGAACCAGGAAGCAGGCCAGAGAGGGGAAAAAGAGCACAAAAAACTCCAGGAAGTCCACCCTTCCGGCCTGCCAGACCATGAGTGTCGTGATGTCCCCAAAGGGGCTGAATGCCCCCCCGGCGTTTGCTGCGTTCACCACATTCACACAGGCGATGGCCACAAAGTGCGGCGAGGCGACCCCGGCGACCACAACCACCGCGCCCAGGACAAGGGCCGTTGTGAGGTTGTCGGCGATGGGGGACAGGAAAAAGGCCAGAACCCCTGTCGCCCAGAACAGACCTCGATAGCCAAGCCCCGCGCGAATCAGGCGATCCTTCAGGACGTCAAACACGCCCCGATTGAGAAGCGCGGCGATATAGGTCATGGCGGACAGCAGAAAGAGCAGAAGGGACGCGTACTCCTCCAGCCCGTGGAGAACCGCCGAGCGGAGACTCTCGTGCCCGACCCCATGGGCGGGCGCCACGAACGCCACAACAACCCAAATGAGGCTTGCGCCGAGCATCACGGGCTTGGATTTCTTCATGTGGGTGTACTCTTCCGCGAACACCGCAGCGTAGGATGCAAAAAAGATAAGCAGGCAAAGCCAGCCCGCTGGGTGCCCCACCAGGTCCATTCCCGTCGGGCTAACGCAGCCGTCCTCCGCGACCGCAGATGCCCAGGCCCCGGTGGGCATAAGACAAATCAACAGGGCGGACAGAAGAGGGCGCAGCACGAGCATGGGGACACTCTACTCCAGGTCGCGTCGCCACAAAAGCGCTAAGGTTGTGGAATACTGTTGACAGGGCACTGGACACGGGGCTCTTATCGTGCCTCTTTATGAACGTATACCGCGCGGCCAAAAAGAGCTGGACCCACGCCCGCGCCCATCACCCCCAAAAAAACAAAAGGAGACACCGCCGATGACCATCGCTGCTGAAGCCCGCTTTAACCCCATGGCTACCGTTGAACAGATCCGCGCAGGCCGCGCCCTCCTGGGTTGGAGCCAGGGCGACCTCGCCGAGCATGCGGGCCTCTCCCAGACCGGCATCGCCCGCATTGAGAACGGCACAAACCGCCCCAACACCACCACCCTGGAGAAAATCTTGCGCGCCTTTGACCGCGAAGATGTTGAAATGATCGGTGCCGTCGGCGTCAAGCGCCGCACCGGGGAGGTCCGCATGCTCTCGGGCCGCGCGGGCTTCGTAGACTTCCTGGACGACATCACCGAAACCCTCGCCGGGGGCGGAGACCTGTGCGTTTTCAACGGCAATGTCCACAACTGGCTCACCTGGGCCGACCAGGCACAGATCGACGCCTACTACGCCAAAATGTGCGCTATTAAAGACAAAATCACGGCCCGCGCCATCATCCGCAAGGGCAACACCTTCCGCCCCTCCACCGTCTTCGGCTGCACCTACCGCTCCTCCGACGACGCCGAGTATGACGACCAAAACGCCTTCTACTGCTACGGCGACAAGCTTGCCTTCGTCTCCTTCGCCGAGGGGGCCCTGCACATCGCCATCCTCCAAAAGCCGCAGTTCGCCATCGGCTTCCGCACGCTCTTTAACGCCATGTGGAACACAGCCCAAGACGCCTAGCCCCAAAAAGCCGCACAAAAAGGCTTGACACCCACATGCCCTTCCACTAAAGTACCCAACACGCTACCACTTGGGATAGAAACGCTTAAGGAGCCCACCATGACAGCAGCCTCCGCCGCAGCCACCCGCGCCCGCCCCATGGCCACCGTGGAGCAGATCCGCGCCGGCCGCGCCCTCATCGGCTGGACGCAGGGGGACCTCGCCGAGCACGCCGGCCTGTCCCAGACCGGCATCGCCCGCATAGAGAACGGCACAAACCGCCCCAACACCACCACCCTCGAGAAAATCCTGCGCGCCTTTGACCGCGAGGACGTGGAAATGGTCGGCACCTCCGGCGTCAAAAAGCGCACGGGCGAAATCCGTACCCTCACCGGCCGTACCGGCTTCGCGGACTTTAGGGATGATGTTCTCAGGGAAGCCCGGAAAGGCAACGCCGATATATGCATCAGCAGTGTTGACGAAAGACTCTTTGACAAATGGGGGTCCGGGACAGTCAACGATAACTATCGGAAAGAAATGGCCGAAATCTCCGCCGCGAACAAGGCCCCCATTTCCAGGTCTCTTGGCCGGAAGGGGGATGCGCACTTTCCTGCAAAGGGGCATGTTGCCTACAGGTGGATACCCGACAATCAGTTCGGCGAGTTTTCCTTTTATGTATACGGGCAAAAGACGGCTATACTCTTATTCACTGAAGAAGAGATAGAAATTATCATTATAAACAACCCCCGAATCGCCGCCCACTATAGAAAACAGTTCAACGACATGTGGGCCAAGGCCGAGATCCCCAATAGTTAGAAATCGCTATGAGTAAAGATTTTGTACGATGTCACAAGATGACCATGAAAATAATATACTAATAACACAGAGCGTTATACAGGGAGATATTATTGACAGGCCCCTACTGGATTCTCCAAATATTAGCGCACTCTTGGGGTGTAGGGTTCTTATAGATGATCAAACCGCTCACCATCCAGGCTCCTTTAAAGTTTGCGGGGTAAGGGCTGCCTTTGAGGAGGCTGTCGGTGCGACCGGTATAGTTATACCTTCTTCGGGTAATGCCGCCCTTGCTGCTGCTTGGCTTGCAGTATCAGAAGGCAGGAATAATTCTCTTATTGTCGTCATGCCATCGGATGCGCCAGAGGTTAAGCGCCAGCGCGTAAAAGAGTGCGGAGTCCGAATTATTGAATATGACAGATATAATGATGATAGAAATGCAATCGCAGAAAAGACGGCAAAAAAACATGGTTTCCATGTTCTTTCTGCCAATAATTTGCCTTTCATACATGGAAATGCGACAATGGGTTACAGGATGAGCCGAAAACTGAACGAAATGCAGGTTCATGCCGATGCTATTATGACTAGCAGCTGCACAGGCAGCGGGGCCGCCGGCCTTGCTTTAGCAACCTGTTTCTTTGAAAAAAAACCTTTAATATGTTTTGCTCAACCTGAGGGATCTGACGCTCTGGTACGATCCTTGAGTGCAGGGGAACTTAAGGACAATAGTTCAGAAACCGATACTATATGCAATGCTCTCAAAATTAGAAGACCATACACTCTGCCTTTTGAAATCCTAAAAGACAGGGAAGATGTTAGGGGCTTTACATTCACAGATGATGCTGCGGCAATGATGATGGGGATGTTATTTAAAAACCATCAGTTGATGGCAGAGGCCAGCGGTGTTGGCGGTCTAGCTGCCATTTATGAGAATAAAGATCTTTTCAGAGACAAGACCGTTGTTGTTGAGGTAACGGGCAAAAATATAACACCCGAAACGTTTTTCCAATTAACGAGAGGAGCGAATCGCGTAGTGCGTATTCGTCATTGTGATTCGGGGCCGATACGGGAAGCTGCATAGCCCCCCCCCGTTCGCGCGGGGGCGCGAGCCACCCTTGACCCCCCTCACGGGGGCCGGTAGGGTATCCCCCGCGCGTGCGTGCGCGCGGCGCTGCCGCCCACTCCCCGGTAGCTCAGCGGTAGAGCAGGTGACTGTTAATCACTTGGTCGGAGGTTCGAATCCTTCCCGGGGAGCCATCCTTTTCAAGGGTTTACGCGGATTTTGCAGGCCCCCAAAATCTCCGTAGATACCACATAGATACCACATCGCCCCGCCTGCAGTGCATTCAGGACAGTGTGCACGGGCACGAATAGGGCGCCAAGGGGTGTCAACCAAGCTAAAGCCCCTAAGTCACCGCCCCAACCTCGGGCTTTGGGGCGTCGTCCGTGTAGTACAGGCCCGGATAGGCGCGGGAGAGGTCTGCGACGTCTTTGCGAATGACTTCTGTGTCGCGCCGCCCGAGGACGGCATCGGCGAAGAGCGGGGCAAGCCTGTCTATGGCCTCACGGCCCATGCCCCGGCGGGTCATCTCTGGCGTGCCCAGGCGCAGACCGTACTCGCTTGTAAAAGGCACGTGCACGGCGTTGGTGCGAATGCCCGCGGTCTCCAGATCACGAAACGCTCTCATAGCGGCGGACTTGTCGCCGACGATGCCCCAGGTCTGGTGGCTGTCGGTGTAACCGCTCCCAGCAAAGGCGACCCGTAGTCCCTGGTCGTTCAGTGCCCTTCCAAGGCTTCGCGCGTTATCCACGACGGCGCGGGCGTAGTCTTGGCCGTAGTCCCGCATCTCGCGCAGAGTTATACCTAGCGCCGCGATGTGGTGCAGGTGCGCGTTGGAGACGGAGAGGGGCAAAATGCGCTCATATATGGGTTGCGCCCTCGCCGCATCCATTTTGTCCATGATGATGCCGTGTTGCGGCCCGGGTAGGGACTTATGTGTGGAACCGTGCAGTAGGTCCGCGCCCTCGGCCAGGGGGTCTTGGAACTGCCCGCCCGCGATGATGCCCAGCGTGTGGGAGGCGTCGTAGGAAATGATCACATCCTTCCCCACCGCCGCGCGCAGCTCTTCCAGAGGGTAGGGAAAGAGCATCATGCTTGCATCCAGGAAGACCAGCTTGGGCCTCTCGCTCTTTGCCAGGTCGGCCGTGCGGTCTATATCGATTTGTCCCGTGGTTAGGTCGTAGGGCAGATCGAACCTGTGCAGGCGCACGTTCTCCGACACTACGGCGGTTGTAAAGTGCCCGCCACAATCTGCCCCAACGGAGAAGAAGGTGTCGCCAGCTCTCAAGCTGCCCAGAATGATGCTCGGGATTTGGTTGCCTGACAAAGGGAACACATTGGCGTGCATTGCCCCGTAAACAGAGCAAGCTAGGTCTTGCGCTGCCCCCACAATCTCACGCGGAATCTCCTGGTTAGGATAATCCCAGATTGTTGCGGGCCGCTCTCCGGAGGGCGGGATGACGTATCGGTGGATCAGGTCAGAGGCGACCGCCTTGAGCGCATTACAGGACATGCGATTTTCGCTGGCCACGAGGTTAATGGCGCCCGCCTGCGCCGTCTCGTAGGCCGCGATCAGGCCTTCTATTTCCATAGGCTGGTTATCGTTACTTACTTGGGTCATCAGCTTGCACCCACTTGTCGTTGAATTGTGCCCGGTAGTGCTCGGCCACCTTGGGGTGGTTGATTACAAAAATGTCTATGGACTCCTGGCTCCACAGAAGGAGGGCCGTTTTCTGGCCGTAGACGTAGAACGGGAACTGCCCGAACTCGCGCTTGGATATCCACTTGTAATCCATGTGCCGGTTGGCCGGGAAATGCGTGTCTCCCCGCTTGACCAAAGAGCGCGCCTTGCGACTGGGGTCTTCGGCGATCAGGCGGGCCATCTCGCCCCGGTAGTGATCGTTAATCTCCCCCGCGCCCCAGAGGTCAAACATGCGCTCATCGGCATTGCTGATGCAGATATCCGGCTTGCCCTTGCGTACCTCCGCCAGGACATCTAGGCGGAACTTGGCAAACCCCTCCCGGCCCTCCAAGACCATGAGGCCGTAGGAGCGTGGCTCAACCCCGCCACCAGGTGTGAACACCACACCCGCGCCCTCATAGAACGTTTGGATGTCAAGTATCCTGGAGGTCGGCGTGTCGCGGTCCCCCTTTTCGATGGCCGAGAGGCTTTGGTGCGACATGCCAAGCTGTTTGGCGGCCTCTTTTTGGGAGATTCCGAGAATTGTTCTCGCCAAAAGCGCCTGCATGGGGGAGATCATTTTCCTGTTCCGATCATTTGGAGTGCGTACAACCTCTATAAGGCATACCAGATTCATTTTAAACAAGAAAGTGCAAATTTAGATAAATTTTTATGCACCTTTTTATGGCCTTCCAGGAAAAATACTTAGAAGATATATCATTAAGGGTCATGACTAGATGAGGGGCGATCAGGCCCCTATAAGCTAGGAATGACATGAAGAATCGCTACTGCAAAAGTTCCAAACTTTCTGAGCGCCAGTTTCGGGCTCTGGTGAAGTGCTTTTCGGTGGACCTCACGGCCACGCAGGCGGCCCGGATGACGGGCCTGAATAGGAACACAGTCAACCGCTATCTGCGGCTGA
>JAERIN010000022.1 GCA_016757515.1 Alphaproteobacteria bacterium
GCGCTGCAGGACAACGCCCCCGTCGCCCGCCCCGCAGCCCAGGGCGGCATGTTCTCCCGCGTCGCGGCCGGCTTGGCCTTCGGCCTCCTTCTGGCCCTGCTGGTGGGGGTCTAGCCCCGCACAGCGGCAATAAGAATTTTTTCCTTGACAGGCCTATTTTCCTATGGTATAAGCGGCCCAGGAAGGAGGGCCCTACCATGGCCATAACCGCCGTTCTGGACGCCATAGGGGGCATCCTCCCCCGTCTGTTCACCGTCATAGACGCCCTGGTCACGGACCGGGACGCCGCAGAAAAGCTGAAGGCAGAGCTGAAACGCCAGGCGATGGACCTGGACCACGCGGAGCAGATGGCCATCTACGCCCAGTTCGCGGCGGAGTTCGGCAAGCCGGGCCTCGCCAACCAGATCGCCGACGGCCTCAACCGCTTTGTCCGCCCCATCATGACCTACGGCACCATCGGCCTGTTCGCCTTCATGTGCTTTAACCCGGAGCGCTACCGCGCCATGGCCGAAAACGCCGCCATCACCCCCGCGTGGCTCTGGGCCCTTCTGGCCACAGTCATCGGCTTCTGGTTCGGCGGGCGGGCGCTGAAGGACTGGGGGCAGTTCGTGGCGCAGCGGGGGGCGCAAGCGGCGGACCCCATTGCCTGGCACGGACCCCGCGCGCCGGTGTATAAGCAGTAGGGCCCGCGCTGTTTTGGGCATGTTTGGGCGTGAGGAGGCAAAAAAATCTTACAAAAGTCGTTTTTTGCGAAAAATTTTGTTGACAGCCGCCCCCAAGGCGTGTATGGTGGGGGCAGGTTAAGATTTTTTGATAACTTTTTTAATAAGCGAAAGGAGACTAACCGTGTTATCCTCAATTTTTTCTCTTGCTGCAAATATTGTTGATAGTATAAACCCTTTCAGTGCCTTGTTTAAAGGATTGAGGACGGTTGGAAGCCTCGTGGTGGCCAACAAGCAGGCCAAGGCCGCTGATGCCAAAAGTGAGCTTCTGCGGACTGTGACCGAGAAAGTCAGAAGTGGGGAGCCCGTTGACTCGAGTGTTCTGGCTTCCCTCGGTATTGATTCCAATGGCGTTGCCCAGATGCGTGCGCCTGACGCCGATGAGCTGATGCAGCCTATGGAGGTCAATGGGAATGCCGTTTCTTCTATAGAAGATCTTTTGGCAGCTGCAGCGGGGCGTAATCCAGGCATGGAAAGAGATCCTGCTATAGACCAAGCCCTCCAAGACTTTGCCACAGAGATTCGCCTGGCGCGGACTGCTGGCCAGACCAGGGCCGATGTTGCTGTGTTAACTCTGCGCGGCCGAGACGGAGAAGTCACTGTGCATGTTATGGATACAAGAACTGGGCAAGAAGTCACCTCTGGCGTTGACGCAAGAGTTGCTCAACTTGTTGTGGAGATTCTTGCGGCGGCCCAAGAACAACAAAGGCAAGCTTCCCTGGCCATGCGTAGGGACTCAAACCGGCGGCAAGGGGCACCTGTCGGCGCTGCACCAGAACCTGCCGCCTAACCCCACCTCTATCACGGCAAATGTGGGCCCGGGGGTGGCGACCCTCGGGCCTTTTGCGTTAGGCTCCCCCCCATGGCCGAGTACATCTACACGATACAGCACCTGACCAAGTCCTACACGGGGGGGAAGAAGGTCCTGGAGGACGTGACCCTCGCGTTCCTCCCGGGCGCGAAGATTGGGGTGCTGGGCCCCAACGGGGCGGGGAAGTCCACGCTCCTGAAAATCATGGCCGGGCGGGACACCGAGTTTTCCGGCGAGGCCTGGGCCGCGAAGGGCGCGCGCGTGGGGTACCTGGAGCAGGAGCCGCACCTGGACCCCACCAAGACCGTGCGCGAGAACATCCTGGAGGCCCTGGCCCCCATGCTGGCCAAGGTGGAGCGGTTCAACGAAATCGGCGCCGCGATGGCGGAGCCCGACGCGGACTTTGACGCTCTGGGCGCGGAGATGGCGGCCCTCCAGGACGCGATAGACGCGGGCGACGGGTGGGAGGTGGAGCGCACAGTCGCCATGGCGATGGAGGCCCTGGGCTGCCCCCCAGGAGATGCCAGCGTGGACAGCCTCTCGGGCGGGGAGAAGCGGCGCGTGGCCCTGGCCAGGCTCCTCTTGGAGGCGCCGGACCTCCTCCTCCTGGACGAGCCGACGAACCACCTGGACGCGTCGTCCGTGGCGTGGCTCCAGCGGTTTTTGGCGGACTACAAGGGCACCGTGGTCATGGTGACGCACGACCGTTACTTCCTGGATGCCGTCACGGGCTGGATCCTGGAGATAGACCGAGGCCGGGCCATCCCGTACGAGGGCAACTACTCCACCTACCTGGCGGCGAAGGAGAAAAGACTTCTCCAGGAGTCGCGCGAGGACGCGGCCCGGCAAAAGACCATCGCCAAGGAGCGCGCGTGGGTCGCGCAGACGCCCAGTGGCCGGCGTACGAAATCCAAGGCCCGCCTTGCGGCGTACGAGGACCTCCTGGCCGCGGCGCAGGACCGCACGAGCGCGGGGGCGCAGATCGTCATCCCCGCCCCGCCGCGCCTGGGCACGAGCGTCATCGAGGCCAATGGGATATCCAAGGCCTACGGCGGCCGGGTGCTGATGCGGGACCTGTCCTTTATGCTCCCCCCCGGCGGGATCGTGGGCGTCATCGGCCCCAACGGCGCGGGCAAGACGACCCTGTTCCGCATGATCACGGGGGCCGAATCGCCCGACAGCGGGGACTTTAAGGTCGGGGAGACCGTCACCCTGGGCTATGTGGACCAGTCCCGCGACGCCCTGGACCCGGACAAGACCGTGTGGGAGGAGGTCTCCGGCGGTGTAGACGTCATCAAAATGGGCAAGGTGGAGGTGTTCTCCCGCGCCTACACGGCCGCGTTCGGTTTCCGAGGCCCGGACCAGCAGCAAAAGGTCGGCAACCTCTCCGGCGGGCAGCGCAACCGCGTGCACCTGGCCAAGATGCTCAAATCCGGGGCGAATGTGCTGCTCCTGGACGAGCCGACGAACGACCTGGACACGGAGACCCTGGCCGCGCTGGAGGAGGCGCTGGAGCAGTTTGCGGGCTGCGTGGTTGTGATTTCGCACGACCGGTGGTTTTTGGATAGGCTCGCCACGCACATCCTGGCCTTCGAGGGCGACGGGCACGTGGAGTGGTTCCAGGGGAACTACGAGGCCTACGCGGAGGACCTCGTCCGTCGCAAGGGCGACGTGGGGGATAAGGGGAAGCATAAAAGGTTGCGGTAGGAGGCAGAAACCCCTATCGTCATTGCGAGGAGGCCCGTTAGGGCCGACGAAGCAACCCAGTTAAGTATGCAACGATACTGGATTGCCGCGCCGCCTTCGGCGGCTCGCAATGACGGGTTTCTGAGGTTTTTAGAAGTGGCCTCACTATAATTTCTTTAAATTATTAAAACAAGAAAGGAAAACATCATGTCAAGGCAAAATTTTATAGAAAAACATGGCGCGACCTGCAAGAACTGGCGTTGGTCCTGGTCCTTTGTGAACAAGGAAGAAAAATTTGTCATATTCGGAGCATGGAGACACGAATATGACGAAAAAATCGACGGAACAGTCATACTGGGTGAGGACTGGGACTATAGGAAAGATGGTAAAAAAAATAGCGCATATGAGGAATCCAGAGACAATATAGATCTCATTGAAAAGCACGGATACAAATTAAAAATATTTAGGATGTGGTGCAGCAAAGAAAATGTGAAAGCAATTATTGAGAGAGGAGAAAGCGCAGAAATAGAGAGATTTGAAGAGAAACTAGAAGAAACAGAGCTAAAGACAACAGAAAAAGAAGGCAAAAAGCTGTATTTTGTTGAAATAGAATGGCGGGAATAGCCTTAACCCCCCCCCTCATCCGGGCGCGCAAGGGCGCGGCGGAGCCGCTGGTCATGCTCACGGCCTACACGGCCCCGGTGGCCCGGGCGCTGGACGCGCACGCGGACATTCTGCTGGTGGGCGACAGCGTGGGCATGGCGGTCTACGGCATGGACTCGACCCTGCCCGTGGACCTGGCCACGATGATTCGCCACGGGCGGGCCGTCGCGGCGGCCGCGGAGCGGGCCATGGTCGTGGTGGACCTGCCCTTCGCCACCTACCACGAGAGCCCGCAAAAGGCGTTCCGCTCTGCCGCCAAAGTCCTGCAAAAAACGGGCTGCGCGGCGGTGAAGCTGGAGGGCGGGGCGGAGATGGCCGAGACGGTGGCGTTTCTCACGCAAAGGGGCGTGCCCGTGATGGGCCACATCGGCCTGCTGCCCCAGTCCGTGCGCGTCATGGGCGGCTACAAGGTGCAGGGCGACGCGGCGCGCCTGCTGGCCGACGCGCGTGCGCTGGAGCAGGCCGGGGCGTTCGCGGTTGTCCTGGAGGGCGTGAAGGAGCCCGCCGCCCGCGCCGTGACGGAGGGCGTCGCCGTGCCCACCATCGGCATAGGGGCCAGTGCGGCGTGCGACGGACAGGTCCTGGTGTGCGACGATATGCTGGGCCTCACGCCGTCCGGCGGTCCGCGCCCCCGGTTCGTGCGCCGCTATGCGGACCTGTACGCCCAGGTGGAGGCCGCAGCGGCCCAGTTCGCCACCGACGTGCGGGCGCGGACCTTCCCCGGCCAGGGTGAGGCGTATCATTAGCCTGCGGACAGCGCGCATGTGCCATCATATGGCCGCAGGCCTTGCCAACCTGGCCGCCCTGGGCTACGCCATGGTCCTCACCTGCTGGCCTGGCACGGCGGGGGAGAATAGGTATGGCCCGCCCGCGCGGGAGAAGGGAGTTCGCACAATGAAAATACCACAGCTAGAGACAACACTTTGGGACTTCCTGTTCTCTTTCCAGGGGCGCAGCGGCCGCCTGGCGTACCTGGGTTTTGGCGCCTTTTGTGCCCTCATAATATCGTTCGCATTATTGTTAATCTATGGAGCCTTTGTATTTTTACCCGCATTGGCTTTACTTGTTGCAATGCCGGTTTTTCTTGCTCTGATAGTTGCCTCCCTTGCCGTGACCGTCCGGCGCCTGCATGACATTGGCATCACCGGCTGGTGGGTTTTGGGTTTGTGCGTTTTGTGTTTCTTACAGGACATATCGGTCATGTATATATTTGGTGGAGATATGGGCTTTTTCGTGATTGGGGCTGCGTCTATACTTCACTATCTGGCCATTGCAGCCCTATTGATCTGGCCCGGCACAAAGGGCCCGAACAAATATGGCGAGCCTGTTCCTTTCAAGTGGAGAGAACCTGATGACCAACAATAACCGCGTTGTCCTGGCCTACTCCGGCGGGCTGGACACCTCCGTTATCCTGAAGTGGCTCCTCAACGAGGGGCACGCCGTCGTGGCCTACATGGCGGACCTGGGCCAGCAAGAGGACTTCGCCGCCGCGCGGGACAAGGCCCTGGCCATCGGGGCCGAGGAGGTCGTAGTGGACGACCTGAAGGAAACCTTCGTCACGGACTACATCTTCCCCGCCTTCGCCGGGAACGCGGTGTACGAGGGGCGCTACCTCCTGGGCACGTCCCTGGCCCGGCCCCTCATCGCCAGGGGGCAAATCGCCTGCGCGCGGCAGCACGGCGCGGCGTTCGTTTCCCACGGCGCGACGGGCAAGGGCAACGACCAGGTGCGGTTTGAGCTTTCGTACTACGCCCTGATGCCCGAGGTGCGCGTCCTGGCCCCGTGGAAGATGCCGGAGTTCCTGGGTCGCTTTCGGGGGCGGACGGACATGCTGCACTATGCGGAGCAGTACGGCATCCCCGTCACGGCCACCCAGGCCAAGCCGTATTCGGAGGACGAGAACCTGCTGCACATCTCCCACGAGGCGGGGATTTTGGAAGACCCCGGCGCGGCTGCGGAGGAGGGGGTCTACTCCCGCACCACAGATCCCAGCAAAGCGCCAGATACGCCGGAACTCCTGACCATCGCCTTCGAGTCTGGCTTCCCTGTGGCGCTGAACGGGGCGCAGATGGCCCCCCTGACGCTGTTCCGGGTCCTGAACGAGGCCGGCGCGCGGCACGGGGTGGGGCGTCTGGACATGGTGGAAAACCGCTACGTGGGCATAAAGTCCCGTGGGGTGTATGAGAGCCCGGGGGGCGCCATCCTCCACGCCGCCCTGCGCGACCTGGAGGGCCTGACCATGGACCGGGCCGTCCTGCGCGTGCGCGACCGCCTCGCCCTGGACTTCGCGGACCTCATCTACAACGGGTTTTGGTTCTCGCCTGAAATGCGCGTCCTCCGCGCGGCGCTGGACGCGGCGGCGCAGACCACCACGGGGGAGGTGGACGTGCGGCTGTACAAGGGCCAGGTCTACCCCGTCGCCCGGCGCAGCGCGGTGGCGCTCTATGACCCCGCGAAGTCCTCCATGGACGAGGAGGGCGGCTTCAACCAGCAGGACTCCGAGGGCTTCATCCGCGTGACGGCACAGCGCCTCATCGCCTCCGCCCGCCGCGCGCCGCTTGGGTAGGCCGAGTGCACTGTGCCTACCGCACCAGGCGCGTGTCTTCCCGCGCGATTTTGCGCTGGAGCTGGAGCAGGCCGTACACCATCGCCTCCGCGCTCGGCGGGCAGCCGGGGATGTAGATGTCCACGGGCACCACGCGGTCGCACCCCCGCACCACCGAATACGAATAATGGTAGTACCCGCCGCCGTTCGCGCACGAGCCCATGGAGATGACCCACCGCGGCTCTGGCATTTGGTCATAGAGGCGGCGGAGCGCCGGGGCCATTTTGTTGGTCAGGGTCCCGGCGACGATCATCACGTCGCTCTGCCGGGGCGTGGGGCGGGGGATCATCCCAAACCGGTCCAGGTCGTACCGGGGCATGTAGGCGTGGATCATCTCCACCGCGCAGCACGCCAGGCCGAACGTCATGGGCCACAGGGAGCCCGTGCGGGCCCAGTCAAACAGCGCGTCGCACGAGGCCAGGACCGCGCCCTTTTCCTGCACATTCTTGAATATCGCGGCGGGCGCGTCCGCCCGCTCCAGGGGTTTTGGGAAGGGCACCCCCTCCCGCACATAGGGCGCAGGCGGGGCGGGGAACACATGCCGATCGTGCATGGGGGCAACATGGGCCGCGCGGGGGCGGGCGTCAAGCGCCCTGGACTGGCGCGTTCAGTTCCGGTGCCCTGAGCAGGTCGCGCAAGAGTACCACCATCTCGGGGTGGGTCGGGGCCAGCCGCGCGGCCGCTGTTTCCAGAAAGGCGCGGATGGGGCCGGCCATGGCCGGTTCGTCCCGCGCCGCGATGGCCAGTCCCCGGTGCAGGCCGCGCACCCGGCGCGCCCGCAGGAAGGCCGACGGCTCCGCAAGGGCCAGGCCCAGATCTGTGGCAAGGCCATAGAGCCCCGCGCTTGGGCCCCGCAGCAGGTCTAAAAACTCGGGCCTCTGGTCCACCTGCGCCAGGATGTCCGCCATGAGCGCGCGCGCAAAAACCACGTCCTGGCCCTGGTCCCTACGATCCATGGGGGCATGCATGGGGCCCCGGCCCCCGGGCGTCAAGTCATAGGGTGGCCTCGGGCGTCTCCCCCACCCTACATGAGCCGCCGGGTGCGCCCTTGTACACACGGGCCTTCATGCGCGTCCAAAGACCCGTAAGGGCCCCCATCTCCTTAAGGTCCAGCTCTACTACGTTTGGTCCCCTGGGTGTAGAAGAGGGTGTGGTCTTCGTGTCCACAGTGGCCCGTATGCGCCGTCCGCTCTTGGGCCCTGCGCTGTAGCTGCTCCCGGTGCCCTCATAGATCTTCACGCCCCGGAGGATGTCGGCCAGAACATTCGCGCCGAGGCCGTGGCCAGCAGAGTCGCGGATTTGCTTGACCTGCTCCACGGTCATCCGCGCGCCGGACAGGCGGGTGTTTTGGTCCAGGATAATGTCCGTCATGGTCACGCCCCGCAGGTCCGTGCCAGAAAGTCTTGCGCCCGAAATGTCCGCGCCCTGCAAATTGACTCCGTCCAGGCACGCACCCCGCAGGTCGGCGTTCGTCAGGTTTGTGCGAGCAACAATTGTCACTGCGCCAGTCGCCGGATCTTTTGTCGTGACTGCGCTTAAGTCCGCGTCCGTCAGGTCGGCCTTAGCGAGGTTTGCTTCCGTAAAGTCCGCGCCCTGGGCGTTCACCTCGCGCATCTTGGCCTCGCGCAGGTCGGCCTTGATGAACGTCGCCCCGGTCAGGTCCGTGGGGGTAGACGCCGTGCCCCCCGGCGGCGTAGGGGCCGTGTTAAAGTTCGCGCCAAAGAGTATGGCCCCCGTCGCGTCCACCCCGGCCATGACGGCGGAGGCGAAGGACGCATTCTGCCCGCGCAGATCCTTCAGGTTCGCGCCGGTGAGGGTTGCGTGGTCAAAGTTGGCGCCCTTCGCGTGCGCGCGCTCCAGGTTCGTGGCTGTGCCGCTGGCGTTCGCCTCCAGGTCCGCACCGGTGAAGATGGTGGAGTTGAGGATGGCGCCCGCGAAGGTGGTCCCCTGGGCGCTGGCCCCGGTCAGGTCCGCGCCGGTGAGGTTCGGGCGGCGGTGGAAGCGGCGCTTACCAAAAAAGCCGCCGTCCAGGTTCGCCCCGGCCAGCGGCGCGCCGGCCAGGCGGGACGCGTTGCGCTCTAGGATCTTGCGCTGCCGCGCGCCGTCAGAACCCATGAAGTCTATGGGTGCGCTCTTGCGGCCCGTGGTGTGCCCGAGTGTGTTCAGGGTGTGCCCGATCAAAAGGTTGGTCAATTTCCGGCTCGGCCCGGTGAAGGGCGCGCGCCACCCCACAAGGGGCACGTGCCGCCCGTCGTTCAGCATACGCCACAGGGCCATGGCGTTCGCGGCCTCCAGGTCCGCTGCGTTCGTCGGGGCAAAGGTCGGACGCGACCACCAGTGGGCCTTGCTCCCCGTGAGCAACTGCTTTGTGGCCCATGCGTAGGCGCTATCAAACCTGCCGCCGTAGTATTTACGCGCGTTCCTGACGGCCTGCGCCGTGTCCACCTCGCCCGTGTGGTCGCCCCACAGGGCCCGTTCCATCCGTCCCTGGCGGAGCATATCGCGAAAAGACATAGCGTGCCCTCCTATAGCTGCTGCACCTTTCCAGAATACCCAGAACGCACGGCCCTGTCAACAAAAAAATGAGCCTAAAAATAAAAAAATGTGTCACTTCCGCCCCAGATCGGGTTGGCCCGTGTGGCCGCGTGACAGCGCGCCGCCGGGCGTGGTACGCTCCGCGCATGGCGCTTTCCCCCCGCGCGCGGCAGTGGGCCTGGTTTGTCGGACTCTGGCTCTGCGGCCTGGCGGCCGTGGGGTCCCTGGCCTATGGCATCCGCCTGTTCATGTGGGCCCTGGGCCTGCTGGAGGGGGCCTGATGCAGGCCGTGCGGGCGCACCTAAACCGGGTTGTCCTGGGGCAGGGGCAGGTGGTGGAGCGCCTGCTGGTGACCCTCATCGCGGGGGGGCACGCGCTGCTCCTGGGCGTGCCGGGGCTGGCCAAGACGCGCCTTGTCCTGGCCGCTGCGGGGGCGCTGGGCCTGACCGCCCGGCGGGTGCAGGGCACGCCAGACCTTATGCCAGCGGACATTCTGGGGTGCGAGGTGCTGGACGAGGCAGAAGGCAGGCGGTCTTTGCGGTTTGTGCCCGGCCCGGTGTTTGCGCAGTGCCTTTTGATGGACGAAATCAACCGCGCCCCGCCCCGGACGCAGGCCGCGCTGCTCCAGGCGATGGAAGAGGGGGCCGTGACGGTGGGGGGGCAGGACCACCCCCTGCCGCGCCCGTTTCATGTTCTGGCCACGCAAAATCCGCTGGAGCACGCGGGGACGTACCCCCTGCCGGAGGCGCAGCGGGATAGGTTTCTCATGTGCATACCGGTGGACTACCCCGGCCCGGCGGCGGAGGCCGCCATGCTGCGCGCGGCGCTGGATGGGGATGCGCCGGAGGCGGGGCCTGTGGCCGCGCCGGGCGCGCTGGAGGAAGCGCAAGATCTGGCCCGCCGCCTGCCCGTGGGGGAGAGCGTGGTGGGGGGCGTACTGGCCCTGGTGCGGGGCCTGCGCCCCGGCCCGGAGGCCGCCGGGTTTGTGCAAGAGGCCCTGGCCTGGGGCCCCAGCCCGCGGGCCGCGAAGGGCCTGCTCCAGGCCGTGCGGGCCCGGGCCGTGCTGGACGGGCGCGCCACGCCGTCGGTGGAGGACGTGGCGGCTCTGGCCGTTCCCGTACTCGCGCACCGGGTGGGCCCCCGCCCCGGCGCGGACCCTGCCGAGGTCATTGGGGCCGCATGCCGCGCGCTGTAGAGGACCGGGCGCAGGCCCTTGCGGCCCGGCTGCGGGCGGGGCCGCGGGCCCTGGCCCCCCAGGCGCGCCCAGGGCCGGGCGCAGCGTTCTGGCAGTTCCGGGAGTACAGGCCCGGCGAGGCCGCAAGCGGCATAGACTGGCGCGCCTCCGCGCGGAGCATAAGGCCCATCGTGCGCGAACGGGAGTGGGAGGCCCCGCGCCACCTGGCCGTGTGGGCGGAGGAGGGGCCCGACATGGCGTTTTCTAGCGTGGGCGAGACAAAGGCCGACGCGGCAGCGGTCATCGGCCGCGCGCTGCAGATCGCTGCGGGGCAGGGGTCCACGCACCCTGAAGCGGGGGCGGACAGCGCGTTTTTGTTCATCGGTGCCTTCTGGGCCCCCACGCCGGATCTGCCCCCGGCGGTGCACGGATTTGTGCTGCACCTGGTGGACCCGGCGGAGGCGGACCTGCCCTACGCCGGGCCGCATGTGTTTGAGGGGCATGGGTGCACTGCGCATATCGGGGACCCAGACGCTGCGCGGGCGGCGTACAAGGCCCGCGTGGAGGCCCACTGCGCGGCCTTGCAGGCCTTTGCCGCACGCCGGGGGTGGGGCTACGTCCTGCAGCGCACGGACCGGGACCTCCTGCCCGGCGCGGCGGCGGCGTGGGAGGCCCTGGGTTTAGTGCACTTTTAGGACCATGGCCATGGGGCCCGGCGCGGAAAGGGACGCTTGTGCCATGGCGGCGTCCAGGCGGTCCATGATCGCAGCGGCGGTCCTGAGCGGTAGGTGGCCATCTGTCCAGGGCCCCGGGATGCGCAGGGCGGCGTGAGTGACGTTTGCGTCCGTTGCCCTACTGCCTCCCACCGCGCTGCTTATGCCCAAGAACCTCTTAAGGGACTCATGGAGCCCCCCCGTGCCGTCCGCGACTTGGTGGCCCAATCTTTCCAGCCGGTCGCGCGCGTACCTCTCAAAGGCCTCTCGCGCGTGCCGGTCCCACAGGGCCTCGGGGCCATAGCACGCGTGCGCATCAAAGGTAGAGGCCAGGTCGGGATCCAGAAACCCGGTGGCCGTAAGCCGGGCCCGCATATCCCCGACCGTGTGCAGGGCCGCGGCGACGTCGGGCTGTTTGTTGCGCACGTCACAAGGCACAGGGTTGTCCGCCGGCCTGGAGGGTGGCACGGTGGAACGCTCCCAGTGAATCCGTGCGGTCGGCGGCTCAAGTGCATCGTGCGCGGAGGAGGGAGGCTCTAGGGTCTCTAGCAGATGCGGGGACGCGGGTGCGGGGGTCCTGCCCCCATCGGGCTGCGCAGCAAGACCAGGCGCAGCAGGGGGGTGGACCGCCTGCTCGCCCTCATTCGCGCCCAGGCCGCCGCTCGGGGGGGGCCCTGCCAGCAGGGCCATATTGGGCGCGATCGGGCCAACAACAAGGCCCCCCGCGCCATCTGAGCGTGTTGCAGACTCCTGCTGTGGTGGACGACCGCCCATGACTCCCTCCTGCCTTCTTATGCCTCTATCCTGTTCCCATTGTGCACTATACGCCCTGGTATGTGCAAACTTTTGGACCTCTGGTCATCGCAGGCCGGGGCCGGTACAACATCGGGCATGGAGACGATCGTTCTCGCCCTGCCCAAGGGGCGCATCGCACAGGAGTTGGCCCCCCGCCTGGCCGCGGCGGGCGTGGAGCCAGAGGCCGCCTTCGCGGACCCGGACTCGCGCAAGCTGCGCTTTGCCACGGCGCGGGCGGATCTGGACATCATCCGCGTGCGGGCCTTTGACGTGGCGACCTTTGTGGCGCGCGGCGGGGCGCAGATAGGGGTCGTCGGCTCCGACGTGATAGAAGAGTTTACGTACCCTGGCCTCTATGCCCCCGTGGACCTGGGCATTGGGCGCTGCCGCCTGGCCTTGGCGGCGCCGGTGGGCACGGACGCTGCCGTGTTGGAGCGGGCGAGCCATGTGACCGTGGCCACGAAGTACCCGCGCCTCACGGCACGGCACTTCGCGCAGCGGGGCATCCAGGCCGAGTGCGTGCACCTCCACGGCGCGATGGAGATTGCCCCCGCCTTGGGGCTGGCCCCCTTTATCGTTGATCTGGTGTCCACGGGGGGTACCCTGCGCGCGAACGGTCTGGCGGAGGTGGAGACCTTGCTGGACGTCTCGGCTCGCCTTATCGTGAATCGCGCCGCCTGGAAGACCGCCCCGGGGGTCCTGGCACCGCTGGTGGATGGGTTTGGGGCCCTCTAAGGCCACAATCTGTGACCTTAGAGAAAATCGTGACAGTCACCCCGGCGAAAGCCGGGGCCGAGTGGAAGGGACCATCATGCGCATCGCCTTCATGGGGACCCCTGCGTTCGCCCTTCCGGCGCTTGAGGTGGTAGAGCCGCACCTGGTGTGCGTGTACACGCAGCCCCCGCGCCCGGCGGGGCGGGGCAAAGCCCTGCAGCAGAGCCCTGTGCACGCCTGGGCTGCGCAAAGGGGGGTGGAGGTGCGCACGCCCGCCAATTTAAAGGACGCAGCGGGCGACTTTGCCGCCCTCAACTTGGACCTGGCCGTGGTCGCGGCGTACGGCCTCCTCTTGCCCCAGGCAATCCTGGACGCGCCACGCCTGGGCTGCTGGAACATCCACCCCTCCCTCCTGCCCCGCTGGCGGGGGCCCACGCCGGTGCAGTACGCCCTGTGGCGGGGCGATGCGCAGACCGGGGTGAGCCTCATGCGCCTTGTCCGCGCCATGGACGCGGGCCCCATCATAGAGCAGCGCACGCACCCGATTGGCCCGCACGAGACCTTCACAACCCTGAACGCGGCCCTGTGGGCCCTGGGGGCGGAGATGCTGGGCCGCGCCCTGGCCGCGCCGGAGGTGCAAACAGCCACCCCGCAGCGGGCCGAGGGCGTGACGTACTGTAAACTTCTCACCCGCGGGGACGGGGTGGTGGACTGGGCACAGAGCGCGGCGGAGATAGATAGGCAAATCAGGGCCCTGACCCCCTGGCCCGGCACGCGCACCGCCAAGGGCCTGAAAATCCTGGAGGCGGCGCCTGTGGAGGGGGTGGCCGATGCGCCGCAGGGGACGTTGCTGGACATCTCTGGCCGCGTGGCGTGCGGCGGCGGGAGCGTGCTCCACATCACACGGCTCCAGCCCCCTGGCGCGCGGGCCATGGCCGCGCGGGACGCCGTGAACGGGGGGTATCTGCCCTCTCCCCTTTCAAAAAGCACCCTGTAGAGCTGCCGCCGTTATTGCGAGCCGTGCGCCCTTTGCGGTTGGGTCCTGCAAGCCCTCCAAAACGCACAAAACGCCAAAGGGCCAAGCGCCGTAAATGCGGTGGCAAAATGGTGGCTGAGTGGCAGCTGTGCGGTATCACCGCGGTATCTGGGCGGCAGCAGGGCGGTATCTGGGCGGTGGCGCAGCGGTGGCTGTTAGCGGCAGTTTCCGCGTGCGTGGGCCGCTGTCTAACACATTCAGTATACTCTATTTATTGCGGTTTTGGGGCAGTGATTATGCTGCGCCGCAGCACGCGTTACGGCCCATAGCGCGCGAGTCTGTGGCCATAAAGCCCCCGTGAGCCTGCTCCCTGTCATAGAGCTGCTGTGACCCGGCCATAGCGGATGCGCCAGGCCACGCCCCTTTGCGCCTCTTCGTCAAAGGCCCGCGCGGCGCGCAGAAGGGCGCCCGGCGGCAGGGGGCGGTAGCCGGGCCGTGGCGTGGTGGCCCCCGTGGCGGCCAGAGAACGCAGGAAGGTTATCCCGTCTTTGTACACAACCTTATGCACACGCTCCTCCACCGCGCCGGGCAGGTCTGGGAAGTCTATGAGGCCGCAGGGCAGGTCCAGGCGCTCTAGGTGGTCCCGCCACTGCGCGAGAGCGCCAGGGGTCGGGGCGGCGTAGAGCAGGGCCCCACCGGGGGCCAGGAGGCGGGCGAGGGATAAGGGCTCCGGGAGCCAGTGGAGCACCATGCACGCCGCGATGAGGTCAAACGGGCCGGACAAGACGGGCGCCCCAGCGTTCATCACCCGCGCTCCCGGCACCCGGGCGGCCATGTCCGGTGCCGCGTCCGTGGGCAGGACGGCCCCCATGCCATACCGCGCCACCAGATGCCGCGTGAACAGGCCCGTGCCGCAGCCGACCTCCAAAATCCGCTCTGCGCGCGGGGGCAAAATCGGCTCTGCGCGCGGGGGCAAGAGCACGGCCAGACGCGCCGCGATGTCGGCCTGTAGGCCAGACGCGCTGTCGTACGTCCCGGCCCCGCGCGAGAACCGCGCCGCCACACGCTGGGTCCAGCGCGTCATCCCACCAGCCGTGCCAAGGCTGCCCCGTCCGCCGCCCAGCGGCCAGGGAGGCGCACGGAGGCCACCCGGCCGCTCTCTAGGGGGATGTGGAGTGTCACAAGGCGCTGCCCTGGCCCAGCCGCGTCTAAAGCGCCCTTCAGATTTGACGCGTCCTCCGCCCGCGTGAGGCGCAGCACAATAGGGCTCGTGTCCGCTGCCTGCGGGGCGGCGTCGTCCAGGGGCTCCACCTTTTGCGCGGTCAGGCGCAGTTGGTCGTCGCGCAGTTCACCCTCGGCGGTGATGAGGAGGGTCTTGCCCCCCTCCAGGTGGGACCGCGCGGCGTGGAGAAGCTCGGAGAACAGGGTCACTTCATACACCCCCGTTGGGTCCGACATCTGCAGGAACGCGTAGCGGTTCCCAGACTTCTTGGACACGCGCTCTTGCTTTTTGACGAGCACGCCGGCCAGGCGCAAGCGCCCTCCGCCCGGCGGCATGTCTGCGGACATGGTGACGCCCAGGCGCTTCAGGTCGGCCTCCCGCCCCGAGAGGGGGTGGGAGGAGAGGTAAAAGCCCACGGCGGAGAACTCCCGCCCCAGGGCCTCCAGGGTGTCCCAGGCCTCGGCCTCTGGCAGGGGCGGCATGGCCAGAGACTTGTTGGCGTCGCCCCCGGCGAAGAGGTTCACCTGCCCGGCCTCCCGCTCATCCCGCAGAGCGGCGTAGTGACGCAAAATGTTGTCTATCCCGGCGAACAGGCGTGCGCGCTCCGGCGTGAGGCAGTCAAGCGCGCCGGCGCAGACGAGGCGCTCTAACTGCAGCTTGTGCAGAACGCGTCCGTCCAGGCGGCTGACAAAGTCTTCCAGGTCTTTGAACGGCCCGTTTTTCTCCCGCTCGGCCACC
The DNA here is from genome assembly GCA_016757515.1 of Alphaproteobacteria bacterium. Classification (GTDB taxonomy): domain Bacteria; phylum Pseudomonadota; class Alphaproteobacteria; order Micavibrionales; family Micavibrionaceae; genus UBA10425. The sequence goes on from JAERIN010000022.1 coordinate 15,355, forward strand.
AGGGCTTCCATCGCCCCCTCCCCCACGCCCTTTAGGCCTGACAGGGCATAGCGCACAGCCTCCCCCTCCACGGTGAAGAACGCGCCTGACGCGTTCACGCACGGGGGCAGGACGGAGATGCCCATGCGGTCCAGCTCTTGCTTGAACACGGCCAGCTTGTCCGTGTTGTGCGCGTCCAGGGTCATGGTCGCGGCCATGAACTCCTGTGGGTGGTGGGCCTTCAGATACGCCGTCCAATATGCAATGAGGGCATAGCCCGCAGAGTGTGCCTTGTTGAAGCCATAGCCCGCGAAGGCGGCGATTTGGTCAAATATCGCGTTCGCCCGCGCCTGGGGGACCTCATGCGTCTGCGCTGCGCCAGCCACGAACTGCGCGCGCTGGGCGTCCATTTCCGCAGGTATCTTCTTGCCCATCGCGCGGCGGAGCAGATCAGCCTCCCCCCCGGTGTACCCTGCAAGGGCCACGGCGGCCTGCATCACCTGCTCTTGGTAAATCATCACGCCATAGGTGTCGCGCAAGATGGGCTCCAGCGCCGGGTGCATGTAGTCGGGCTGCTCCTGCCCGTGCATGCAGGCCAGGTAGCGCGGGATGTTCTCCATCGGCCCGGGTCGGTAGAGGGCCACGGCGGCGATGATGTGCTCAAAGGTGGATACCTGCATCTTTTGTGCGAGGTCGCGCATGCCCGCGCTCTCCAGCTGGAACACGCCGCATGTCTCCCCTCGGCGCAGGAGGGCATAGGTGTCGGCGTCGTCCAGGGGGATTGTCAAAATGTCCCCCACCCCGGCCATGTCCGCGGCCTTTTGGATGGTGGTCATGGTCTTTAGGCCCAGGAAGTCAAACTTCACCAGGCCGGCCTTCTCCACCCACTTCATAGAGAACTGCGTGGCCGGCAGGGCCGAGCGCGGATCTTTATACAGCGGCACCAGCTCCTCAAGAGGCCTATCCCCAATCACCACGCCTGCCGCGTGGGTGGAGGCGTGGCGGTAGAGCCCCTCCAGCTGTAGCGCGATGCTGATCAGCGCCTTGTTGGTGTCGTCCTTGTCTCTCTCCGCCCGCAGCTCTGCATCGGCCTCCAGCGCCTGGGCCAGAGGAATGGGGTCCGCGGGATTGGAGGGGATCATCTTCGCCAAGCGGTCCACCTGCCCATAGGGCATCTGGAGCACGCGGCCTACGTCCCGCACCACGGCCCGCGCCTGGAGCGTCCCGAAGGTGATGATCTGCGCCACCCGGTCCGCGCCGTAGCGCTGCCCTACGTAAGAGATAACCTCGTCCCGCCGCTCCTGGCAGAAGTCAATGTCAAAGTCCGGCATGGACACGCGTTCGGGGTTCAAAAATCGCTCGAAGATAAGGCCTAGGGCGAGGGGGTCCAGGTCTGTGATCTTCAGGGCCCACGCCACGACGGACCCAGCGCCGGAGCCCCGCCCCGGACCCACGGGGATGCCCTGGTCCTTGGCCCAGCGGATGAAGTCCGAGACGATGAGGAAGTAGCCGGGGAAGCCCATCTGGGTGATGATCTTCAGTTCGTGCGCCAGGCGGCCCCAGTAGGGCTGTGGATCGGCGTCCGGCGCGAAGGTCTCCAGCCGCCAGCGCAGCCCCTTTTCCGCCTCCCGCCGCAGGAGGGCGGCCTCGTCCTCTCCCGGTGCGAAGGCGGGCAGGATGGGCTCAATGGGCCGCAGCAAGAAGTGACACCGCCGCGCGATGACGGCCGTGTTCGCCACCGCTTCGGGCAGGTCCGCGAACAGGGCGATCATGTCCGCCGGGCTCTTCAGATAGTGCTCCGCCGTCTCCCGCCGCCGCTCGTCCTCGGTGATGTACCGCCCGCCCGCGATGCACAGCAGCGCGTCGTGCGCCGCGTGTGCCGCGCGGTCCAGGAAGTACGCCCCGTTCGTGGCCACCAGGGGGATGTCGCGCGCGTAGGCCGCCTCCAGCAGCGCCTCTTCGCACGCCGCCTGGGCGGGCAGGCCATGGCGTTCAATCTGCATATAGAGATGTCCGCCGAACGCGGCCTGAAGGGCGTCAAGGCGCGGGCCGGGGTCGCGTTTGGCCAGGATGTCGCGCGCCACGGGCCCGGCCCCGCCGCCGGTCAGGCAGATGAGGCCCGGCGCGTGCGCCTCCACCAGGCCCCAGGGCGCGGCAAAATCTTCCGCGCTCCCGCACGCGGTGTAGGTGCGGGAGATAATGCGCGATAGGTTGCGGTAGCCCTCGTCGCTCTGCACCAACAGGACCAGGATGCCTCCGCCCTCCAGGGTGATCTGCGCGCCCAGGATGGGCTGCACCCCCGCCCCCGCCGCCGTGGTGGCAAAGTCCAGGGCCCCGAACATGTTGTTGGTGTCCGTGACCGCCACGGCGGGCATGGCGTGGTCCACACAGGCCTTCACCAGCACCTTGACCGGCAGGGCTCCCTCCCCCAGGGAATACGCGCTGCGGACGTGGAGATGGACAAAGGGCGTGGTCATGGGGGCGGACATATGCTCCAAAGGGACCATGCTGTCCTACCCCAACTTCGCCTTCCGTGTCACGGCCCAGCACGCTGGCGCCCGCACGGGGGTGCTGACCACCCCGCACGGGGCGATTGAGACCCCGAACTACATCTTTTGCGCGACCAAGGCCTCCATAAAGGGCCTCGCGCCCGACCAGGTCCGCGCTGCGGGGGCGGACATCATCCTGGGCAACGCCTACCACCTGATGCTCCAGCCCGGGCCAGGGGTCATCGCCCGCGCCGGGGGTCTGCACCGCTTTATGGGTTGGAGCGGCCCCCTTTTGACCGACAGCGGGGGCTTTCAGGTCTTTTCCATGGGCCACGGGGGTGTTGCGGACGAGGTCAAGGGCAGAGGCTCCGGCCCCAAGCGCCGCTCCCTCCTGTCCGTGACGGAGGAGGGTGCCGCTTTTCGGGCCTACACGGACGGCCGGGAGGTCCTGCTCACACCCGAGGGCTCCATGGACATCCAGCGCGCCCTGGGCGCGGACCTTGTCATGCAGTTTGACGAGTGCCCGGCCTACCACGCGGGGCGGGACTACACCGCGCATTCCACGCACCTGTCCGCCCGCTGGGGGGAGCGGTCTCTGGCCCGGTTCGCGGCCCACGACGACGGGCGGCAGGCGCTCTACGGCATCATCCAGGGTGGCGTGCATGAGGACTTGCGCCGCGCAAGTGCGGGCTGGGTGGCGCGGCGGCCCTTTTTCGGCACGGCCATCGGTGGCTGCCTGGGCGGGTCCGACGCAGAAATGGGCGCGGTCATCGGCTGGGCCATGGTGCACGCCCCTCCGGAGCGGCCGGTGCACCTCCTGGGCATAGGCCGCGTGCGGGACATTTTCGCCTTCGTGCGCATGGGGGTGGACACCTTTGACTGTGTCATCCCCACGCGCCTGGCACGGCATGGCGCGGCCCTTATGAAAGGCCAAGCCCCCCTTACCCTCACTGCTGCACGCTTCCGGGACGACCACGCCCCGCTGGACGCGGACAGCCCGTATTCACGGGCTTACATCCACCACCTTTTGCGCGCGCGGGAGACGCTGGCCGGGCAGATCCTCACCGCGCACAACATCGCCGTGATGGCCCACCTCATGCGGGAGGTGCGCGCGGGAGTGCAGGCAGGGGATCTGGACGCGGTGGAGCGGGCATGGCTGGCGGGGGCAGCGCCGGGATGACGCGGGCCTAGCCTCCGGACCACTCCGCCGTGCGAGCCAGGTGGGCGTAGTCGTCAAAGCGCGGCGCGAAGGCCGGGCGCGGGCGGGCGAGGAAGGGCGCGTCCTCGTCTGCGAACACCTCCACCAGGTGCGTAAGGCCCTCTAGGGCGGCCTGCGCGGACTCGGCCACGGCCTGGCCCTCTATCCGCACGACCCGCCCTGCCTCGCGCCCGCCGGAGAGCACCCAGTATGCCAGAGCGTGGACTTCCGTGCCCGCCGGGATGCCGGGGAACGCACCGGCCCTCACCATTGCTGCCTCTAAGGGCAGCTGGGGCAGCGCCGCGCTGTGCAGCTTTTTTGCTGAGAAGGTCCCCCCGGTTTTGTAATCCAAAACAGCTGCGCCGCCGGGCACGCGGTCCACGCGGTCCGGCTTGCCCGTGAGCGCAAAACCCCCGGACAGGCGTATCTCCCCCGGTTGCTCCAAGAGCCAGGGAGACGCCCCGGCAGCCCTCCAGTGTTGCTCCTGCGCTGCAGCCCAGGGTGCGAGGCGGGCGAAGCGCGCCGCCCAAAAGGCCGGGCCCTTGGCATCGTGCGCGAGCGCGACAAAGCGGGCCTCTGTTGGCGGGCCATCCTGCACGAACGCCTCCATCAGGGCGTGCAGCGCTGTGCCGAAGGCCCGTGGGTCGCTCTGGATCTCCAGGGTGTCCAGGGCCCGCAGGTCCAGGACATAGCGGGCATAGACGGCGTAGGGGTTGTGCAGCCACTCCTCCACCCGTGTCACAGAGACGCGGCGCGGGCGAGCGTGCGCCGGGGGGCGCGGCGCGGGGCGCCTGGCAGGGCGGACCTCTGCGGGCTGGTCCAGGGCGGCGGCCCAGGTTGCAGGGGCGAGGTCCTCCGTCAGGGGCACCCCCGCTGCCTCTAGCGCTGCGTCCATGCGGGTGAGCCACCGTGCGGGGACCGTGGGCACGCCATCCTCTCGCCGGGCGCGGGTCAAGACCAGCTCTGCCCCCGCCGCCGCAAAGTGCTGGGCGAAGTCGTGCGCGGCCAGGCCGATGAGACGCTCTGCGGGGGGCAGGGCCAGCGCCGCGCGCATGGGGCGCGACAGCCAGGGCGAGGGCGAGGCCTCGCGCGGCCAGGAGCCCTCATTCAGCCCGGCCAAAACCACCAGGTCTGCGTCCATCAGGCGCGCCTCCAGGGGAGAGAGTATCTGCAGGCGCGGGTGGGATCTGTGCGCGGGGGGGCGGACCGCTACCTCGGCCGCGAGGGCCTCTATCAGGTCTGTATACTGCGCGCCCGTGAGTGACAGAGGTCCGGCCTCTGCATCGCGCAGCGTGTCCGCGAACAGGCGTGCTGCCGCGCGCCCATCTGCCCCGCGCCACAGGCACTCCGCCCCGGCCAGAGCCTCCGCCGCAGCCGTGTGCGTCTCCAGCCACTGGGCTAGGGGCCGGGGGCCGCCCTCCAGGGGGCGCAGCGCGGCGACCAGATCCTCCGGCGGCGCGGCCTCCTCCCCCCGCCGCCATGCGTGCTCCAGCGCGCCTGCGCCGGAGACGCCGCACAGCGGGTGGCGCAAAAGGGCCAAAGTTTCAGCCCGCGTGGGGGCCACCGCCACGCGCGCCGTGAGGGCCAGGAGGCCACCCGCCGGGGTGGCGGGCAGGGGCGTGCCCGCAGAGTCGTCCAGCGTGACGCCCCAGCGGGCCATCGCGGCCCCCACCCGCGCGGCCAGGCCCCGGTCTGCCGTCACGACCATGGCCGTCTTGCCGGGGGTTTCCAGCGCCCAGCGCAGGAGCAGGGCGATGACCAGCGCCTCTTCCTCCGGCCCCGCGCAGGCCAAAAGGCGCAGGCCGCATAGAGCCTCCGGCCCAAACGCCCCGGCCCCCGGTCCGCCCATCATCGCGCGCAGCAGGGCCAGGCGGGGTGCGGCCTCTTCCGCGCAGGGCCAGGGGCGGACCTCCTCCCGCGCCACCCCCATGGCGGCCAAGAGGTGCTTCAGGCCCCAAGAGGGGTGCGTGGGGCCTATGTCAGCCCAGTCCTCTGCCGCGTCCAGGCCGGGCAAGACCACGCGCCCCCCCGGCATCCGGGCTATGGCTGCGAGGAGCCGGGCCACGGCGGGGTGAGAGCCCGTGGAGCCCGCCGCGACCACAGGCCCCGGCGGCGGGCGCTCCACCCACCGCTGCGCCAGGGTGTCCAGGGCCTTTGCGGCCCGCCCCTCAGGCTCCACGAACCCCGCCTCGGCCAGGACGGCGGGCCAGGCCTCGCGGACAATCTTCAAGAAAGCCAGTGTCATGCCCCACTGTGCGGCGAAGTCCTCTGGCACCAGGGTGTCCAGCGCGGCCCAATCGGCCTCCTCCCGCGCCATCTCGTCCATGAACTGCTCCAGCGCCGCAGCCGCAGACAGCGCCGGGCGGAAGGCCTGCCCCTGGGCCAGAATCAGACGGACAAGGGTCAGCCGACGCCACAGCGGGGGGGCCGCCGGGGGTAGGGCCGGGTCCGGCACGGCCAGGGCCGGCGCGGCGTCCTCTATGTCCGCAAGGGCGATGAGGCGGGGGAGGAGGCACGCCCCCCCCTCGGCCAGGCGCACGAGGGCCGCGCGCACCACCCGGCACGCCCGCCGCGTGGGCAGAAGGACGGTATACGCCGCCAGCCGCTCCGGCGCGCCCTGCGCCTCCGCCCACAGTCCGGTGGCCAAAGCCCGCGCGAACGGCACGCCGGGGGGGATGGTATGGACGGTCATGGCGCGCCGGAGCGGCGGGCGTCCACCGCAGCCAGGAACCGCAGAAAGCCAGAGCCCGTGGATAGGGACAAAACGGCCATGTCCTGAGACGGAGGTACAGGCTCCTCCACCCCCGGCTCGTGCCGGTATTGGTGATGGGCCGTCACCCACTCACGCAGGGCGCGGAGCATGGCATTTGTGAATTCGCGAGCGTGGGGTTCCGTCACCCTCTCGCGGCACAGGGGGGCAATGTTGTGGTTGACTGCAGACTCGTTCAGCCTGTCCAATTTTGGCACCATCAGGCGGGCCAAGCACTCCAGCGCCGCGAACATCTCCCGCACCGCTGTGCGGGTGTCCTGCCGGTCCGCGCGCAGGGCCTCATAGGCCTTGTCGTATAGCTCCCGGACACTGGTATAGCGACGCCCCTCCAGGCCCTTGAGAGTCAGGGCCCGGTGCTCCGCAAACTCCGCGTCCACATAGGGGTGGACCATGCCCTCCGAGTCCATGGTGTAGGCCATGCCCTCCTCGCGGAAAACGCGCTCTACGAAGATGCACCACTCTCTGGCTTTTTCTTCTCCTTCATATTCTCGATGAAAAACACCCCGGACAATCGATAAGAAGTTCATAAGCGTCGTAACGTCAGATTCCGAAACAAATCTTTGTATATCTGGTATTGATTTAGTATATGGAAAATCTATTTTTTTATTTTTTATTATAATTCCCAGCTCTCTCTCCATAAAAGCCTGCACAACTTTTTCGGACTTTGCAGAGAGGTGGCTCTTTAAATAAGAACTAATCCTTATTCTTGCCTCATGGCTATCCGACAACCCCGACAGCTGATTTCCATATACATCTCCATACACTTTCATGCCTTGGCCCCCTTCGCGCCTTCTGGCGGGGGAGTATACAGGCCCTAAAACAGGCCGGCCAGGGCGTCGCCCGGGGGGCAGCCCATCATCAACGCGTCCGCGCGGGCGCTACAGACGCGCTATGGCCGCAGCGAGGCGGGGGATGTCCCCATCGGACAGGCCAGCGTGGAGCGAGAGGCGCAGCCGCGCCGTGCCCGGCGGGACCGTGGGGGGCCGGATTGCTGGGGCGGCGAAGCCCTGCGCCTCCAGGGACGCGGACGCCGCCAGGGCCCGCGCCTCAGAGCCCAGGATAACAGGCACGATGTGCGAGGCCGCACCCAGGGCGCGGACCGCCTCCGCTACACGCGCGCGCCGCCACGGCTCCTCGTCCACAAGGGCCAGGGCCCGGCGCGTCACAGCGGCCTGGAGCGGCGGCGGGGCCGTGGCGTAGACAAAGGGCCGCGCCGCGCTCACCAAAAGATCCACCACGGCCGCCGGCCCGGTCACCAGCGCGCCCGCCACGCCCAGGGCCTTCCCGCAGGTGTGCAGGGCCACCACGCCCTCCGCCGCCGGGGCCAGCCCCCGCCCGCCTGGGCCCAGAACACCCGTCGCGTGCGCCTCGTCCACCACCAGCCACGCCCCGTGCCGCGCCGCGATGTCCACAAGGTCCGCCAAAGGCGCCGCGTCCCCATCCATGGAGTAGACGCTCTCCACGAACACCCACACGTCCCGCGCCCCGGCGGCACGGGCCCTTTTCACCGCGTCCTCAACGTCCCGCGCGTCGTTGTGCCGCGCCTTGTACGCCCTCGCCGCAGAGAGCCGTATCCCGTCCCGTGTGCACGCGTGCGCCAGCGCGTCGTAGACAATGGCGTCTTTTCTGTCCGGGAGGGTCGCCGCCAGCGCCAGGCCCGCCGCGTACCCGCTGCCGAAGTACAGGGCCTTCTCGGCCCCAAAGAACCGCGCGGCCTCTTGCTCTAAAAGGATATGCTCCGCGTGCGCGCCGGGGATGAGGCGGGAGGCCCCCGCGCCCGCAGGCACGCCGCGGTCCAGCGCCTCCCGCGCCGCGTTGGCCAGCGCCGGGTGGCGGGAGAGGCCCAGATAGTCGTTGGAGGCCAGGTCCACGAGGTGCCCTTGCCGCGCAGGCGGCAGCGCCCGCCGCCGCCCCGCAGCCCCCAGCACCTGTAAGCGATGGTCCACCCC
>JAERIN010000023.1 GCA_016757515.1 Alphaproteobacteria bacterium
GCGCGCGTCTTGGCGGAGGGGGGGTGGCAAGCCCTGCCGCGCCTGACCTTCCCGGGGGGCTGCCTTGTGGGCGATACAGCAGGGACCCTTGACGTCCCGCGCCTGAAGGGCGTGCACGCCGCCATGGAAAGCGGGATGATGGCCGCGGACGCAATCGCCCAGGGCGCGGACTACGCGGCGCTGTTCCGCGACAGCCGCCTCGCGCGGGAGATCTGGCGTGGGCGCAACGTTCGCCCCGGCTTCCGCCTTGGCCTCGTACACGGCCTGCTCAACGCCGGTTTCACCTGGGCCACGGGGGGGCGGGAGCCCTGGACCCTGCCCCATGCGCGGGACTGGGCAAGCCTCAGTCGCGCCGCAAGCCGCGCCGTGGGCTACCCTCCCCCGGATGGCGTCCTGACCTTTGACCGGGCCTCGTCCGTGCACCTCTCTGGCACCTGGCACACAGAGGGCGCGCCCTCGCACCTTGTCCTGGCTGACCCGTCCGTGCCCATCACGCGCAACCTGCCGACCTATGGGGAGCCGGCACAAAGGTACTGCCCCGCAGGGGTGTTCGCGGTAGACGGGGACGTGTTCCGCATCCACGCCACGGCCTGCGTGCACTGCAAGGCCTGTGACATTAAGGACCCCGCCCGCAACATAACCTGGACCCCGCCCGCCGGGGGCGAGGGCCCGAACTACCGGGAGATGTAGGGTGCGCCTCCTGCTCGCCCTACTGTTGTTGGCCGCGCCTGCCCTGGGCGCGGAGGGCGCGGGTCTGGCCATGCACGGCGCACCGAAATATGGGCCCTCGGACACCCATTTCGCCTACGTGAACCCCCGCGCGCCCAAGGGGGGCACCTTGCGTCTCACGACGCCCGCGCCGTTTGACACCCTAAACCCCTTTGCCATAGGGGGCGTGGCCGCCCCTGGGTTGGGCGAGTATGCCTACGCCCGCCTCACTGCCCGCGCATGGGATGAGCCCTTTACGCTCTATCCCCTCATCGCAGACCGCCTGGAAGTGCCGCAAGACCGCTCGTCCCTCACCGTCCACATCAGAGAGGGCGCAACATTTTCCGACGGCGCACCCATCACCGCACAGGACGTCCTGTTCTCTTTCCATGTCCTGCGTGACCACGGACGGCCCAACATGCGCAGTGTCTATGCCCTTGCACGGGCTGAGGCCCTGGACGGCCGGACGGTTCGCTTCACCCTGCATGGGGCGTACACCCCCGAGACTGTGATGATCCTGGCCATGCTGCCCGTTTTGCAGCAAAAATGGTGGGCGGGGCGGGACTTTTCCGCCCCCCTTACGGACGCGCCGCCCACACCGGGACCGTACCGCATTGCCGCGGTGGACATGGGGCGCAGCATAACTTACGTGCGCGTCCAGGACTGGTGGGGGGCGGACCTCCTCCCGGCGCGGGGGCAGTACAACTTTGACACCATTACGTACCGCGTGGTGCGGGACGACGTGGCGGCCCTGGCGGCCCTGGCGAAGGGGGAGGTGGACTGGCGGCGCGAGGGCGACATCGCCAAGTGGCAAGACGGGTTTTATGGCGACGCGGTGCGCGAGGTCTTCCCCCACGGGCGCGCCGAAACCGCGCGGGGGATTGTCTTTAATCTGCGCCGCCCGCCCCTGGACGACGCGCGCGTGCGAGAGGCCCTGGGCCTTCTCCTGGACGCGGATTGGGTAAACCGGGTGTTCTACCGGGGCGCGTACACCCGCACGCGAAGCATCTTTCCCAACACGGATCTGGCCGCGGCACCCCCTGTCACACAGGCCATGACCAAGAGGCAGGTCCGCCTGCGCGCGGCAGACCTCTTGGATGCCGCGGGTTTCCCCGTAGGTCCGGACGGGCAAAGGGGCGTGTCCTTCACCATCCTGGTCTCTGGCCCCAGGGATGAGGCCATGGCCACCGCCTACGCCCGTATGGCCGCCAGGGCTGGCATCCAGGTCTCCGTCCGCCGCGCAGACCCCGCAGTGTTTGCCCGCCGCCTCCAAGGCTATGACTACGACGCCGTGCTCACCGGCTGGACCTTCTCCCTGTCACCGGGCGCGGAGATGGCCGCCTTCTGGTCCTGCGCCGCCGCAGAGGCCCCCGGCCGGTTTAACTACGCCGGGGTGTGTGATCCCCAGGTAGACGCCCTGGTCGCCGTCATCCCCCGGGCCGCCACGCGGGAGGCCCTGATAGACGCCGCCCACGCCCTGGACGCCGCCCTGGCCGGGCAGTATTTCTGGGCCCCCCTGTTCCACGCAGGCGCGGACCGCATCGCGCGGCAGCCGTGGATCCGCCACCCCGAGATTGCGCCCCTGTACGCGCCTAGGCCTATCATAGAAACCTGGTGGATGGACGCGGCCGCGCAAGCGCGCTAGACTTGATTCGCCATGCGCCGCGCCGCCCTTTTCGCCGCCCTCTTGTTTCTCGCCGCCTGTGCCGGGCGGGGGCCAAACCTGCCCGAGGCACAGTACTGGCAGCGCGTGGCCGCCTCTGACGCCGCATACACGCAGGGCCCCAAAGCCCAGGACATGCTCAGCCGCGACATCGCCCGCTGCGTGGCCGAACTGCGAGAGCTGGAGCGCATGGGCATGCTGCGTGGGGCCATCCCCGCAGACCCCATGACGGGCCGCGTGCTGGACCCAAACGACCCCCGGCGGGAGCTCCAAGACTGGGAGGCCCCGGACCGCACGGGCTTCCTGCGGGCGGAGATGGGCGATTATCAGGACTTTGAGGGCTGCATGATTCACAAGGGCTGGGAGCGGGTGGAGTACCTGCCCTATGGCGAGAGCCTCCGCGCGCAGGAGAGCTATGTGGACAGCCTGTGGGAAAGCCGCCACAAACGCCCCAGCGACTCATACCCCCCGCCCCCACCGGGCGGCTATCAGACCCAGGTGAACGGGTAGCTTGGTCACTCCCTGAGATGCCACCACGATAGGGCTTGCAGCGCCTGCCCCATCCCGTGTATCAATCCCCCACTAAATCCGCCGGGGCCCACCGGGCGGGGGCCGCTAACGCTCCCTCCCTTCCGATCCCTCCTCGCATGAGGGGGGCAAGACAGGACCCGGTTTGCTGGCAATCGGAAGAAGAAAGGCACACGTTGTTATGAGTACCCTACCCGACGTTTCCATGCGCGCCCTGCTGGAGGCAGGCGTCCACTTTGGCCACCGCGCGAGCCGGTGGAACCCCCGCATGCGACCCTATATCTTCGGCGTCCGCGCCGGGGTCCACATCATAGACCTCGGCCAGACCGCACCCGCGCTCCAGAACGCCCTCCAGACCGTGCAGGAGACCGTGGCCGGCGGCGGGCGCGTCCTGTTCGTGGGCACAAAGCGCCAGGCGCGCGGCCCCATCGCCGCCGCCGCACAAAGGTGCGGACAGCACTACGTCAACCAGCGCTGGCTCGGCGGGATGCTCACCAACTGGAAAACCGTGTCCAAGTCCGTGGACCGCCTGAAGGAGGTGGAGGCCCTCTTGGACCCCGCGAACGAACAGGGCCAGCTCCTGACCAAGAAGGAGCGCCTGGGCCTTGCGCGGGAGCAGGCCAAACTCACCGCCTCCATCGGCGGGATCAGGGACATGGGCGGCCTGCCCGACGTCCTATTCGTCATTGACACGAACCACGAAGACATCGCCGTGAAGGAGGCAGCCAAGGCGCGCATCCCCGTCATCGCCATCGTGGACAGCAACGCAAGCCTTGAGGGCGTGACCCACGTGATACCGGGCAACGACGACGCCCTGCGCGCGATTGACCTGTACTGCACCGCCTTCGCCGACGCGGCCCTGTCCGGACTGCAAAGGGAGCTGGGCCGCAGCGCAAAGGACCCCGGAGAAGCGCAAGAGGTGCCCGAAGCCCTGAACCCCCCCGTGGCGGAGGGTGAGCCCAAGAAAGAGGAGGAAAACCCAGCATGACAGCGATTACGGCATCACTTGTGAAGGACCTGCGCGAAAAGACCGGCGCGGGGATGATGGACGCCAAAAAGGCCCTGGTGGAGACCGGAGGAAACATGGAGGCCGCCGTGGACGCCCTGCGCGCGAAGGGCCTGGCCAAGGCGGGCAAGAAGGCCGGTCGCGCGACAGGTGAGGGCGTGGTCGCCATGGCCCTAGCCGCGGACGGACTCTCTGGCGCGCTGGCGGAGGTGAACTGCGAGACGGACTTTGTGGCCCGCAACGCGGACTTCCAGAGCCTCGCCGCCAAGGCAGCAGCGGAGGTCCTGGCGAACGGAAACGCGGACGCGCTGTCCGGAGAGGTCGCAAACCTCATCGCCACCATCGGGGAGAACATGGCCGTGCGGCGGGCCGCGCGCCTGTCCGTCACGCAGGGCCTGGTCGCGGGCTATGCCCATGCCGCCCTGGCCCCCGGCATAGGGCGCATTGGTGTCCTGGTCGCTCTGGAGGGCCCGGGGGACCTAGCCGCCGCCGCGCGTCAGCTTGCCCTGCACGTAGCCGCGGCGAACCCGTCCGCGCTGGACCGGGCCGCCCTGCCCGCCGAGGCCGTGGAGCGGGAGAGGGCCGTGCTCCGCGCGCAGGCGGCGGAGAGCGGCAAGCCCCCGGCGATCGTGGAAAAGATGGTCGAGGGGCGCCTAAAGCAGTTCTATGCAGAGCGGTGCCTGCTGGAGCAGGCCCTGGTGACCAACCCGGATGTGACCGTGGGGGCGTTCCTAGAGAGCGCCGCGCCCGGCGCGCGCGTCGCCGGGTTCGCCCGCCTGGCCCTGGGCGAGGGCGCGGAGGCCGCAGACGACGCGGCGGCGTAGTGCGCCGCGCCGCAGCACAAGTTTTTCTTGACCCCAAGGGCGCGGATTTGGTAATCTTTATTCTTCAGGAAAGGAGAAATACCCATGGCCGTCATAAGTCTAGCTAACTGTGATCTTAGGCAATCCACCCCCGGCGTTTGGCGCTTGGTTGGTGTCAATGGCGGGCGGCAATACACGACCGGAGACATCAAGGGTGTTGACCCAGGTACGGGCCGTGTTATCGCGCACGACAACGGGAACCCCGAAGCCGTCTTTGTCGTTGCGTCCACGAGGGATGGTAAGTCTGTGGCCGAGATGCTGCGCCCGCTAGCCACCAGGCTCCCCCGCCGCCCGACGCTTGACGGAGCAGGAGCGGTATCAAGTGAGCATGATGCGGATAGGGGCCAAACCCCTGCCGAACTGGCCCCCTGAAAAGGAATCCGATTACATGACGTGGGCACGAACAGAGGCAGACCCCAACGCTCCCTCCACCCCCGCCCCCGGCCAAGGCTAACCCATCACCAGCACGGCCAGGCCCAGGAACGCGGCGAAGCCGACGATGTCCGTGACGGTGGTCATAACCACTGTGGACGCGACAGCCGGGTCCGCGCCCAGACGGGCGAGCAGGATGGGCACACCGGCCCCGGCGAGCCCTGCGGCCACGAGGTTGGCGACCATGGCGGCGGCGATGATCGCGCCCAGGCGCGGATCCGCGAACCACCACGCGGCCACAGCCCCCATGATGACCGCGAAGGCCACCCCGTTGACCAGGCCCACCAGGGCCTCCTTCCCGATAATCCGCCAGCGGTTGGCGGCGGAGATCTGCTTTGTGGCCAAGGCCTGCACCGCAACGGCCAGGGCCTGCCCCCCCGCGTTGCCGCCCATGGAAGCCACGATGGGCATGAGGATGGCCAGGGCTACGACCTTTTGCAGCGCATCCTCAAACACCCCGATGACGGCCGAGGCCGCAATCGCGGTCAAGAGGTTCACGAACAGCCAGCGGAAGCGCACGGCGCTCGTACCCAGGGCGGCGCGGTAGAGGTCCCCCTCCGCCTCCACGCCCGCCAAGCGCAGGATGTCCTCTGCCGCTTCCTCATGGATAACGTCCACCACGTCGTCAATGGTGATGACCCCAATGAGGCGCTCGTCCTCGTCCACAACAGGGGCGGAGAGCAGGTCTTTCCGCCGAAAAAGGTGCGCGACCTCCTCCTGGTCCATGGTCGCGGGGATGGGGTGCGGCGCAGGGCGGGCCAGGGCCTCTACCTTTTCTGTCCGTCGCGCGCGCAGGAGGCGGCCCGCCGGGACCTCCCCCACCACGCGGTAGGTCGGGGTGATGACAAAAACATCCGAAAAGTCCTGGGGCAGGGTGTCGGCGGCGGCCCGGAGGTAATCAATGGTCTTGCCCACGGTCCAAAACTGCGGCACGGCCACGAAGTCTCGCTGCATGAGGCGCCCAGCGCTGTCCTCCGGGAAGGCGAGGCCAGTCTCTATCTGTGCGCGGAGCGTGGCTGAGAGACGCTTTAGGGCCTCGTCCTGGAGGTCTGTCTCCAGGTTGCGCAGCATGTCCAGAGCGTCATCGCTCTCCAGGGCCGCCACGATGGCCGCCACGCGCTCCGGCCCCAGAGCCGTGAGGGCCGCGCGGCGCAGCTCCGGGTCCATCTCCGTAAAGGCCTCAGGGGGCAGGAGATCAGGGTAGTCGGCCAGGATGTCCCCGCGGTCCTGGGCGGAAAGTTTGCCCAGGAGGTCTGCGATCTCCAGCGCAGACATGTCGGCCAGGGCCGCGCGGGCCGTGTCGCAGTCCTGCGCATCCAGGGCCCCCTCCACCAGGCGGATGTCCGCATCCGGCAGGTGCGGGCCCTCATCCCCTATGTCGTCCGTCGCATCGCCCATGGGGGATAGGTGTAGCAAGGCCCCGCAGGGCTGTCATCCCGGTGAGCGCCGGGATCGGGGAGTCTCCCCTTGCCGCCCGCCCCCCGCGGGGGGGTCCTAACGCCCGTCTCGGGACCCTGCAGGGCTGTCATCCCGCTCTGCCTTCCTTCCGCTCTTGCCCCGCAGGCCCCAGGGCGCTATCACGCAGGAGCGCAACGCTGAAGGGAGGTGCCGCCATGACGACCGCCGCCGTAAAGACCATCCTGGACCACTATGAGGGCGAACCGCCAGGGGTGAAGGCCAACCTCTACCGCATACTCACCGCTGGGCGGCTGGGCGGCACGGGCAAGCTGGTCATCCTGCCCGTGGATCAGGGGTTCGAGCACGGCCCGGCGCGGTCTTTTGCCATGAACACGGACGCCTACGACCCGCACTATCACTACCGCCTGGCCATAGAGGCCGGGTGCAGCGCGTACGCCGCGCCCCTGGGCTCCCTCGCCGCCGGGGCGGACACCTTCGCAGGCCAGGTCCCCACCATATTAAAGTACAACAGCGCAAACGCCCTGGACTCCCGCCGCCGGGACGCGAACCAGGCCGTGACGGCGAGCGTGCCCGACGCCCTGCGCCTGGGCTGCGCCGCCGTGGGCTTCACCATATATCCCGGCTCCGACAACCAGTACGAGATGTTTGAGGAGGTGCGGGACATGATCGCGCAGGCCCGCGCGGTGGGCATCCCGTCCGTCGTATGGTCGTACCCGCGCGGGGGGACGCTGTCCGAGGCGGGGGAGACCGCGATGGACGTTATCGGCTGCGCGGCGCACATGGCGTGCCTCCTGGGCGCGCACGTGGTGAAGGTGAAGCTGCCCAGCGCGCACCTGGAGCAGCCGGCGGCGGCCAAGGTCCTTGCGGGTGTGGACCTGACGACCCAGGCCGCGCGGGTGGCGGAGGTCGTACGCTCGGCGTTTGCCGGGCGGCGCATCGTTGTGTTCTCCGGCGGTGCGGCCAAGGGCGCGGACGCGGTGTACGACGACGCGCGGGCCATCCTGGCCGGGGGGGGGCACGGCTCCATCATCGGCCGCAACTCCTTCCAGCGCCCGCTACCCGACGCCGTGGCCATGCTGCAAAAGATTATGGATATTTATAGGGGGGCGTAGGAGCCCACGCTCCCGCTCTCGGAGCCCCCTCGGGCGGCAAAAGCGGCGAGAGCGCCCGGCCCGGCCCCCCACGGGGCGGTCGCAGGGATATTTTCTCCTGGACAGATTCGGCCTGTTAGTATATTGTGGACAAATCAGCGACGCACCGGGCCAAGCCGCAAAACCTGAACCCAACGCGCCGCCTTTTATAGGAGGCAAGGGCCGCTATTTGCAGCCCTTGCCTTTCTTATTTTTCACGGTTTCAACGATCGCGGTACTCTTGCGTCGTTCCGCCGTTTTGACCGGGATGAACTGCCCATTGCGGGCATCGCGTCCGATTTTAGCCATAATATCACCTCCTTTCTCGGCGCGGGTTGCGCCGCCAACACCACCCTGACACAAAAGGGGGCGGGGCACAAACCTCTCATGCACCCTCCTCATATTTATCCCCAATCGTTCCATCTTTGTCCTCTCGTTCTATATCCAGTCTTTCCGGCACACCGATAACCTGCCGTCCTTTCTCGGTTATTTCATAGTGCCCTTTGCCCTGCGCCTGATATAGAAACCCTTTTTTCACAAGGCGGTAGCACGTTGTCATCATGTACTGGCGCGTCCTGACCTCCTTGTGCTTTCTGTAGAAAGCAACCAGTAAAGTGGTCAGGTCCAGCGTACCGCCCCCCTCTTCAAAAAGGGTTAGCAGCTTGGTGTCCATATTGCCGGCAAGGCGCAACTCTTTGATGAGTGCGGGCGGCAGATCGGACAAGTCCTCGGTGTTGAATATGCTCATGGCCTTCTCCCTTCCCTTTTAGAGAAATTTACCCTTGTACGAGGCGCTTGTCAACATACTGTACAGCATGGCTATGCACAACGTTCTTTTAGATAGGTCCCTGTGTTGCCACGGGCGCTATGCGCCCCCGCAAGGACAGAGAGGAAAAAGAGAGACTACGAAACGGGCGTTTCGGCCTTCACGGAGGGGCGCAGGGCCCTGGCGACGGAGTCTAGGATTCCGTTGGCGAAGCCGACCTCGGACGCGCCGTAGAACGCGCGCAGGACGGCGAGGTAGTCGTTGATGATGATGGGCGCGTCTATGTCCTCGTGCGCCATAAGCTCATACAGCCCGCAGAGCAGCCCCGCGCGCAAGAGGGGTTCCGGCCCCGTGGCGGAGCCCCCCACCCGGCGGCGGGTGACGGACTTCAGCAAAATCTCCAGCTCCACGCTGCGCTCCTCCACCCCGAACAGGATGCGCTTGAGCAGCGAGGGGTCCGGCGCGTGCCCAAACCCG
Source organism: Alphaproteobacteria bacterium (assembly GCA_016757515.1). Taxonomy (GTDB): domain Bacteria; phylum Pseudomonadota; class Alphaproteobacteria; order Micavibrionales; family Micavibrionaceae; genus UBA10425. Next base: position 8,993 of record JAERIN010000023.1, read on the forward strand.
GGGGACTCCGTCTGCTCCTTGTGCGCGAGGGCCTCCTCCACCACGGCGCGCATGGGGCGGCGGTTGTAGGTGATCTCATAAAGCCCTTGCACCGCAGCCAGGCGGGCCGCAGTCAGGGTCGCTGGGGGCGGGGGCTCTGGCCCGAGGCGGGGAGGGCGTGGATCGGTCACAGGGCCCTTATACCTTAAGTTGCGCCTTGAGGGCAAGGAGGGCCAGGGCAGCCTCGGCCGCACGCGCGCCCGCAGTCTCGGCCCGGGCCTCCGCCTGGGCCCTGTTCTCGCACGTTAAGACCCCGTTGCCCAGGGGCAGGCCGGACAGGGCCAGGGCCGTGAGACCCCGCGCGCTCTCCCGACACACGATGTCGTAATGCGATGTCTCCCCACGAATGACGCAGCCCAGGGCCACAAAAGCGTCGTGGTGCGGGGCGAGGAGGGCTATGGCGGGAGCCAGCTCCAGCGCGCCGGGGAGGTCAAAGACCGTCATGGTACAGTCCGCAAAAACCCCGCGTGCGCCTGCCAGGAGGGCGTCGGCGAGGTCCGGATAGAAGGTGGCCCGGGTGATGGCGATGCGGTGGCGCGGGCTGTGTATGGTCACGGGGTGCGGTACCTCCTCCCCCAGTGTTTTACGGTGCGCCGCGATGGCCGCGACGCTGGTCACCTTCAGGCCGTGACGCGCAGCGAAGGCCGCCAGGTCCGCCCCGCGCGCCATGGTCCCGTCGTCGTTCATGATCTCGCACACCACCCCTGCGGGCGGCAGACCCGCCAGGCGCGCCAGGTCCACGGCGGCCTCCGTGTGCCCGGGGCGCTGGAGCACACCCCCCTGCGCGGCGCGCAAGGGAAAGACGTGACCCGGCGTGGCGATATCCCCCGGCCCGCTGGCCGGGTCCACAGCCACGGCGATGGTCCGGGCCCGGTCTACGGCCGATATGCCCGTTGTCACGCCGTCCCGGGCCTCTATGGACGCCGTGAAGGCCGTCCCGTGGCGCGAAGGACCACGGCGCGGCGCCAGGGGCAGCTCCAGCCGGTCCGCGTCCGCCTCGGTCAGGGCCAGGCAGATGAGGCCCCGCCCGTGGATGGCCATAAAGGCGATGGCCTCGTGCGTGGCGTGCTGCGCAGCGATCACAAGGTCCCCCTCGTCCTCCCGCCCCGCGTCATCCGTCACGACCACGGGCCGGCCCGCAGCAAAGTCGGCCAGTATGTCCTCTATGCTGTCCATGGGGGCGTTATAGCACCAAATCGCGCGCCGCGCGCCCCCCAAAGCGCGTGGTGGGCGGGCCGAACTCCTTTCAGGCCAGGAGCATACGGCGCATGGGGCCTGTCTTGCTGGCCCTACTCAAAAATATCCAGGTGCTCTGCGTATCCCTGCTGAGCCATGTCCTCCCGGGGCACGAAGCGCAGGGCTGCGGAGTTGATGCAGTACCGCCGGGCGCCGCCGGGCCCGTCATCGAACACGTGGCCCAGGTGCGAGCCGGCGCGGGCGCTGACGACCTCCGTGCGGGTCATCCCGTGGCTCGTGTCCGCGCGCTCCACCACGTCGCCGATGGGGCGGGTGAAGCTGGGCCAGCCGGTGCCGCTGTCAAACTTGTCACTAGACGCGAACAGGGCCTCGCCCGACACCACGTCAACGTAGATCCCCTCCTCATGGTGATTCCAGTACGCGCCGGTAAAGGCGCGCTCCGTGCCGCCGTCCTGTGTCACGCGGCGCTGCTCGGGCGTGAGATGGGATGTGTCCATGGCGCTCTCCCGTGCGTCGGCCTCCTCCACCACGCGGGCGATGACCCTCGGGCCGCTCAGGATCTGCGGCAAGACGACCGGGGGGGCGCCTGCGCCCGGGTAGTAAACATAGAGCGGCACCCCCTGCCGGTCAAATGTCTCCAGGTAGGCCGTGATATCGGCGTCGCGGCGCGTCCAGTCCCCGACCAGGTAGGTCACGCCCTTTTCCGCGAATAGCGCCCGGGTCTCGGCCCGGTCAATGGCCACGGCGTGGTTGGCCTTGCAGGTGATGCACCAGTCCGCGGTCATCTCCACGAACACCGGTCCCCCGCGCGCCAGCGCAGCGTCCAGCGCGGCTGGGCTCCACGGCTTGGCGCCCATGGCGGCGGAGGGCACGGTGCAGGCCTGCATAACGGGCAGGGCGGCGGCAAAAAGGGCAAGGCAGGCCACAGCGGCGGCCAGGGCCCAGTGGCGGTTGGTCCAGACAGCGAAGGCAAGGAGGACAAAACCGGCCAGGGCCACGCCCAGGGCGTCTGCCCCCGCCTGCCGGGCGAGGACCCAGGCCAGCCATACCGCGGCGCCGAACATGGGAAATGCGAGAAACTGGCGCAGCGTCTCCATCCACTGCCCCGGCTTGGGCAGGGCGCGGGCCAGGCCGGGGGCCAGGGTCAGGGCCACGTACGGCGCGGCCAGCCCGGCGCCGAGCATCGCAAAGACCGCAAGGGCCGCGGGCGCGGGCTGCACCAGCGCCCAGCCGAGGGCGGCCGCCATGAACGGCGCGGTGCACGGCGTGGCCACCAGGGTCACCAGCGCGCCGGTGGCAAAGTCCCCCACAAAACCTGTGGCCCGGGGCTGCGAGGCCGCAAAGGGCAGGCGCACCTCAAACACGCCGGCCAGGTTCAGGCCCACGGCGAACATCAGCCAGGCCAGGGCGACCACGACCCACGGCTCCTGCAGGTGGAAGCCCCACCCGGCGGCCGCACCCGCGCCCTTGACGGCCAGCAGGGCTGCAGCGACGGCCAGGAAGGTCGCGATGACCCCGGCTGCGTATGCCGCGCCGTGCCAGGCGGGGTGGGCGGTGCGGTGCTGCACCAGGGACAGGCCCTTGAGCGCGAGCACGGGGAACACACAGGGCATGAGGTTCAGGATAAGCCCGCCCAGGAAGGCCAGGGCCAGGGCGGTGAGGAACGGGCCCCAGGTCCACAGTGGGTCTCCTGCGCCTCTTTGCGACGGGGGAACGTCCAGGGTCAGTTGCGCGGTCTGCGTCACAGGCACGCAAATCTCCTTGCACGCCAGGGCCTCAATCCGCGCGGTCAGTGCCACCGATCCGCCCTCCCAGCCCGCGGGCGCGACAAGATCTTGCTCCAGGGCCACACGGCCTTCATAGCCAAAGGTGACCAAGCCCGCTTGCTCAAACCGCTGGGGCTCTGGCCACCGGATCTCCCCCACCGAGAATCCCTCGGACAGATCCCAGTCCACTGTCGTGGCTATGCCGCTGTCGCCTGGATTCCGATAGTACGTATGCCAGCCGGGGGCGATGTCCTGCTCCACGGACAGGGTGACGCGGCCCTCATCGTCGGCCCGTGCGTGAAGGGTGAATGTGACTAGAGGATCAGGGATGTCCTGCGCCGCGGCGGGCAGGGGCAGGAGAAGAAGGAAGAGGGCAAGGAAGAGGGCGCGCATGGCCTTCACTCTACAGCCCAAAATACCATTTTGCCAGAACAGCATAAGTCATCCACAAAAGAGCGATGAGGGGCGCGCCCACCATCGCGAAATCCCGGAACTTATAGTGTCCGGGGCCCATGACCAACAGATTGGTCTGATAGCCTATGGGGCTGGCGAAGGAGCAGTTTGCGCCAAAAATGACGGCCACGGTTAGCGCAAAAAGGATGCGATCAGGGTCCAGGGTCGGATCTGCGGCGGACAGGGCGGCGGACAGAGACAGGGCGATGGGGGTAAAAAGCACCGCGCAGGCGTTGTTGGTCAGAACGTTGGTCGTTAGGGCCACCAGACCAAATAGCATCACGGCGGTTGCCCAAGGACCATCTATAAAGGGCAGGGACAGCAGGCGCTCTGCCATCCAGGCGGCACCACCCGTGGTCTGCATAGCCGTACCCAGGGCCAGCATGGCCCCCACCAGAACAAAAATCTTCCGGTCCACGGCCCGCGCGGCCTGACGGATGTTCAGGCATCCGGCGGCGATCATGCCCGCAACCCCGGCCAGGGCCGCGACCGCGATGGGCACCAAACCCGCTATCGCAGCGCCAATGGCGGTCACAAAAATCCCGATGGCCGCTGGGCCCCGTCCCACGGCTGGCATATCGGCCTTAGAGCCGGAGACCAGGATAAAGTCTTGCGTCCCCCTCAGGGCGTTCACGGCGGCCTGCCGCCCAGCCACCAGAAGTACGTCCCCGGCCTCCAGGCGTGTTGCGCCCAGGCGGTGCCGCAGCAAGATCTCCCGCCTCTGGACTCCCAGGACCAGGAGCCCAAACCACGCCCGCATCTGCACATTGTCCAGCTTCATGTCTACGAAGCGAGAAGCTGGGGCCACCATCACCTCGGCCAGAACGCGGGCCTCGGCTCCCTTCTCATCGTCTTCCCCGTCCGGCTCCTGGACCAGGTGGCCAGAGTGCCGGGCCATGATGTCCGAGAGCGCCTCCCGACCCGCAGACAGAACGAGGACGTCCCCTGCCTCTAGGGTATACCCCGCAAAGGGCGGGGCTAAGAGATAGCGCCCTCTTTGAATGAGGCGCACCCGCGCACGCTGAAGGGCCGGGAAGCCCTCCGGCCCGGCCTCCGCATTGACAAGGGCAGAGTCCGGGGTGACCTCAATCTCCGCCAAAAACTCCTTCTCCTCCTTCAGGCCCCCGGCCAGAGAGGCCCGGTCCGGCAAAAACCTGGGAACAATAAAGAAGGTGTACAGTCCTCCCACAGCGGCCAGGATCGCGCCCGGTATTATAAAGTCAAAGATTCCCGGCACCGGAGCCCCAGACTTTTCCAACGCACTGGCCACCAAAAGATTTGTGGACGAGCCTATGAGGGTCGTCATGCCCCCCAGAACGGCCATATAGCTAACCGGGATCATCACCCGCGCGGCGGGCACTCCGGCAGTGGCGGCCAACGCGCCGACAAGAGGTATAGCAATAACCACCAAAGGCGTATCATTCAAAAACGCGCTGAGAAACGGCAGGGCCAGGAGAATCAGATACAAGGCCCGGCCCGGCCCGGCGTGCAGAACACCGGCCAGCGGGCCCAGGGCACTCGTCTGGATGAGGCCTTGACCCATGACCAGGAGGGCCAGAACGGCAATCAGGCTCGGGCTGGCGAAACCCGCCAGAAGAGCCCTCTCGCTCAAAAGGTTCTGCCCGTCCGGGCCAGTCAGGGGAAACAGCGCCCCAAAAATAAGAAGCACCACCAAAAGGGCCAGGGAGGTCACCTCTACCGGCCACTTTTCGCGCACAAAGGCCGCCACGGCCACGGCCGTTAAGGCCAGGATAAACCACATTGCAAAACTTGGGTCGCCAGGAATCATAGCAGCGCGGACTTTGGCCCGGAACGCAGGCTAAGAGCAAGAGGGGTTCTCTCTTGCTCTTAACAAACTCCGCACCGAGGTCGCGCTTGCAGGCGGAGCACTTTTGGTATATCCCGCGCGGTCGTGGCACAGCATGTTCTCACCCTTGTGGCCGCTGAGGAGGGCGGCCTTGCCGAGGCGCATGCCCCGACGGGCCCCGTACGCTGGATCGCGCCGGGAAAAGCACTGGAAGTCCCTTTGGAAAATGCCCCTCCAAAGGGGTTTGTGGGGGACCTCCGGGCCAAGCTGGACCCAGAGCGGGTGGATGTCTTCCTGGCCCCTGCCCAGGGACGGGTAAAAAAACTCCTCATAGCGGACATGGATGCCACGATTGTGGAGGGGGAAACTTTGGATGACCTGGCGGACCTGGCTGGGATAGGGCCGCAGGTGGCGACCATAACAGCCCGCGCCATGGCCGGAGAGCTGGACTTTGCGGCTGCCCTCCGGGAACGCGTAGGCCTTTTGGAGGGCCTGGAGGAGGCCGCTCTGGACCAGACTCTGGCCGCTATGCGCCTCACACGTGGGGCCCGCGCCCTTGTGGACAGCATGCGCGCCGCCGGTGCGCGCTGCATCTTGGTCTCTGGAGGGTTCACTTTTTTCACGCAGGCCATCGCCGCGCGCGCGGGGTTCCACGCGCACCACGGGAACGTCCTAGAGATACAGGGCGGACGCCTCACAGGCCGGGTGGTAGACCCCATTTTGGACAAGGACGCAAAGCTGGCCTTCCTCCACCAGTACACCAAAGAGCTGGGCATCGGTCCGGAGGGCGTCCTGGCCCTGGGCGACGGGGCCAACGACATCCCCATGCTCCGCGCCGCCGGTCTGGGCATCGGCTTTCGCCCCAAGCCCGCCGTGGCCGCCGCCGTGGACAACATCATCGTGCACAGCGGCTTAGACGCGGCCCTCTATGCCCAGGGCCTGACGCCGCTTTCCTAGGGCAGTGTCCGGCATCCTTGCGGTTAAGCGAACGCAGCGCTAAAACGCTCCTATGGACTACATCTCCACCCGTGATGCCCAGGCCGCCCCCGTGGGGTTCGTGGACGCCCTGCTGGGCGGCCTTGCGCCGGACGGGGGGCTGTACGTGCCCACAGCGTGGCCCCAGCTGGACATGGCGGACCTGGCCGGGCGGCCCTATGCAAAGGCTGCCGAGGCCGTGCTCTCCCCCTTCATCGGGGACGCCATAGAGCCTGCGGTCCTGCGCCGGATGCTGGCGGACACCTATGCCCCCCCAGCCTTTGCGCACCAATCCGTCGCCCCGCTGCGGCAGCTGGGGCCAGACCTGTGGCTGATGGAGCTGTTCCATGGGCCCACGATCGCGTTTAAGGACGTAGCGCTCCAGCTCCTGGGCCGCTTGTTTGACCACGCCCTGGCCCAGCGCGGGGCGCGTGCAACCATCCTGGGCGCCACCAGCGGAGACACGGGCTCTGCGGCCATTGAGGGCTGCCGGGGCCGGTCCAACATAGACGTGTTCATTCTCTACCCGGCAGGCCGGGTGTCAGAGGTGCAGCGGCGGCAGATGACAACTGTGGATGCCCCGAACGTCCACGCGGTTGCCGTCCAGGGGACTTTTGACGACTGTCAGGCCTTGGTGAAGGTCGCCTTTGCGGACGGGGCCTTCCGCCGTGAGCAGTCTCTGGCCGCTGTGAACTCCATAAACTGGGCCCGGATCGCGGCCCAGGTCGTGTACTACGCAGCCGCATGCGCGGCCCTGCGGGCCCCCGTGCGCTTCGCCGTGCCCACGGGGAACTTTGGCAACGTCCTGGCTGGCTGGGTGGCACGGCGGATGGGTGCGCCGGTGGCCGGGCTCCACATCGCCACCAACGCGAACGATATCCTGGCCCGCTTCTTCGCCACCGGGGTTATGGAGGCCGCACCCGCCGTGGCCGCCACGCTCTCGCCCTCCATGGACATCCAGGTCTCGTCCAACTTTGAACGCTATCTGTTTGAGGTCTTGGACCGAGACGCAAGGGCGCTTGCGGCATTGATGCAGCAATTCCGCCAGAACGGGCGCTTTGCGGTCGGCAAGGACGTTATGACCCGGGCCCGCGCGGACTTCGCCGCCACCCGCTGCGACGACGCGGACACGCTGGCCGCCATGCGCCGCTGCTATGCAGAAACGGGCGTTGTCGTGGACCCCCACACCGCCGTAGGCCTTTCCGCAGCCTATGCTGCGCAGCATGAGGGGCCCATGGTCGCGCTCGCCTGCGCGCACCCGGCCAAGTTCCCGGACGCGGCGGAGCGGGCGCTGGGTCTGCGGCCCGCCCTGCCCCCGCACCTGGCCGACCTGCTGGACCGGCCCGAGCGCACGGAAACCATCCCCGCAGACCTCCCGGCCGTTCAGCGGTTCATCCGGGAGCGGACGGCGTAGCCGCGTCTGAATTGGCGCGCGCCCTAGGTCATTTTCTGCGCTCGCCAAACGGTAAGCCGCCGCGCGCACTGGCGGCGCCGCAGGCAAGGGCCCAGATGGCGGCCACCAGGGCAGCAGCAACGACGCTGACCCAGGCAGCGGAGGCCCAGGGGTGCTGGGCGGCGGTACCCACTTGGTAGACCACCACTGCCGCGCCCCAGCCCAGGCCGGTGGACCACGCACCGATGAAGGCCGTCCAGCGCCACGATGTCTCGCGCAAAATGGCGGCGGTGGCGGCCACGCAGGGCATGTAGAGCAGGATAACCATGAGGTAGGCCAGGGCCCCCACCTGCCCGTCAAAGCGCTGCACCATGGCACCAAAGGCCCGCTCGGACACATCTGGGGGCTCCGCCGCCGCGCCGGACAGGCCCAGGGGGTCCGCCAGGGAGCCCCACGCGCCTGCCAGGCCCGGCGGGATGCTGGCCACGGCCGCGCGCAGGCCGGCGGCCAGGCTGTAGGGCGGGGCGTCTGCCTCCTCGGACACATCCCCCGCCTGTGCGGTGTATAGAGCGTCTAGTGTTCCCACGACGACCTCCTTCGCAAACAGGCCGGTGAACAGGGCCACCGTCGCGGGCCAGTTGTCCTCCGTCAGCCCCATGGGTGCCACGACGGGGGTAAGCGCCCGGCCCGTCGCGGCCAGGAGGGATCGGTCTGTATCCGCATTGCCCAGGGACCCGTCCACCCCGATGGAAGACAGGGCCGAGAGGGCCAGGACGACGAGGACAATCATTTTTCCTGCTCGGGCGATGAAAGCGGACAGGCGGTGCCAGGTGCGGGTGGCGAGGTTGCGGAAGGTGGGCCAGTGGTAGGGTGGAAGCTCCATGACGGACGCGCCGTGGCCCATCCCGCGCAGGAGGGTCCGGCCCAGGACAAGGCCCGTGAGGACACCGAACGCCATGCCGATGAGGTATAGGGCGAAGATGACGTTCTGCCCCCCCACGGGGAAGAACGCGGCGGCGAACAGGGCGTACACGGGCAAGCGCGCGCCACAAGACATGAAGGGGGCCATCATGGCGGCAGCGATGCGCGCGCGACGGGCCTCCAGCGTGCGCACGGCCATGACGGCGGGTACGGTGCAGCCGAAGCCCAGGATCATGGGCACGAAGGCCTGGCCGGGCAGGCCCAGGGCCCGCATGACGCGGTCCGCGACAAAGGCCGCTCTGGCCATATAGCCCGAGTCCTCCAGAAAGGTGAGGAACAAAAACAGGAAGCCCACAATGGGGATGAAGGTCGCCGTGGTCTGGAGACCCCCGCCAACCCCCTGCGCGAGGAGGAGGGTCACCCAGGCGGGGGCATTTGCCTGCGCCAAAAGGTGTGCCGTGCCATCCACGAAAAGGGCTCCTGCGGCGATGTCAAAGACATCTATGAACGCGCCGGCCAGGGTGATGGAGACCAGGAACAGGGCGTACATAACGGCCAAAAACACGGGAATGCCGGCCCAGCGGTGGAGGGCGACAGCGTCCAGTCGCTCTGTCCAGGTACGTCGGCCAGGGGCCAGAACCTGGGTGGCGGACTGGGCCCAGCGGTGCGCGGTGGTGTAGCGGGCGTCTGCGATAGCCAGGTCTGAGTCACGCCCAGCCGCCAGAGCCAGTTCGGCGCGCGCGGCACGGATGTGGCTTGGTGTAGGGGCGCCCGCCTCCAGCGCCCTTAGAGCCTTTGAGAGAGAAAGGGGGGCCAGGGCCCGCGCCGCGCACGCCACGGCAGGGCCATAGTCCGGGGCTGCGGGCACCGCCCTTTCGGCCCCAGCCGCCACGATGGCGGCCTTCAGGGCCCCCAGGCCCCGCCCACGGCTGCCCACCATGGGCACAACAGGGCAACCCAGGGCTTTTGAGAGCACCAACGGATCCACCGCCACACCCCGCCGCACGGCCACGTCCGTCATGTTCAAGACCACGACCACCGGCACGCCCATCTCCAGGATTTGCGCCGTCAGGTATAGGTGCCGCTCCAGGTGCGCCGCGTCCACGATGTTCACCACCAAGTCAGCGCCGCCCGAGTCGAGGTGCCGTCGCGCCACCGCAGCGTCCAGGGCACCGTCCTTGCCCTCGCCGTCCTCTGTCAGGCCGTAAACTCCGGGCAGGTCCGTCACCTCCACCTGCACCCCCCTGTGGCGAAAAGCTCCGACCTTCTTGTCCACCGTCACGCCCGGCCAGTTGCCCACGCTCTGGCAGGTGCCGGTCAGGGCGTTGAAGACTGTGGTCTTGCCGCAGTTCGGGTTGCCCGCAAGGGCGATGCGCAGCGTGTCACTCATGTGCATCCACCTCCACCTCCACAGCCCCCGCCTCCGCTCGCCGGAGGGACAGGCGCGCACCACGGACCTCCACCTCAATCGGGTCGCCCAGAGGCGCGGCCCGCACAACGCGTACCTGGGCCCCCGGCGTCACGCCCAGAGCCAGAAGGCGCGCGCGGAGAGCCCCTGGCGCGATACCCGCCACGCGCCCCGCCTGCCCTGGCGTCATGTGTCCAAGAGGTGCCATGTCCCTGTCCCCCCTAAAACGCGAAGGCATAGCCAAAAACGCCGCCCAGGCTGTGCGTGTCCACGCCCCCCTCCCGCGCGCCGCGCCACCCGGCGTGGGTATATAGGCCACAGGGCCAGGCGTAGCCCACGCTCGCCTGCGTCAAGTGGTCATCGTCATCCCCGCCCCCGGCGCGGTCCACCCAGCGGGTCGTGTGGCCCAGGGCCAAGCTCCACCGCGCGTCCCACGTGGCCATGACCACGGCGCCGGCATAAGTGTGGTCGTCCGCGCCGCCGCCAAAGTGGTCCAGGTGCGCCACCTCCCCCATCACGGACAGCCCCAGGCGCTCCGTGGCCGCCCAGGCGTAGCCCAGGTTCGCGGCCAACCCCTGTTCCTCGTCAAACTCCGGCCCCACGTCCGCGTCCCCCTGCGCCAAGTGACGGACGTAGAGACCATAGGACAGGCCGGGGAGGGCCTCCATCTTCGCTCCCGTCAGGGATACGACGAACGAGGACGGGTCGCCTGTGTTGGATGCACCGCCGTCGGCCTGGCGCACCTGCCCGCGCCGGGTGAAGGCGGAGTCCGACAGGGTGCTTGTGTCCGCGAAGAATGCGGCGGCACTCAGGGTGTGCGCCCCGGCGAGGGTGTAGTGCGCGCCCGCGCCTATCTTCTCGGTAAGCTCATAGTCCTCGGCAAAGTCCCCCACCCATATCCCGTCTGCGTCCCAAAGGGCCCCAAAGGCCGGGTTGATTTTGCCCGCTCGCACGCCCCAAGTGTCCGCGCCGTAGGCCAGGAAGAGCTCTTCCATATAGAGTCCCTCGTTGTCAAAAAACCCGTCCTCGCCAGGGTTAAAGTCCTGCACCGGCTCAAACACAAAGGTCCCGGACAGGGACCAGCCGGCGGCGAAGGCCAGGGTAGGGGCAACCTCCACAGTGGCGTACAGGTCGTTGTGCTCCGCGTCCGCATCGTCGGAGTCATAGGCCCAGTCGTTTTCTATTTCCGCATAGCCCTCCACGGAGAGCCAGGGACGGTCTTCCGCCAGGGCGGTTACGGGCAGGAGCAGGGCGGCGGCGAGCAGAGCGAGGGGGCGCACTAGGCGTGTTTCCTTTCGGGATGTTTATAAATAAGAATTATTCTTGTTTAAGGACAGGATCTTTGTAGGGCCGCGCCGACGCGCCGTCAAGCCCCTTCTTATGCTCATAACACAGAAAACACCGCAAATCCGCCGAACAGCTCCGGACGCTGCACAGCGTAGTGCAATCTCTGGCCTGTCTGCGAGAACCCCTTTTGCACGGTAGTCTGGTCAGGGTGGCCCTAGCTCTGCGCCCGGCCCTGGGTGCACCTGGGGTCCAGAGCGTCGCGCACCCCCTCCCCGATAAAAGCCAGCAGGGTCAACAGCACCGCCAGGGTGCAAAATGCCGTCAGGCCCAGCCACGGCGCATGGAGATTGTTCTTGCCCTGTGCAAGCAGTTCCCCCAGAGACGGGCTCCCCGGAGGCAGGCCCAGGCCCAGGAAATCCAAAGACGCCAGCGCCACCACGGCATCTGTCACGATAAAGGGCATAAAACTCACCGCCGCCACCAGGGCGTTTGGCAGCACGTGGCGCAGCATGATGACCGGCCCCGCCACGCCCAGGGCACGCGCGGACAGGACATACGCAAAGTTCCGCGCGCGCAGGGACTCCGCCCGCACCACGTCCACCAGAGACGGCCACGAGAACAGCAGGAGGATGAGGAGCAGCGTCCAAAACCCCGGCGTGAACAGGGCCGAGAACAGGATGAGGATGAGCAAGCGCGGCAGGGACCCCCAGACCTCCAGCGCCCGCTGCGCCAAAAGGTCCGCCGCACCGCCATAGTACCCCTGCATCAGGCCCGCGAGTATGCCCAGCGCCGCCGCCGCCGGGGCCAAGAGCAAGCCAAAGGCCAGGGACAGCCGCGTGCCGTACAGCGCCCGGGCCACCACGTCCCGCCCCTGATCGTCCGTGCCCAGCCAGTTGTCCGCGCTCGGCGGCGAGGGTACGGGACCGGTGACGGCATAGTTCACGGTGTCCCACGCGTACGGAACAGGGGGCCAGATCGCCCAGCCCTTTGCGGCGATGAGGCCCCGGACATAGGGGTCCTTATAGTCCGCCTCCGTCGCAAACTCTCCCCCCAGGGCGGTCTCGGGATAAAAGCGGACCACGGGGAACAGCGCCGCCCCGTCGTGCCAGATGATGAGGGGCTTGTCGTTCGCGATGAGGGGGGCCGCCGCAGCCAGGGCCGCGATGACCGCAAAGGCCCGCAAAGAGAACCACGCCCGCCCGTTCGCGCGGAAGGCGCGCCAGCGATTGCGCAAAAGGGGAGAGGGGCCCATGGCCCCCCTTGTATAGGCCTTGCCGCCGCGCGGGAAGGGACCTATACTGCCCGCCGCGCCGCGCGATGGGGTGTAGCCAAGCGGTAAGGCAGCGGTTTTTGGTACCGTGTACCGGAGGTTCGAATCCTCCCACCCCAGCCACTTTTCTCTTTCATGCCGTCCGATACAGTTGAAAACTTTGCGTTTGGGGCAGGGTCTTCTTTTTTCAAAAAGGGGCAAGGCCTTTCGGCCCTGCCCCTCCCTAAATTTACTGACGCACCAAAAATGCAAAACATTTTACATTTTTTGGGTAAACGTATTTACCTGTGCGCCAATGCCTGAATCGGGGGCAAAAAACCCATCGGAATCCAGGGGGTGGATTTTTGTGAGAAGAATTTCTCATATTATCCTCCTTTTTAAAAAGGATCTCTTGACACCAAGCAACTCACAGGCGATAATGAAAAGTGTTTAGTATCGCTAGGGTTCGCTCTGGCCTCCCGTTGGATGAACCTTGTGTCCGTGGGAGATTTTTAACCCGATGCAGTTCGCGCTGCATCGGGTTATCCTTTTGGGCCTCCTGCATCGTTCAAATCTTCATCGTCTGCTAAAAGAGCCCCTATTTGTCTATTTATTGTTAACTTATCCTTTATATAGAAAGGACGAGGCACATGAAGAACAGCCTCTCGGCCTTCGGGCAAGAAAATTGTAATTTTTTTAAATTCAGATAATTCAATATTATTTCTTATTTCCTTGTTTTCTGTATTCCTTTTAATTGTTTCATCTTCATTATTTATATTTGTATCGTTTTCAGATTCTTTCTGTATCTCTAGATCAGAATCCTGTTGGCGCTCTATAAACTCAAGAGACCGCTTAAAGGCACCCACCGCCTCTTCAGCGGCTTCTGGCCTAAAGCCCTGTTCAATTAAATCATACTTTATTATTGCATCCGATGGAAGCGATAAAAGTTCCATGCCATATTTCTCAATCAATGATTCGAAAATCGTTGGCTTTTTGAGGAAGGTTTCTAGGTAATGTAAACCCTTTTCTTTATCTGGTGCATGCATATATTTCTCAAAATCTGAAGATACGGAAAATTTTCCACCTTTTCTTTCTATTAAACCAAAGTAACAGAGTGCAGCTAATATGCTTTTGGCAATTCCGCTCCCGGAATTCTTGTATCCTAGACTTTGAGCAGCGGCATCCGCCATCATCGCATGCGTTCTCCCTTTTTGGTATATAGACTCAGTTCGCTTTAAAGCGTCGCCTAAATCTATGGAGGGGCATCTGGGGCTGCGTCTGCGGGGTTCTTGGTTCATGATTCGCATTCTAATCTCTTTCGTGCTCGACGTCAAGCACCCTCACGGAAAAAGATCTTGGAACGGGAATAAGGATGGGGAACAAAATAAAAAAATCTTTATAATTCAATTGTTTATATTGTATTTTATAAACTAACACGAGGCGCATGTTGTGCCCCTATCGCGCCAAGCGGTGGAGATTTTGCAGGCGCAAAGGGCCATCGCGGGGCACTGGCCGCTGGTCTTCCCCTCCATGGTGCGCCCGCACAAGCCCATGAGCAACAACACGATTTTGGTGGCCCTGCGCCGCATGGGCTATGCGGGCCGCATGACGGGCCATGGGTTTCGCGCGCTGGCCATGAGCGCCATCAAGCAGGAGATCGGCTGGCGGCACGAGGTCGTGGACAGGCAGCTCGCCCACACCCCGCGCAACAAGATAGACGCGGCCTACGACCGCGCGGACTTCCTGCGCGAGCGCCGCGTGATGATGCAGGACTGGGCGGATTACCTGGATACCATTGCGGCGGGTGGGGCCACGGTCGTGCCCCTGCGCCCCTTATCTGCGACGGGCAGATGACAGCGCATCGGGCGGCAGGAACGGGGGGCGGGGTCGCGA
>JAERIN010000024.1 GCA_016757515.1 Alphaproteobacteria bacterium
GGGTCTCTGCTGCGCGTGTGGAGAGGCGGGCTGGCGGGGTAATCGCTGTGGCCCTGGCCGAGCGCGTGGCCGTGGCCCGCTGGGCCGAGGGGCCGGGTGCCCCCCCAGTTCTCATAGACGCGCAGGGCACGCCGATTGTGGCCGCGGATGGGCAGTTTGACGATTTGCCCCTCCTCATGGGCCTGGGTGCTCCGGAGGAGGCGGGAACCGTCTTGGCCCTTCTTGCCGCTGAACCAGGCGTCGCCCGCCGCACGGCCTATGCCGAGCGCATCAGCCGTCGCCGATGGGACCTTGTGTTGACCAATGGCGCGCGCGTCCTCCTTCCCGCGGCAGACCCGGCCCCGGCTCTGGCCCGGGTTTTGTTCTTGCAAGACAGGGAGAAAATCCTAGATACACCCCGCGCCCGTATAGACGCACGGCGCGAGGGGGAGGTGATCATCAGGGACAGGATGCCGTAAGCGCAATTTGTCCTTGCGTTCGCCGGGCGCGGGGCCTAATCTCCGGCGCTGTCTGGCCGGGCCCGTAGCTCAGCTGGGAGAGCGCTACAATGGCATTGTAGAGGTCGTCGGTTCGATCCCGATCGGGTCCACCATCCCGCTCTGGCCAGACAGGTTGTGCATAGGGCCCGTAGCTCAGCTGGGAGAGCGCGTCGTTCGCAATGACGAGGTCGTCGGTTCGATCCCGATCGGGTCCACCACCCTTCCTGGCCTTGGCCTACCTTGCGCGCGACCGCACAAGGTGGGATGGTGCGGGCTGTGCAAACGCTCCGCGACATAGCCGCCCTGCGGGCCTTTGTGGGGGCACAGCGCAGCACTGCACGTCGGGTGGCCCTCGTGCCCACCATGGGGGCGCTCCACGCGGGGCACATAGCCCTCCTCCGCGCAGCCCGCGCGAGGGCGGAGGCGGTGGTGGCGAGTGTGTTCGTCAACCCCTTACAGTTCAACGAAGTCCGTGACTTTGAGCACTACCCCAGAGACTTAGAGGGCGATGCGGCCAGGCTGCGCGACACCGGCTGCGACGCCCTCTGGGCCCCCAGCGACGCGACCATGTATCCTGAGGGCCATTCTGTCACTGTGCGGGCCGGACGCGCCGCGCAGGGGTTTGAGGGTACCCACCGGCCAGGGCACTTTGACGGCGTGGTGACGGTCGTGGCCAAGCTGTTCAACCAGGTGCAGCCGGATAGTGCGGTGTTTGGCGAAAAGGACTGGCAGCAACTGGCTGTGGTGCGGGAGATGGTGCAAGACCTCAATTTTCCCATAGAAATATGCGGTGCGCCCATAGAGCGGGATCAGGCCGGCCTGGCCCTGTCTTCTCGCAATGCGCTGCTCTCGGAAGAGGGCCTGGCCGTTGCGCGACGGCTAAACGCCGTTTTGCGGGCGGGCGGCGGCGCGGAGGACCTGTTGTCTGTGGGGTTTGAGAAGGTGGACTACGTTGGTCTTCTCGCAGGTCGGGTCGTGGCCGCGGTCTGGGTGGAGGGCGTGCGCCTGATAGACAACGTCGAAAATGCGGGGCACCCCTTGCCTGCCGGGAGCAGATAGGCCTTCTTGTGTGGCTGTGCGACTTCAGGAGATTTGACCTGGGTTTTTGGAGCACGGGGCGCAGCCCTGCAGTGTGGACTTCCTTTTTCCGGTGCTGCTAGGCTGTCCGGCGTGCACAAGGCTCACGCAGAAGCAGACAGAGAGGACGGAGGCCGTGGCGGTTCCTCTTGGGTTGCGGTCCGCTCTTATGTCCTCCTCGGGGCTTTGGTGGCCTCTTTGCGGCCTCCCCTGCGGTGGAGGTGGCCAAGGGCGCAGCTCTGGTCTTTCCCCTTTTGTGGGCCTGCCTCATCGCGGCCTATGCTTTCAGCGCCGCCCGCCACTGGGCCGAACGGGCCGCTGCGGGGGGAATAGGTGCCGTGTGGATTGCCGCGCACCTTGGGACTCAGGGGCCCTGTCCCTGCCTTCTGTGGTCTCAGACTACGCCAGTGTGGACCTCATTTACTTCAGCTTTGCGACTCTCACGACCCTGGGCTTTGGGGACATCGCCCCTGTTTCTCCCCCGGCGCGCATTTTGTCTGTGGCCGAGGCCGGTGTGGGCGTGCTCTACACCACCATCTTGGTCGCCCGTTTGGTCGCGCTCTATGGTGCCCGCACGCGGTAGAGCGCCGCGTAGAGCACCGGGACGACGACCATGGTCAGAACGGTGCCAAAGGCCAGGCCGCCCATGATGGTGACGGCCATGGCGCTCCAGAACACGTCGGGGATGAGGGGGATGACGCCCAGGACCGTCGTCGCGGCGGCCAGCATCACGGGGCGCAGGCGGGAGAGCCCAGCCGCCACGATCGCGTCGTAGGTCTCCATCCCCCGCTCGCCCCGGTTCAGAGCGATCTCGTCAATCAAAACAATCGCGTTTTTGATCATCATCCCGGCCAGGCTCATTGCGCCAAGGAGCGCCATAAAGCCAAACGCCGCCCCCGTGCCCAGCAGCGCCGCCGTAATCCCAATCGCGGCCAGGGGAATGGTCAGAACAATAACCGCCGCGGGGCGCAGTGCGCCAAACAGGGCCACCAAAATAAACACCATGGCGGTCGCTGCGGGGATGATGCCGGGGACGAGGCCACCCTGCGCCTTGGCGCTGCTCTCAATCTCCCCGCCCCACTCGGCGCTATAGCCGGGGGGGAGCGTTTCTGCCCACGCCGCAAGGTCTGCCTCCACTGCGGCCTTCAGCGTAGAGGTCGTGACGCCGTACTCTGGCGCGGCCTGTAGCGATATGGTCCGCAGGCGGTTGCGGCCCCAGATCGCCGTGTCCTCCCAAGAGATTTCCACGTCTCGGGCGACCTGGGTCAGGGGCACTGTGGCGCCCATGGGCCCAGCTTGGGGAATCTGCACGGCGTAGAGGGTGGAGGGGTCCTCTCGCTCTGTCCCCGCGTTGCGCAGCAAAATCGGCATAAGCTCATCCCGCTCCCGGAACTGGCCTATTCCTTGCCCATCAAAGGCCCGCGCTGCGGCCTGCGCTGTGTCCGCACGAGACACGCCGGCCCAGCGTCCGCGCTCTTGACTGTATCCCACAACCACTTTGGGCACACGCTCGCGCCAGTCCACGCGTGCAGCGGCCACGAGGGGGCTTGCCTCCAGGACATCCAGACCGCCCTGAACGGCGGCGCGGACCTCATCTGGGGTGGAGCCTGGGGGTGCCGTGACGCGCAACTCAAAGGACCAGGTGTTGCCCGGTCCCACGGCATACTTGCGCATGCGGAAGACAACGACCTCTGGGAAGTGTGCATCCAGCCAGGGCTGAATCTCGTCTCGCATGGCGTCGATTTTGCGGAAGTCGGCCACGGTCACGATCATTTGCCCATAAGCCGGTGACACCATCTCCGGCTCCACGGGAAGGTAAAAGCGGGGCGGGCCGGAGCCGACGAAGGATGCCACGCTCACCACGCCGTCCATGGCCTGAATCTTGGTCCGTGCCTTCTCCAGCAGGCGTGCGCTCTCTGTCACCCGTGTGCCGGTGGGAGGGTACATGTCCACCATGAACTGCGCACGGGAGGAGTCAGGGAAGAACATCTGGGGCACGGCCCCGAAGCCCACGCCGGACAGGACAAGCAGGCCGACCATGGAAGCGAGGGTCAGGGCGCGGCGGCGCAGGGTCCATTCCAAAAGGGCGCGGTAAGCCCGAAAGAAGGTGCCGCCATAGGGGTCCTTGGCTTCTTGTGTGGGTTGAGGGAGCATGGCCACGCACTGGAGCGGTGTGACAGTGATGGACACGATCCAGCTGAGCAGCAGGGATATGCCCACGACTTGGAACAGGGACAGGCAGTATTCTCCGGTGGAGTCGGGGGAGCCCCCGATGGGGTAGAAGGCGAGAACGGCGATGATGGTCGCGCCCAGGAGAGGGATAGACGGCTGCGTGGCGGCCTCAATGGCGGCCTCTCGTCGGCCCATACCGCGCGCCAGGCGCACGGCAAAGCCGTCGGCCACGACGATGGCGTTGTCCACCATCATCCCCATGGCGATGATAAGGGCCCCCAGAGACATGCGCTGTAGGTCTATGGACATCATGTCCATGACCACCATGGTCCCCGCTATGGTCAGGAGGAGGGCCGTGCCGATGACGGTCCCCATGCGCCAGCCCATTGCCAGGGCCAGAACCACCAGGACGATAACCAGCGCCTGGATGAGGCTGACCACGAAGCTGTTTATGGCCACCGAGACCTCTCCAGCCTGCCACGCGACGCGGTGGACCTCTAAGCCCACAGGCAGGTCTGCCTCCATGGCGGACAGGGCTGCGTCCAGGTTCTCTCCCAGGGTGATGATGTTTGCGCCCCGGACATTCGCCACTGCCAGGCCGATGGCGGGCTGTCCGTCATAGAACATAATCTGTGGTGCGGGCTCTACGAAGTCCTCCCGGACTTCAGCGATATCCCGGATGCGGATCAGGGCGTCTTGCGCCTTTTCCCCCGCTGGTCGGGCCTTGTCTCCCTGCCCCGGCGCAGCACCTCGGACAATCAGATCTCCTACGTCCGCAGGCGTCACCAGCGCACCCGTCACCTCTATCCGGGCCATCAGGCCGTCCGCATAGACACTCCCTGCCCGGACAGTGGCGTTCTGCCGGCCCAGCGTGGCCGCGATATCCTCCACTGTGATGCCCGTGCCGGCCAAGCGGGCCTCGCTCACCTCCACGTACACTGCGCGGGGGCGTTTGCCCCAGTACTCCACACGTCCCACGCCCTCAACGAGAGAGAGGCGGCGCTTGATGTTCTTAACTTGGCCCTCCAGTTCTTTGTACGTAAATCCATCCCCCGTTACGGCCAGGACAAAGCCGTAGACGTCCCCAAAGTCGTCCCCCACGGCGGGCCGCCCCGCGCCCTGGGGCAGGTCGCCCTCCATCTCCCTGATCTTACGGCGCAGGGTGTCCCATATCTGGGGCAGAGCTGCGGACCAGTACTGGCTCTTGATCTCCACCTTCACGATGGACAGGTGGGGCATGGAAATGGACTTGATATAGTCCACCTCTGGCACCTTTTGCGCGGCCAGGGCGATGCGCTCGGTCACCTCCTGCTCCACTTGCACCGCGCTCGCGCCGGGGTAGGCCGTGGTGATGGAGGCGGTTTTGACCGTGAACTCCGGGTCTTCCAGTTTCCCCAGTTTGTCATAGCTTGCCCACCCCGCGAGGAGGAGGAGCACAACGGCCAGCCAGGTGGCCACGGGGTTGCGTAAGGCGAGGGCGGTGAGGTTCATGGGCAGTCCATCCATATCTCGTGTGTCACCCCGCCGGAAGGCAGGGCCGGGTTGCAAGGGGCCCGGACCCGATCCCGGCGTCTCTACCGGGATGATAATGCGCGTTGCGTATTACTCTCCTTCCACAATCCGCACCTTTTGCCCGTCCTTCAGGCTCCGCGCCCCGGCGGTGGCGATGACCTCCCCCCCGGACAGGCCCCGGATGACCAGGACCCCGTCGGACGTGAGGCTCCCCACCTCCACGTCCCGTGCGGACACAAGGCCCGTGGCCGGGTCAATCACCCACACGACGCTTCCCCCGTTTGGTCCGGGGGCCAGGGCTGTCAAGGGCACTGCAAAACCCGCCCCGGCGGGTGCACCCGCCGCCGGCGCTCGGTTGTCTGCCGCCCGCCAGGCCTTGCCGGCCATACCGGGCAGGATCTTTAGGTCTCCCTCCGGCTGATCCATCGACAGGGTCACGGGATAGGTCCGGGTAGAAGCGTTAGCCTCGGCCCCGATCTCGCTCACCTCTGCCCGTATCTCCACGCCCGGCGCGGCGTCAAAGGCCACCACCACCGGCACATCCAGACGCACCAGGTTTATCATTTCCTCTGGCACGTCCACGACCATCTCAATCCGGCTGGGGTTCAAGATGCGCAGCGCGGGCTGTTTGGGCTGCACAGCCTCAAAGTTCTGGAAGTATGTGGCCACGACCACGGCCCGATACGGCGCGCGGAGCGTGGCGTCCTCCAGGGCCTTTTGCCGAATGTCTACCTGGGCCTGCGCGGCCTCCCATGCGGCCCGCGCGTCAGAGAGGTCCTGCCTGGACACAGCGTTCATCGCGGCGGCCTTTTCCATGCGCTCATACTGCGCCCTCGAGCGCGCCTCCTCTGCCTTTGCGGCGGCCAAGGCGGACTCAAAATCCCGCTGATCCAGGGCAGCCAGGACGGCCCCCTCCTCAACCACATCGCCCACTTTGACCGGGAGGGCGGTCAGGCGCCCGGCAACCTCAAAGGCCAGGGTGGCCTCTTGCGCTGCTTTGGCCCGGCCCGGGAAGCGGCGCAGGGGGAGGGCAGGCTCCGACGAGACGGTCATGGCGCGTACGGGGCGGATGGCCTCCCTGGACTGGGGCTCTTCCTCCCTGCACGCCGGGAGGGCCAGAGCCGCCGCACACACCAATACCAAAGGACCTATCTTCATGGCGCTTTCTCCTCTTGCTCCGCTTGCCATCCGCCGCCCATGGCGCGGACAATGGTGATATACCCCTGGGCCAGGGCTCCGCGCGAGGCAGCGGCGGCGTCCTCCTGCTCAAACAGGGCCCGCTGCGCATCCAGGACGTTCTGGAAGTCCGCAAGGCCTGCGTCATACGCCGCCTGGACTAGCTTCTCGGACTTCCGCGCCGCTTGTACAGAGCGCTCTAATGCAACCAATCGCTTGCCCTCATGCGCATACGCAGACAGGGCCGTTTCCACCTCCGCTAAGGCACGCAGGACTGTGCCCTCATACATCGCGCGGGCGGCCTCGGCCTCGGCCTCCTGCGCCTTGATCTGCGCCCGTACCCGCCCGCCGGTGAACACGCTCCATGTCAGGGACGGCCCAAAGCTCCACCCGCTTGCGCTGGAGACCATAAGCGGCCCCGATGCAGCGGACTGTGTGAAGCTGCCCAAAAGGGACAGGCGCGGATAGAGGTCTGCGGTGGCCACGCCAACGCGCGCCACAGCAGCAGCCAGGCGGCGCTCTGCGGCCCGAATGTCCGGACGTTGACGCACAACGTCCCGGGGCACAACGCCGATAATCCCCTCAGGCAAAGCCGGGATAGGGGCCTTTGTTCGCAGCGCCTCATCCAGTGCCCCCGGTGTTTGCCCGGTCAGCACAGCCAGGCGATAGCGTGCAGAGTCTATCCCGGCCTCCAGCGACGGTATGGCGCTGCGCGTCACGGCCAGGTTGCGCTCCGCCTGCCGCAGGTCCAGCTCGGACACCAGACCGGCCTCATGCTTGTGCCGCACCAGATCGCGCGTCTTGGCCTGCGCCGCCGCGTTGCCATGGGCGTAGGCCAAGCGCGCCTGAAGCGCCCGCAGAGATACGTAGGTTTGTGCAATGTCAGCATAAAGCGTCACGCGCACGCCCCGTGCGTCCGCCACCGCCGCTTGGCTCTCCGCCCCTGTGGCCTCCACGGCCCGCGCTACGCGCCCAAACAGGTCCACCTCCCATGCGGCGCCCGCGCCCAGGGTGTCAAAGGTGTCTATACGTTGCTGCGGCGGGGGGACACTCGCGGACATCTCGCGGCTACCCTTGGCCCGCGCGGTCTCTGCCTCCAGGCCCACTTGCGGGATGCGCCCCGCGTTCGCCACGCCGACCGCAGCCCGCGCCGCTGCCACCCGCGCTGCCGCCGCCTCTAAGTCTGGGCTGCTCTCATCCGCTTCGACCATAAGGGCGTTCAGCGCTGGGTCCTCCAGAGCGCGCCACCAACCGGCCAGTTGCGTGGACTGTCTAGGCCCTAGGGGCTGCACCCACGCGGCAGGGACCTCTTCCACCGGCGGGGGGGTGTAGTCCGGCCCCACCTTCGCGCAGGCCGCAAGAAGGAGCGCACATAAAAGGACGAGCCAGTGCATGGGCCCATAGGCCCAGAATCTCAAGGGCAAGTCAATCCCCCCAAGGGGCTTGTGCCAGACTGGGCGGGGGGCTACTCCCCTTACCGTGCCCACGCAGACCGCAAACAAAAAAATACGCCTCCTACTCGCCCTCCGAGCGGCGGGCATCACAGACACGCGCGTCCTGGCCGCGATTGAGAGCGTCCCGCGTGACACCTTCGTGCCGGAGGAACTCAAGCCCCAGGCGTGGGAGGACACTGCTCTGCCCATCGGGTGCGGGCAGACGATAAGTCAGCCCTTGGTCGTGGCGACCATGACGGCAGCGCTGGAGCCCACGGACCGGGATAAGGTGCTGGAGGTCGGCACGGGCTGCGGCTATCAAGCTGCTGTTCTCGCGCGTCTTGTGCGCCGGGTGTACACCATAGAGCGACACAAGCCCCTCCTGCAGGCCGCAGAGTCACGCCTGGAGACCCTGGGCGTTCGGAATGTGACGGCCATCTGCGGCGACGGCATGGCCGGCTGGCCCGCGCAGGCACCATTTGACAAAATCATCGTGACGGCCGCAGCGCACGGCGAGCCCCCGCCCGTCCTTTTGGAACAACTGAAGGTCGGGGGGCACTTGGTTATCCCCGTGGGCGGGCAGGGGGAACAGGTGCTGCGCCGCTACACAAAGGAAAGCGCTGAGGGGGCTTTCGCCGTGAAGGGCCTCCTGCCCGTGCGCTTCGTCCCCCTCTTGCCGGATGTTGCGGGAGACTAGTGCTTGCGGCTATCAAGGCCCAGGCACACAAACAGAAGAAAGGTATACACAAATGGGCAACGTGACGGTCGTGGGCACGCAGTGGGGCGACGAGGGCAAGGGCAAGATCGTGGACTGGCTCGCCGCGCGCGCGGACGTGGTCGTCCGCTTCCAGGGCGGGCACAACGCGGGACACACGCTCGTCGTGGATGGCGTGGAGTACAAGCTACACCTCCTGCCCAGCGGCGTCGTGCGCCCCGGCACGCTGTCCGTCGTAGGCGGCGGGGTGGTCGTGGACCCCCGGGCCCTGCTCGCCGAGATTGCGACCATACGGGGCAAGGGTGTGGATGTTTCCCCCCAGAACCTCCTCCTTGCAGACACGGCGCACCTCATCCTGCCCATCCATCAGGCCGTGGACGGCGCGCGGGAGGACGCCTGCGCGCGTGGCGGCATCGGGACCACCCGCCGGGGCATCGGCCCCGCGTATGAGGACAAGGTGGGCCGCCGTGGCATCCGCGTGTGCGACCTGGCAGAGCCGGATACCCTGCGCGCGAAGGTGGAGGCGCTCATGGCGTACCACAACGCGCCGGGGGACGCGCACGGGGTGTATCAGGTGCTCCTCGCTCTCGCGCCGGAGATCCTCCGCTACGCCGCGCCCGCATGGCGCGCCCTGGACCAGGCCCGGGCGGAGGGCAAGCGCGTCATGTTCGAGGGGGCGCAAGGGGCCCTGCTGGACGTGGACCACGGGACATACCCCTTTGTCACCTCCTCAAACACCGTGGCAGGGCAGGTCGCCGCCGGGGCCGGGTGCGGGCCGCGTGCCACGGGCTTCGTCCTGGGCATCACAAAGGCCTATACCACCCGGGTGGGCACTGGGCCCTTCCCCACAGAGCTGGAGGACGACACGGGGGCCCTCCTGGGCGCGCGCGGGCGGGAGTTCGGCACCACCACGGGCCGCAAGCGCCGCTGCGGGTGGTTCGACGCTGTCGCCGTCCGGCAGGCCTGCGCCATCTCGGGCGTGGACGGCCTCGCGCTGACCAAGCTGGACGTCCTGGACACCCTGGCCGAGATCCGCATCTGCACCGGCTACCGCCTGGCCGGGGCCCCGCTGGACCACCTGCCCGCTGGTCAGGGTGCACAAAGCGCTGTGGAACCGGTGTACGAGACCCTGCCCGGCTGGCAGTCGCAGACGCGCGGTGCGCGGCGGTGGGCGGACCTGCCCCCGGCCGCCGTGGCCTACATCCGCCGCGTGGAGGCCCTGACGGGCGTGCCCGTTGCGCTCCTGTCCACCTCGCCCGAGCGCGAGGACAGCATCCTGGTGACCGATCCGTTCGGCGCATGAACCGGGAGGAGACCATCGCCCTGTGGCAGAAAGGCAAGGGCGCCTGGAACACCTGGGCGCGGGCGATGCTGGCCGAGCGCAAGAGGTTGGAGGAAGGCGGGGAATGGGAGAGCAAAAAGAATGACTGGGAAGAGCGGGCAAAAGCGAACTTTGAAGGCTTGGAATTTACAGGACGAAAGGAGGCCCCTTGTAATTTTTCTGAATGCGTATTTCCTGGCTCTTGTTCATTCTCAAACGCAAAGTTTGAAGCAATAGCTGATTTTTCTAAATCAGAGTTCCATGGAATGTCTGCATTTGGTTACGTTCAATTTCTAAATACAGCTGTATTTAGAAAATGTATATTCAAGAATGAGGCGGCTTTTGGTCTGTGTTTTTTCTCAAAGAGCGCAAGATTTAAAAGTTGTGAGTTCCGAAAAGATGTAAGATTCGATGGATCTTGCATAGAAAATCTCGCAGAATTTATGGATTCAAGTTTCTTAGGAGGCGTTTCCTTCTATGAATGCAACATACATCATGCACAATTTTTTGGTTCAGAATTTTTAAAAAGGCTAAGTTTTGCAAAAACAAAATTTACAGGAAATATAATATTCTGCGCAATGAAATGCAATGGATGGCTCCAACTAAGAGACTCTATATTCCTCCAACCCCCCGACTTCACGCAGGCCTCGTTCCGGGAGCCGCCACGCCTGGACACGCTGCGCATAGAGCCGCCCGAGGGCTACAAGGCCGGGCCGGAGGACGCGGCGCGGTGGCGGGCGCTGCGCCGAATGGCGGCGCAGGCGGGCGACCATGTGCAGGAGGCGGAGTTTTTTGCCCAGGAACTCCAGGCCCACCGGGGCTACGCCGACAAGCCGCACACCAGCGCCCGGTGGTGGCTGGGCTGGGGCTATCAGATTGGCTCCGACTTTGGGCGCTCCGCCCCCTTGCCCTTCTTGTGGCTTTCAAACCTCGTGGTATGGTTTTCCCTCCTCTATGCGTGGCTGGGAGAGGGGTTTCAGGTTGGGCGGGCGGCCCTGCTCTCCCTCAAAAACGCCCTGCCCTTCCTATTTGTGGGACAGGACACGGGCGGGCTGTACGACGCGCTGTATCCCCACGGGGTGCCCCTGGGCGTGACGGCCCTGGGGGCGTTTGAAACCTTTTGCGGGGGCGTCCTTGTGTTCCTGCTCATCCTGGGCGCGCGCTACACCCTGCGCGTGCGGTAGGGGCCGGCGGCCTTGCGGGCCCTATCCCGCCGCGTCCTCCAGCGCGGCGAGGTCCGCCACCTCCGTCAGGGCCAGGCCGGGGGGCGGGGCCTCGGCCTTTTTGGCGCGCACGGGGACGACGGCCCGGGTGAAGCCCAGCTTTGCGGCCTCCCGCAGGCGCACGTCCGCCTGGGCCACGGCCCGGACCTCCCCGGACAGGCCGACCTCTCCAAAGAACACCGCGCCCTCTGGCAGGGGCGTGCCCCGCTGCGCGCTGATGAGGGCCGCCGCTACGGCCAGGTCCGCCGCCGGCTCTGCCACGCGGATGCCCCCGGCGATGTTCAAGAAGATGTCCTGCCCGGCCAGGGAGAGCCCAAGGCTGCGCTCCAGCACCGCCGCGAGCATGGCCAGGCGCGCGCCGTCCCACCCGATGACGGCCCGCCGGGGCGTGCCAAAGGGGGAGGGCGCGACCAGGGCCTGCACCTCCACAAGCACGGGGCGCGTGCCCTCCAGCGCGGCCAAGACGGCGCTCCCCGCCGCCCCGCCCTGCCGCTGAGCCAGGAACAGGGCCGAGGGGTTTGGCACCTCCTGGAGGCCCGCGCTGGCCATCTCAAATACGCCGATCTCGTCCGTGGGGCCGAAGCGGTTTTTCACCGCGCGCAGGACGCGGAACTGGTGCGAGCGCTCCCCCTCAAAGTAGAGCACCGTGTCCACCATGTGCTCCAGTACGCGCGGGCCCGCGATTTGCCCCTCTTTGGTCACGTGCCCCACGAACAGGACCACTGTCCCCGTGGCCTTCGCGAGGCGGGTCAGCTCGTGCGCGGCGGCGCGGACTTGGCCCACCGTGCCGGGCGCGGCGTCCAGGGTGTCCACGAACATGGTCTGGATGGAGTCTATGACGGCCACGGCGGGCTTGAGCTCCTTGATGGCTCCAGCGATGTCCCGGACAGAGGACGCGGCGGCGAGTCGCACGGGCGCGTCCGCGAGGGCGAGGCGGGCAGCGCGGCCCCCCACCTGGGCCGTGCTTTCCTCGCCCGTGATGTACAGGCACGCCGCGCCGGTGCGGGCCAGGGCCGCTGCGGCCTGGAGGAGGAGGGTGGACTTGCCGATGCCCGGGTCTCCGCCGATGAGCACCGCCGCGCCGGGCACGAGGCCCCCGCCGGTGGCGCGGTCCAGCTCGCCGATGCCGGTGGCCAGGCGCGGGTGCTGGCGCGAACCGGCCTCGGACAGATTCAGGATGTCCAGGGACTTGGCCCTCCGGCGGGGCTGCGCCGCCAGGGACGCCGCGTGCGTGGCCTCCGCCGCCGCCGGGGCCTCCTCCGCCAGGGTGTTCCACGCGCCGCAGCCGTCGCACCGGCCCTGCCACCGGGGGTGCGCCGTGCCGCAGGACTGGCAGATGAACGACGTAGACGCGCGGGCCATGATGGGGCCCGTTGTAGCGCCTGCGCCCCGCGCCTGCTATACCCCGGGTATGGAGGACAAGCCCCCCAAAACGCCGCAGGAGTTTCTGGCGATCCTCAAGCGGGGGCGGGAGGCGTGGAACCAGTGGCGTGAGGACCGCCCCCATCTGTACTCCAACCAGCGACTGATGGAGGTGGGGTAGGAGCAGAGGCACAAACAAAGATATGCGCGCTCGCATCACACCACCCACCTATACCATGTTGGTCGCACCGGACCCATAAAAAAGCATTTTACACTTTACCTCTTTTACGAAGAACAGCAATCGTACCGCCTATAAAAACAAGGTCAAGGAACAAAGCAGTAAGCGTCACATGTAGGCGGCATTCTTCCCAGGGGACGATTTTTCTATGGCTCCAGCGGAAACCTTTCCCGCAATAATCGGGCGGATCGATAAAAGCAAACCAGTTAGTTAATATGGTTGCGCCGAAAACGATAATAACAATCGCCCCAACAAAAAGAGCCCAGCCGATGGCGGAGAGCGTTTTGTTTTCCAGTTTTTTACCGAAATAAAAAGCTGAAAGCATCGTTAAAAGGGCAAGAAAAAAAGCCGGGGCAAGAATTTCACTCATGAAGATAATCACAATATACTTCTAAAATACATTTTACCGGGACGTTTCCTTGTGATCCTTACTTAGGCTCAGGGGCAAATCGCCCTCACGGCCAACGTCCTGGCGGGGTACTTTGTCCTGGGCCTACTCATGGCCATCCTGGCCAACCAGGTGGCCCGACGGGCGTAGGGCTCTACGCCTTGGCCTTTTCCAGCTGGGCCTTCAGGGGGCGCAGGGACGCGTCCAGCTTGGCCCGGGGGGTGGAGGCAAGGAAGGCGTCCAGGCCGCCCTTGTGCTCCACAGTGCGCAGGCCGTGGGCAGACAGGCGCAGGCGCACCCAGCGGCCCAGGGTCTCGCTGTACAAAGACGTGGACTGTATGTTCGGCAAGAACCGCCGCTTGGTCTTGTTGTGCGCGTGGGAGACGTTGTTCCCCACTTGCGCCCCTTTGCCTGTAATCACGCACCGCCGCGCCATGGCCTTCGTGCCCCCTTAATCCTTCGCCAAAGAAGCTGCACCATAGCGGGGCAGACCGGGCCCGTCAAGCACTCCTATGGGCTACTCGCAAAAGGGCTTAGCGTCATCACAGGGGGAGGTGCAGATACCTCGGCCTCAGCCTGGCTTGGGTCCACGCCCGTCATGGCCTTAATGGCCGGGCCATACCGCTCCATGTGCGCCTGGGCCTCCCGTGCCACGCGCTCCCTATACGCCGGGTCGTGCAGCACGTCCGTGGCCAGGAAATCGCGCACCTGCTCCATGGCGGCCAGGGCGTCGTCGCCCAGGGTGAAGCCGCCCTCAGCATCCATAGCCTTGGGGTCCAGGGCGCGGAGGAACCCGCTCAGCGCCGTGGGCCTGGGGGCCAGGCCGCCCGCAACATGCCAAGCGTCTTTCAGGTGGGCCAGGTCCTGCGGAGTGGTGCCGTCCACTTGCCTGATGGCGTTCAGGCCCAATTCGGCCCTTGCAAGGTCCGCAGGGTCCGTCAAAACGTCCAAGCCACCCCTCGCCACAAGAGACGCAGCAAAGAGTTGCCCCACTGTGGCCTCTTGTGGGGTGGTCCCCAAATTACGGAGCATTTTTTGCTGGAGTTCGTAAGCGCCCTGGAGGGCGGCAGTCATGGCTTCCTCATTGATCTTGAAATTGGTCATAGCACACCCCTTCTTTTTTATGTTTATCGGGACCCCATTGCAGGGTCCCATTAGGTCCATGGTGACACGGGGGGGGGGCGTCAAGTTTTTCTCGCTGGACCCCTTGCATACCGCCAAAAGGGGGCGCACTGTCCGCCCCGAATCAGAACCGGCCCAGCACAAGAAAGGAGGCCCTCATGCCCTGTGGCGATGCTATGATAACGGAGGTCATCTCCGCCCGACCGGACCAGACCATCGCGGAGGTCTTGGATCTTTTTGACACGCACCACATCCGAGCAGTGCCCGTACTGGACGAGGGGCGGCGCGTTGTGGGCAAGATTAGCTTTACGGAGGTTTTGCAGGCCGTTTTGCCCGTGCCCGTGACGCTGGAGGGCGGCCTGCGCCGTCTGCCCAGCATGGACATTTCTTTGGCCTATATCTCCGGCGCGTCGCCCTGGGTGGCCAAGCGCCTCCATGAGATCGTCTCTCGGAAGGTGAGCAGCCTCATGGTCAAAAAACCAAAGACCGTTCACAGCGACACCCCCTCGCGGGAAGGTGTGCGCCTCCTTGTGAAGTATGGCAGTCCCCTTATCGTCGTTGACCCAAAAGACGGGACTCTGACCGGCCTCATCACCTCCCAAACCGCTATTAAGCGCTTTTTGGAACTTGAACACGCGATCACAGAGCAGGAAAAACAGCAAAAGAGCGCGTAGTACAAGGAATCATCACTCAAAACTCTCAAGGAGACCCTGCTATGACAGAGCAGCTCGTTTTGGACACGCCTATGATTGCCTCAGCTGTTGTGCTGGTGGCAACTTTTGTCATGCTGTTTACGGAGCATGTTCACCACATCCACCGCACCACCATCGCCATGGTGGGCTCCGGGGTTATGGTTCTGGTGGGGCAGTACTTCGGCTTCTATAATCCGGAGTTGGCCCTGCACGCTGTGGACTGGAATGTTGTTCTGCTCCTGGGCGCGATGATGACCGTCGTGGCCATTATGGTGCCAACGGGGGGGTTTCAGGCCGTGGCGTACTGGGTTGCCCGGTTCTCCAAAGGGCGAGTGTTCCTGCTTCTCGTCACCATGTCTACGGCCATATCGGTCCTGTCAATGTTCCTGGCCAACGTGACTGTCGTGGCCATCTTCGGGCCCCTCATCATTCTTATGGCCCAGGCTTTGCGGGTGAGCCCGGTGCCCCATCTTATGGCGGCGGCGATCATGTCCAACATCGGGGGCATCGCGACCCTTGTGGGGGACCCGCCCAACTTGATGATTGGCTCTGCTGCCGACATAGACTTTGTGCAATTCTTCCTGCGCATGGGTGGCGTCGTGGCCGTCACTTGGGTGGTGAGTTTTGTGGTGTTTCGCATTGCCTTCCGGCGCCAGCTCTCGGCCAAGCCACAGGCGGTGGCGTTCGCAAGCGAGAAGATGATTACGGATCCGTTTACCTGGTACATGGCCATAGGGGTCTTGGTCCTGATGGTCGGGCTGTTTGTTCTGCAAGGCCAACTGGGCTGGGACGCCTGGGTGGTGTCCGTGGTGGGCCTGATAATTCTTCTCGCTATCTCATACAAGGCAAGCCCCGATAAGTTCTTTGCGGATACAGAGTTATCCTTGCTCGCATTCTTCATGGGCCTGTTTGTCATCGTGGGCGGGGTGGAGCACAGCGAGTTCCTGGCCTGGATCGGGCAGTTCTTGCGCCCCATGGTGGAGGAGCACGGCCTGCTCCCAGCCTCTCTAGGCCTCATGTGGGCCGGCGCGATCTTGTCTGCGATTATAGACAACATCCCCTTCACCGCAGCCATGATCCCCATCATCGCGGGCATGGGGGACCAAGGCACGGACGTCATGCCCCTGTGGTGGGCGCTGGCCATCGGCGTGGGCCTGGGCGCGAACGGCTCTCACCTCGGGGCCTCGCCGAACCTCTATGTCATCGCGCTGTCTGAGCGCGTGGCGGAGAAGGAGGGCAAGCCGTCCTTGCGCATCACACCGGGCCTGTTCATCAAGAAGGGCCTGATCATCATGTTCGCAGGTCTGGTGACGGCCTCCATCGCGTTCTGGCTGTTCTTTGACTTTTACGCCAAGCCTTTGCCGGGGCGCGGGCCGGTGGCCGCGCAGGTGGAGACCCATAAATCTGAGGACCTCCCCCCCGGAATTGCGTCTCTGCGCGAGAATGGCTTTCAAGCCTTTGACGAGACCACCCCCGCGGCGCCTGACGGTGGCATTGTCGTGGAGGTGCAGCCAGAGGCGGCCGCGGCGGAGTAGCGGGCGGGCCGTTTTCTGGGTCCTTTTGGGGTTGCCTAGGGTCCCCCCGGCTGCTACCCTCCGGTTTCACCTTCCATAGCAGAGTCCCCGTCGCCCATGCGCACCGCCGCCCTTACCATTTGCGCCGCCCTTGCCCTCTGCGGCACCCTTGGCCTTACGCTCACAAGCTGCGGGGGAGGTGCCCAGGACCACACGCCCCCGCCCAGCGGGGTGAAGGTGGGCAAGCCCTATAGCATAAAAGGCAAGACCTACCATCCAGAGTACCGTGTGACGTACCGGGAGGAGGGCGAGGCCTCTTGGTACGGCCCTGGCTTCCACGGCAAGCCGACCGCGAACGGGGAGCGCTTTAACGCGCGGGCCCTCACTGCTGCGCACCCCACGCTCCAGCTCCCCTGCACCGTCCGCGTGACCAACCTGGAAAACGGGCGCGTGGTGGCCCTGCGGGTGAATGACCGCGGCCCCTTTGCAAAGGGGCGCCTGATAGACGTGTCTGAGGCCGCCGCGCAGGTCCTGGGCTTCAAGACTGCGGGCACGGCTCGCGTGCGGGTTGAGCTCTTGGAGCCAGTTTCGGGCCGGGCCTCCGCCCCCCCAGCGCCCAGGCCTGCCGCTGTCCGTGTTGCCTCGGCTGTGCCTCCTCCTCCCCCGACGGTCCGGCCCGGCGCGGTGTTTGTGCAGGTCGGCGCCTTCGCGCGGGAAGGCAACGCTCGTGCCTTGGCCCGGCGCCTGCCGGGTGCGGCTGTGGCCCCCCCGCGTGGGGCCGGGTCCGCTCCCCTGTGGCGTGTGTACAAGGGGCCCTACGCCACCCACGCCGAAGCCGAGGCCGCCCGCGCGGCCCTATCCCGCACCGGGCACGGACCGGGCCTTGTCCTGCGCAGCCTCTAGGCCCTATTGCGATCACCGCTCGCCTCGCGCTTGACCGAAATGGGGACTCTATGCCCCAGACACAAATTTTATGCCTGCCTCTCTCCCCCGACACACAAACCCCCCGAAAAGGGATACTTTTGTGGATAAGCTGGGGAAAGTGCGACAGTCGCAACGGAGGCCTGGCATAGTAGGCACGGAGCTTGTATACTCTGTTCCCGTGCCACACTCCGGGGAGCTTGGCGAATGCGCCTCAAGTCCTTTTCCGCCCCGACGCTGAAGGAGGCCATGCAGATCGTACGCGACGAACTGGGTCCCGAGGCCGTCATCCTCTCCACCCGGGGTCACCGGGGCGGCGGGGTCTGCCTGACCGCTGCCGTGGACGAGATGGCCGACGACGGGGGCGCGTCCTGGCTCCAGTACGACGAGGAGAGCGCAGAGTCCTCTCCGGCGGAGGTTGTGACGGATGCTCTCTTGTTCCATGCCGTGCCGGAGGACATCGCGGACGAGGTTATTGCCTGCGTCGCAGCCAGCGGCCATGTGGAGCCCGCCCCAGCCCTGGCCGAAGCCCTGGCGCACCTTTTCACCTTCGGGCGCATGCCTTCGGGCGCGTCGGGGCGCCCTGTTGTCCTGGTGGGGCCGCCGGGGGCGGGCAAGACCGCCGCTGTGGCCCGCCTGGCCACAGAGGCTGCGATGGTGGGGGCCAAGGTCGCCCTTATCTGCGCGGATGCAGAGCGCGCGGGCGCGGCGGCGCAGATCCAGGCTTTTGCCAAAATCTTGGGCGCGCCCTTGTTCTTGGCCAAGGGGCCTCCCCAGGCCGCGGCCTTCATCGCCCAGGCCAGGTCCGAGGGGGCGCAGCGGATTCTCGTGGACAGCGCGGGGGCAAACCCCCTGGACGCAAGGGCCATGCGCGCCACAGCGGCCCTGGCCAAGGCCGCGCAGGGGGACGTAGTCCTGGCCCTGCCCGCCGGGCTGAACGCCGAGGAGGCCGGGGAGGCCTCCCGCATCTTTGCTGCCGCAGGTGCGCGCTTCCTTCTGGCCACGCGGCTGGACGCCGCCCGGCGCTTTGGTGCTCTACTCGCCGGGGCGCGCAAGGGGTGCATGGCCTTCGCTGCCACCTCCGCCACGCCCAGCGTGGCCCAGGGCCCCGTGCCTGTCACCGCGCGCTCCCTGGCCCACGCCCTGCTCCACGGCCTTGAGCCGCAGCAGGGGGCCCAGCCCCAGCAGCGGGACGCTATACGGGAGGGCGCAGCATGACGGCGGACTCCCCCACCCTTCTCGCTGCCCAGGACGGCACCCTCTCGGAGCCCCGCCGCTCTTGTCGCAACCTCATCACCGTCGCCTCCGGAAAGGGCGGTGTGGGCAAGACCTGGTTCTCCATCACGCTGGCCCACGCCCTGGCCAGGTCCGGGCGGCGCGTGCTTTTGTTTGACGGGGACCTGGGCCTGGCGAATGTGGACGTGCAGCTGGGCCTCATGCCCAGGCGGGACCTAAACGACGTCATCCGGGGCCGCCTCCCCCTGGAGAAGGTCATCCAGACCCACCCCGGCGGGGGCTTCGACGTCATCGCCGGCCGCTCTGGGCAGGCCTCCCTCTCGGCCCTTCCGGCCCCGCGCCTGGCGTCTCTTAGGGACCAGCTTGTCGCCGTCGCCCCGGCCTATGACGTGGTCATTGCAGACCTGGGCGCGGGGGTGGACCGGACGGTGCGCCTGTTCGCCACCGCCGCCGCGCAGGCCCTCCTCGTCACCACGGATGAGCCCACGGCCCTCACGGATGCCTATGCCTTCATAAAGCTGGGCGTCGCGGCGGGCGGGGCGCGGCATGTGCGCATCGTGGTGAACATGGCTGCGGGCTTGACGGAGGGGCAGCGGACGTACAAGACCCTGCTGCGCGCGTGCGAGAACTTCCTGCGCGTGGCGCCGCCGCTCGCAGGCATCGTCCGCGCGGACCGGCACGTAAAGGAGGCCATCCGGCACCAGGCCCCGCTCCTCACCCGCTCGCCCAACGCGGACGCCGCGGCGGACGTGGAGGCCATCGCCGAGGGGGCGTGGAAGTCCCTCCAGGCCGCCAGCGCCCAGCAACAGGGCCACGCCGCCGCCGCGTCGTAGTGTGCGAAAGTCTGCTGCGCCGCAGCACAATTTCCGCCCCCGCAGGGGGAAAAGTCGTGTATTATCAAAGACAAGATAGGGCCCACAGGCCAAAAACCTGCCACCGGGCAGCCACCGCTCTGATACCGCCCTGCCACCGGGCAGCCACCGCTGCGCTACCGCCGGGCCACCGCCCAGATGCCGATCAGCCACCATTTTGCTGCCGCCAGCGCACCCGCCGCCTTCCCCCCGTGGGGGGATGCCAAGGCAAGAATCAGATATAAAAAAGCTTGACTTAGGCGTCTGGAATCGCTTATGGTGTGCGGGAACACGAAAGGAACCTGCACTATGCCACATGCCGCCCCCCCCCCCGAGATTCCAAACCTAACCCTACGTGACCTCTTTGAGACGGCTGCAGATATTACAAGAAAATCTGTCCCTCTTTACGCGGAGGCCATCAGTGCAGCCTTGAGTGAAGCAGTAAAACAAGGCCGAGTTGATCCAAATGCCAGTTGTATCGTATGTGCGCAAGAAGATCGTGCACGGGCATGCAAAGTAGTCGAGGATATGGCTAATGAAGTTTTGCGTTTTTGGAGCAGCACAAAAGTATACACAGGCATTGATTATAGAAATCAGGTTATTCAAGCGGTCATTCGCCAGATATATGAAGATTTCCTGCAGGGGAAAATCGCGATAGGTGGGGTCACGCTCGCGTCGCCGGAGCAGCAGACATAGGCAAGGGCTTCCACGCCTTCCCGCCCGGCGGAGGGTGTGGTAGGGGAATGGCCATGGGCGTGACCTGGGACGCTGCGGCTGAGATGATGGGACTTATGGGAGCCGGACTCTACCTGGTCACATACGCTATTATCCAGCACAGACGCGACTTTGTCAAAACCCTGGGCTACAGCCTTATGAACCTGGTGGCCGCAGGGCTGGTCCTGTTCTCGCTCTGCTTCGCGTGGAATGGGCCCTCCGCCTTCATCCAGGTCTCTTGGATATGCATCAGCCTCTTCGGTCTGGCTCGCTGCCTGACCTACGACAGAAAGCCCCTGATCGACGCGAGCCAGATAGGGCCCGACAAGGATAAGGCGTAGCTCCGCGCCGGAGGGTGTGGTAGGGGAGTGTGTGGACCCCGATGTTTCTCAAAACGCTATGACAATGAAAGACTTTCTGCTGCCGGTTTGGCAGTACTTTATTGTTGCTGCCGCAAGTGTTGTAAGTTTTGCTGTGGGCCGATTCTCGCCCTGGGTTGAATACGGACTTGAGCGCTGGTTTGGAATAAGAAAAAAGCAGCCGTTGCAATATGTTATAAATAAAATGAAGGCAAGAGGCATAAAACTCTTATCTTCATCTAGTGATCCAGGATCCGGGATGGCAGACATGCTTTGTCTGTGCCTTATTGAGTCTGCAAGAAGTGGAGAGATACGGCTTTTTGGAAGACAAATAACATCAGAAGACAGAATACTAGGCCGTAAATGCTTATTAACTATATCACAGCCCTTGGAATACATCACTAATGATGATTTGAAAAACCTCGAATTTGATATAATATCATTCATGGTATCATGCTGCGATTTTAAGGAGGAGGCACGAACATCTCCCGGTATTGTATGTTTACAAAAGAATCGTGAAGATATGTATAACGATATACACGTCTCAAGGGGTACAATGAGCCTTAACCTTTTTCTAAGAAAAACTTTTGATTTTATAAGAGAGCAAAAGGAAAAATGACCCCAAACGCCATCACCCCCACCCGCGCGCAGGACTTCCCCGAGTGGTACCAGCAGGTCATCCGCGCGGCCGACCTGGCCGAGTCCTCGCCCGTGCGCGGCTGCATGACCATCAAGCCCAATGGCTACGCGATATGGGAGGGGCTCCAGGCCGCTTTTGATAGGGAAATCAAGGCCATGGGCGTGCGCAACGCGTACTTTCCGTTGCTCATCCCCCTGTCCTATTTCTCCCGCGAGGCGCAGCATGTGGACGGCTTTGCGAAGGAGTGCGCGGTCGTCACGCACCACCGGCTTGAGGCCGGGCCAGACGGGGGCTTACAGCCCGCCGCGCCGCTGGAGGAGCCTTTGGTCGTGCGGCCCACGTCGGAGATGATCATCGGCGACGCCATGGCCCGCTGGGTGCAGTCGTACCGCGATTTGCCCCTGAAGCTGAACCAATGGGCGAACGTGATGCGCTGGGAGATGCGCCCGCGCCTGTTCCTGCGCACCAGCGAGTTTTTGTGGCAGGAGGGGCACAACGCCTTCGCCACCGCCGATGAGGCCGACGCGGACGCGCGGGCCGTGCTGGACATGTACGTGCGCGTGGCGCGGGAGGTGCTGGCCCTGCCCTCCATCCCGGGCCGCAAGACGGAGGATGAAACGTTCCCCGGCGCGGAGGTGACGTATACGTTTGAAATGATGATGCAAGACGGAAAGGCTTTGCAGTCCGGCACAAGTCACCACATGGGGCAGAACTTCGCGCGGTCTTGCGGGATAAAGTATCAGGACAAAGACGGGCGCGAGCAGTACGCGCACACGACGTCGTGGGGGGTGTCCTCCCGCCTCATCGGGGCGCTGATCATGACCCACGCGGACGACGACGGCCTGGTCCTCCCGCCGCGCATCGCGCCGGAGCAGGTGGCCATCTTGCCCATCACAAAGAGCCCGGACGCCGCGTTGACAGAGCATTGCCAAGCCCTGGCGGAACAACTGCGCGCGGCCGGCATCCGGGCCGAGGTGGACGCCCGCGACATGCGCACACCCGATAAGATCTGGGGCGCGTTGAAGCGCGGCGTGCCGCTGCGTGTGGAGATCGGCGGGCGGGAGGCCGCGGCGGGCACCGTCACGCACGTCCGCCGCGACCTGGGGCGGGGGAGCAAGGCCACCGCGCCCGTGCAGCATTTTTTGGGCGCGGCGCGGGGCCTCCTGGATGAGGTGCAGCAAAACCTCCTTGCGCGGGCCGAACAGCGTTTGCGCGAGAACACCCACGACACCGAGGACCTGGACGGGTTTTTCGCGCACGGGACGGGCTTCGCCCGCGCGCCGGCATCGGTTTTGCAAGACCCCAGCTTTACGGAGGTCAAAAAGCGCCACGGCGTGACGCCCCGCTGCATGCCCTTTGCGGACGGGGGGGAGAGTGTTATCATCGCTAGGGCGTACTAGAAGGAGAGCCGCATGGCCACACTGGACCCAGCCGCCGCAGCGGGTGCCTACGGGCGGGGGGCGTCTCTGCGCGCGTCTGGCCCCGCGCACGCCGCGCCCACGGAGGGCGGCAAGCCTTTCCTGGATGTCCTGGCCGAGGCCACACAAGACATGGTTGGCACCATCCGCAGGGGCGAGGAGGCCGTCACGCAGTCCGTGGCCGGCAAGCGCGACCTCCCCGCCCTCGTGGAGGCCGTGACGGATGCGGACTTCACCTTGCAGACCTTCATCGCGTTGCGCGACAAGGTGATAGACGCGTATCAAAACATTATGCGCATGCCTCTCTAGGGCCCTCCCCCGCCCGTCCGGCCCGGGACGCACATCAGAAGTCGTGACTG
This sequence comes from Alphaproteobacteria bacterium, assembly GCA_016757515.1. Taxonomy (GTDB): domain Bacteria; phylum Pseudomonadota; class Alphaproteobacteria; order Micavibrionales; family Micavibrionaceae; genus UBA10425. Next base: position 22,923 of record JAERIN010000024.1, read on the forward strand.
TTGGCCCACAAGCACTGCGCCAGATCATATCTGGCCGCCTCGGCCATGGTTGTGTCCACGCCTCTCTCTTCCCACGCCTTAATCCAGCGCTCCAGCCAGTACATACTTAGGGCCACCATCCGGTCTGGACGCGTGCACCCCCCGGGGCGGGTGCCCAAAACCTCTCCTCTATCAATTTCATGGGGGCCTTCGCCTAATCGCAGGACACTGCCTCGCGGTCTTTCTGACAACGCATTGAATCGTTCGGCTTCGGCGTTGATAAATTGAACACACAGGCGCGGGCGCGTGCCCGGAACGCGGGCGTCGGATACTATCTCGTACCTATCGTACCCAAAGGGCTTGGGGGGGGGGGGGGGG
>JAERIN010000025.1 GCA_016757515.1 Alphaproteobacteria bacterium
GCGCGGCCCAGGGGCGGGGGGTGGCCATAGAGCTGCCCTTGCCGTCCCTGGCCCTGGCCGGGGTGACGCTGTGCCTGAAGCTGTACGGCGGCCAGCGCGCGTGACCCCGGCCCGCGCCGCTGTTTGCCCCCGGCGCGTAGCGGGCGTAGGATGCGCGGGCCATGCCCATCATCGCGCACTCCGCCCTGCCTACGTTTGCCCGCCTGGCGGCCGAGGGGTGCGCGGTCCTGCCGCCTGAGCGGGCGGCGCGGCAGGATATCCGGGAGCTGCACATCGGCCTTTTGAACATGATGCCTGACGCGGCCCTGGGCGCGACGGAGCGGCAGTTCTTCCGCCTGGTGGGGGACAGCAATCAGATCGCGCAGTTCCGCCTGCACCCCTTCACGCTTCCGGAGATACCAAGGGGCCGCGCGGCGGCGGCGCACATCGCGCGGTACTATGAGTCTTTTGCGGACCTGCGCGCGGAGGGCCTGGACGCGCTGATCGTCACGGGGGCGAATGTGACGCACCCAGAGCTCTCGCGCGAGGCGTTCTGGGGCCCCCTGCAAGAGGCCATGGACTGGGCGTGGGAGAACGTCACCTCCACCTTGTGCTCGTGCCTGGCCACGCACGCGGTGCTCCAGTTTCGCCACGGGCAGGGGCGCAGCGCCCTGCCGGAGGGGAAGCTCTGGGGCGTGTTCCCGCACAAGGTGACCACGCCGGACCACCCCTTGGTGCGGGGGATGAACACCCGTTTTGATGCCCCGCACTCTCGCTGGAACCAGGTGACGGCGGCGCAGTTCGCGGACGCGGGGATGACCGTCCTCGCAGCGGGGGATGTGGGCGCCCACCTGGCCGTTAGCGCAGATGGCCTGCGGACGGTGTGTCTCCAGGGCCACCCGGAGTACGACACGGTGAGCCTTCTGAAGGAGTACAAGCGGGAGGTAGGCCGCTATGGCCGGGGGGAGCGGGGGGACTACCCCCCCCTGCCGGAGGGGTATGTGGGGGCCGAGGGCGCGCCGGTTCTGGAGGCGTACCGGGCGCGCGTCCACCCAGGCGCGACGTTGCCTCCCTTCCCGGAGGAGGAGGCCGCCGTCGCGCTGGACAACACCTGGCGGGACAGCGCCCGGACCCTCGTGGGGAACTGGATTGGCCTTGTCTACCAGGTGACCGGGATGGACCGGCGGCGGCCCTTCATGGACGGCGTGGACCCGGCGGACCCCCTGGGCCTGCGGGCGCGGCGCCCGAAAAAAAACGCGCCTGGCCGGCAAAAATAGGATTTTGTTCTTGACACAGCCAAAAAGGCGTGGTACAAGGGCCCCATCAACGCCACACGTGCGTCTTGAGACCGGCCAGAGCGGCAACCCCGGCACATAGCGGCAAACGCGACCAGCGCCCCCACGCAGCGGGACGCCCGCGCCCGCGCCACCACCGGGGCCGGCGCGGCCCACACACCCCTTTTCAACCCTTACATAAAGCGAGGTACAATCATGTCTACGACCATAGACCAGGCCTTCGTCAAGCAGTTCGAGCGCGAAGTGCACGAGGCCTACCAACGCATGGGCTCAAAGCTCCGCCACACCGTCCGGGTGGTGAATCAGGTGAACGGCTCCGTGGCCGTCTTCCAGAAAGTCGGCAAGGGCACGGCGGCCACCAAGGCCACCCATGCCATGGTGCCGGTGATGAACCTGGACCACTCCGCCCTAGAGGTGGCCCTCCAGGACTACTACGCCGGCGACTGGGTGGACCACCTGGACGAGCTGAAGGTCAACATTGACGAGCGGCAGGTCATCGCCAACGCTGGCGCGTACGCCCTGGGCCGCAAGTCTGATGAGCTGATCATAGACGCCCTGACTACCGCCCCTGCCGGGCAGGAGATCGCCGACGCTAACACCGGCATGACCCTGGCCAAGATCATGGACGCGCTGTCCCTGCTGGGCGACGCGGATGTCCCGGACGACGGGCAGCGCTACGCCGCCGTGGGCTGGAAGCAGTGGAGCGAGATGCTCTCCCTGCCAGAGTTCGCCAGCGCGGACTTTGTGGGGCCGGAGAACCTGCCCTTCCAGGCGCAGATGCAGGCCAAGTTCTGGCTCGGCACCTACTGGGTCCCGCACTCGGGCCTGCCCGTGGACGGGAACGACATCCGCTCGTGCTTTTGGTACCACAAGTCCGCCATCGGGCACGCCATCGGCTCTGACGTCGTGACGGACATCACCTGGCACGGGGACCGCGCGGCGCACTTTGTCAGCAACATGATGAGCCAGGGCGCTGTCCTCATTGAGGACACGGGCGTCGTGGAAATTAAGTGCGACGAGACCCCGGACTAATCGTGAAACCCTAGAAAAAAGGAGACCAGGCCATGTCTTTGGTTCTGACAGACCTCAGCGTACTCGCGTACGCAAACAGCTTTACCCTGTGGCACTACACGACGACAGACGCCGCCGTGACGGGCGCGGGGTACTTCAACAACGCCGCGGCGATGCTCCGCGTGGGCGACCTCATGATCGCGAACCTGGACACGGACGGCACGCCGTCCACCAAGTTCTATGTCGTGACCGCCAACACGGGCTCCGCCGTCACCATCGCGCTCTACGCCTAGGGGCGCGCACCTCTCCCCCCCTCCGCGCGAGGGGGGGAGCCTTACGTCCCCGCCCCCCCTACCTCAGCGTGCGCGTGAGCGCCTTTCGCCGCGCACCGGCTTCCCCAGCCCGGGGGGCGGGGGCAACCTATATGCGACTTTTATGATCACACATCGGGTGCCCGAGGGCCTTCTGATCTGTCCTCTCCGTCTCCATATCTAAAAGAATGAGCGCGCTTTTCACAGTATAAAACGAATACAGATAAAATAGACATGGCGAGCAATCCGGAAAGAGAGGATATCTGTGCAATATCATTGTTTCCATTATTTAATCTAAAAATTGTGCCCCCGACACTTGGCACAGCTACCATAAGGGAGAGCACGAAAGCTAGACCCGCACCCCCGTGGCGCTCACAGAAGCTGGGACCTTGATTGGGGGGGTATTATGTCACTTTGGGGGGGTTCATAAGGATTAAATTGATCTCCTGTCATAATATTACATATCTTCCCAAATATAGTGGTGCGGCGGGCCCTCACCGCGAGGCGCCCATGGGGCAGAATATGACATATGCGAGAGCGCCCGTCAAGGGTTTTTGTGCACAAAGAGCACGATAAAAGCCCCGCGCGCCCGGCAGGACTCGAACCTGCAACCGTCCGCTTAGAAGGCGGGTGCTCTATCCGTTGAGCTACGGGCGCCCAGGCGCACCCATCATAGCACACAATGGTGGAGGGGGTAGGATTCGAACCTACGTAGACTTGCGTCGGCAGATTTACAGTCTGCTGCCATTAACCACTCGGCCACCCCTCCGGCCCCGAGGACACTGGTTGCGGGGGCAGGATTTGAACCTGCGACCTTCAGGTTATGAGCCTGACGAGCTACCGAGCTGCTCCACCCCGCGTCCGTTTAGGGGGCGTACCCTATACCCCCCCGCGCCGGAACGCAAGGGGGCGCTAGAACGCGATCAGGATGGGTGTGGGCTGGCTCAGCGATACAGTATCCAAAAAACGGCAGGCAGGGACGTCACAAAAGACACGCACCCCAAAAACGGTAGCGCCAGGACGTTCAGCACACATATGGGCACATAAGCCCAGCGCGCCGATGGCACCTCGCGTATACGGTTCATGTTCGCGATCAGCATGGCGATGAGGCACGCGGACACGTACACAAACCGCGGCATATCCACGGGCCAGTCACCAAAGTACGGCTCTGGGAAAAAGCGTAGCATCAACGACGCCGCAAGCGGGAAGGCGACGTTTATCGCCAGGAATATTGCCGCCTCTCTTTTGTGCCCCGGCTGCATGTACCCCCACCCTATATGGGGGCTTTTGTGTTGCGCAAGGCACCCCGCGCGCGCGGCAAATAAGGGATTTTGCACGGTCGGTCCGCCTATTTTTTAAGGCTACCACGGCGCAAGCGCGCCCACTCCACAGCAACCAAAAAAGGAGACCACACCATGACAACACCCGTGAACCTCGCCACGCAGGCCCTCATCGGCATCGGGGCCAAGCCCATCAGCGCCTTTGACGACGGCTCTGCGGAGGCCGAGATCGCCGGGGCCCTGTACGACGGCGTGCGCGACGGCCTCTTGTCCGCGTACACCTGGAGCTTCGCCACGGGGCAGGTGGCCCCCGCGCGCCTGGCGGGCACGCCCCTTGCGGACTATCCATACGCCTTCGCCCTGCCGACGGACTTCCTGCGGGCGGTGTCTGTGGGGAGCGGCGGGCGCGGGCGCGGCGTGCCGTATCGCGTGGCGCGGGGGGCCCTCCACGCGCGGGCGGAGAGCGTGGTCCTGACCTACATCTTCCGCCCAGAGGAGGCCGCGTTTCCGCCCTTCTTCGCGCAGGCCCTCATCGCGCGCCTGCGGGCGGAGCTGTGCATCCCCCTCACCGAGAACACAGACCGCGCCGCTGCCATGGCCGCCCTGGCCGACGACGCCTTCGGCCGCGCGCGGCAGGTGGACGCGCAGCAGGACACGCCAAAGCGCATTGAGGACTGGAGCTTGATAAACGCCCGCGTTGGGTCGTGACTCTTGGCAGGGGCGCGTTTTTGCTATAGGTAGGAGGGAGAGAGGGACCGCAACCATGACCGAAGAGCACAAACAGTACCCGCCCGAGGCGATCGCCAACTCCATCTTGTGGTTGGCGCAGAGGGAGGGAATACCCATAACGCCGATGAAACTCATAAAGCTCGTGTACATTGTATACGGGTGGTATCTGGCCCTGTTTGACAAACAGATATTTGACTCCACAAAAAACCCTATAGAGGCGTGGGATCATGGGCCTGTCATACCGAGCCTTTATCACCAATTTAAAAAATTTGAAGCAAGGCCAATAAATGAGTTTGCCGTGGACGGGGAGATCCTTGACCATAGCGAAGAGATTGGCAACCTCAGGTACCCTGCGGTGGATCATCGGGATAGGGCAGCTACGGGAACCATCCTGTCCGTGTGGGACGCTTATAAAAACTATAATGCCTCTGATCTGAGGTATATAACCCACGCCCCCGGAGGCGCCTGGGACAAAGCCCACAGAAAAGGCATCCGGAACGAAAGGCTCGATGATGAAGACATAAAGTCTAGGAGCATAGAGGGCCTCCGCCGAGCCATGGGCAAGGAGAGAAAAACCCGTGTCTATTGATATTGATCTTCTTATTAAAGAAAACGTTCTTGAGAGGTCGAGCTCTCCGGAGGATCGGGACGCTCTTCGCATGGCTGAAATCGACCTTGCGCTTAAGAATGAAGAGTTGAGAAAGATTAGGATTGAAAATGATGACAAAAAAGACCTTATAGAACATAAGAAAGGCATGATACAATGGACACAGCGGGTCGTAGGAGTCTATCTCCTTTTTGTTGCTTGTGTATTTATTTATTATATTGTGTTTCAGGTTTACTTGGCGGAAGAACCCGGCATTCCCCAAGAGGTCATCATAACTCTTCTGGCCAGCACAACGGCAAGTATTGTCGGCTTGCCGTTTGCCATCAATAAATCAATTTTTATTAAATAAATCTATACGAAACAATTAGGCCTCCCCGCGAGGGCGGGGATGTCCACGTGGACGCCTACACCCGCGCCTGCCCCGGCAAGGGCAGGGGCGGGAGTCAAGGGCCCTCCCGATCCGAAATGCTGGGCCGGGCGGCCCAGGTTGCAGGCAAGGTCATAGCAGGCATGACCCACGTAGCCCTAAACGACTACCGCCGCCGCATCGGGACCCTGACCGACCCGCCCATGCCCTGGGACCTGCAAAAGACGGCGGATATATGGGTGGTCATCTTGGTGAAGATTGCCTGAAAACAATAAATCGCAGATCTATGCTGAAACCGTGGCGGCCCGTGGGCCGCTTTTTTATTGTCCGAACAAATAAAAAAAGGATCCCACCATGCTTACAACTTTGGAACTCAAGACAAACTTCACAGCAGGAGAGGTCTCGTCGGACCTTCTGGGCCGCTCTGACTTGCGCGCGTACAGTAACGGTGCGGCCATGCTGCGAAATGTGCTCATTTCCCCCACGGGGGGCGTCACGCGGCGGCCTGGCCTGGCGCACATAGAGCCGCTGCCCGGCCCAGGCCGCCTCATCCCCTTTGCGTTCAACACGCAGCAGACATACCTCATCCTCCTGACCGGGGGCGCAGCAAAAATTTACGCGGGTGGCGTTTTGGAGGCGGAGATCGCCGCGCCGTGGACCGCGGCGCAGGTTCCCCAGGTCGCCTGGACCCAAAGCGCGGACACCTTGTTGTTGACGCACCCCGACGTCCCGCCGCAAAAAATGCTGCGCCTGGGCATCGCCAACTGGTCCCTCACGCAGTGGAATTTCTTCAGTGAAAACAGCGCTATAAATCAGCCGTATTATAAATTTGTCAACGCTTCTGTCACCCTCACCCCCTCGGGCACGAGCGGGGACATCACCCTCACGGCCTCCGCAGCAATTTTCACGCAAGAGCACGAGGGCGCGCGCCTGCGCATTGGTGCTAAAGAAGTGGCCATAACGGATTATGAGTCCCCCACGGTGGTCAGCGCGGCCACAGTGCAAGACCTGGAGAGCGCCGAACCGACCATAGACTGGGCCGAGGCGGCATTCAGCGCAGCGCGCGGCTGGCCCACGACCACGGCCTTCCACCAAGACCGCCTGGTCATCGGCGGCTCGCGAGACTTGCCCAACCGCCTGTTCTTCTCAAAATCTGGCGATTTGTTCAACTTTGACATGGGCGAGGGCCTGGACGACGAAGCCATTAGTTTTTCATTACTCTCAGACCAGGTCAACGCCATCCGTGGTGTGTTCTCCGGCCCGCACCTCCAGGTGTTCACCAGCGGTGCGGAGTGGATGGTGACGGGCGCGCCCCTGACCCCGTCGTCCATACAGGTGACGCGTCAGACGCAGGTTGGCTCTCTCACGGATCGCTATGTCCCCCCCATCGCGGTGGACGGCGCGACCCTTTTTGCTGCGCGCAGCGGGCGGGATCTGAGAGAGTTCATCTACACCGACGTGGAGCAGGCGTACCGCAGCACAGACCTGGCCCTGCTTTCGCGCCACATCATCGCGGACCCGGTGGATCAGGCGTATGACCCCCTGGAGCGCATCTTGTATATGGTGCGCGCGGACGGAAAAATTGCTGCGCTCACCGTTTATCGCGCAGAGGGCGTAAGCGCCTGGACTCTCTTGGAAACAGACGGCGCAGCGCGGGCCGTAGCCGTGGTGGACAACCAGGTGTATGTCTTGACAGAGCGCGCGGGGGGCCATGCTCTGGAGCAGTTTGATGCTGCGCTGTCCACGGACGCCGCGCTCACCGGCGCGGTGGCCGAGCCTGTGGACGCGTGGACCGGGCTGCAGCATTTGGAGGGGCGGGAAGTGGCCGTTGTTGCAGACGGCGCGCCCGTGCCGGGCCAGACGGTGCGGGGCGGGGCACTCACCCTGGATGCGCCCGCAGCAAACGTCCAGATTGGCCTGCCCTTCACGCACATTGTGGAGCCTCTGCCGCCGGCGCAGAGCGGCGCGGCGGGCGCGGGCCGGCGCATTCGGCCTGTGGAGGTCATCTTGCGCGTACAGGACACCGCCGCCCTGTGCGTGGACACGGGGCGGGGCCTGCGCGATGTTCCCCTGCGCCGCATTGGGGCGGCCCACCCCCTGCTGGACGCGGGCCCGCAGGCCGTGACGGGGGATGTGGAAATCCGCGCCTATGGCTGGCACCACCGGGGGCCGCGGCCCCTGTGGCGCATAGAGCAAAACACCCCCCTGCCCTTCACCCTCCTGTCCGCCGCGACCGTGGTGGAGGTGAGTGGGGGGTAGCCAACGTGCCGCCCTGTGCGTGGTCGGGGCGGGGGGACTCGAACCCCCGGCCTCCTGCTCCCAAAGCAGGCGCGCTACCAGGCTGCGCTACGCCCCGCCGCCGCGCGGATGGGGTGGGATTCGAACCCACGATGGGCTTGCACCCATTCCGGTTTTCAAGACCGGCGCATTCGACCGCTCTGCCACCCATCCGGCGCACTGGCCCCAGTATAGCCCAGCGTGCGGCCCTGGACAAAGCGTCCGTCCGCCGCCTACCCTGGCCGGGGCGCGCCAGACCCCGTAGCTCAGCAGGATAGAGCACGGGATTCCTAATCCCGGGGTCGTGGGTTCGAATCCCGCCGGGGTCGGGCGCCCAGACGGCACGCGCCCGCGGCCCACGGCAGCCCCCTTTTTTTGCCAACCACCAACCACAAGGAGACAAGACTATGGGTTCTATTGTACCGACGATTGGGACAGCCGCGCGAGAGGCCGCGCAGGCGTTTGCGCAGCAGCCCTTCAGCAGCCTTGCGGGCGCGGCCCGGGGCGGAGTCTCGCTCTATAACCTGGCCGAGGGTGTCCAGAACCGGGCGCAGCAAGAGCGCACGGATGATGTGACGCTACAGCAGCTGCGGGCGCGGAGCGCCCTGGACGAGGCCCAGGCGCTGGAGGACGCGGCGCTCACGCGGGCGAGGATTGCGCAGGCGCGGGCCAAGGCAGAGGCCGACCGGCGCGATGCGTTGCGCCGGGCCATGGCGCGGCAGCGGGCGCGCTTCGGCGCGGGGGGGCTGGACTCCGCCGCTGCGGACGGCTCCGCCGAGGCTGTGCTCCTGGGCCTTGTCCGCGAGGAGGCGCGGGACGCAGCGAACGACGACGCGGACACGGCCCTTCGGCTCCAGGCGCTGGACACGGCCCTGGCGCAGCGGAGCTCCCTCAACCTGCTCCAGGCCGCGCAGCTGGCCAAGCGGCAAGACATAAAGCGGCTGTTTGGCTAGGGCGGGGCCACGGTAAACCCTGGCGGAGAGGACGGGATTCGAACCCGTGAGGGGTTGCCCCCAACACGCTTTCCAGGCGTGCGCCTTAAACCGCTCGGCCACCTCTCCTTAGGCGCAGACCCTACAGCCGCCGCGCCCGCAGGGCAAGGCCCCGCTTGCCCTGTGCCGCCCGGGCGCGCTACACTCGCCCGCCCGCCCCGTGGCGCGGTGGCAGAGTGGTGATGCAGAGGACTGCAAATCCTTGTATGCGGGTTCGATTCCCGCCCGTGCCTCCAGGGGGTGTGCGCCGGAGACGTGGCCGAGTGGCTGAAGGCGCTCCCCTGCTAAGGGAGTATGGGTTAACAGCCCATCGAGGGTTCGAATCCCTCCGTCTCCGCCATTATTTTGCCAACTGTTTTGCAAATGGTACGGAAAAATGATAAAATTGTTTAATTAATTCAACATCTTCCAAAACCACCGCCGTACTTGTATAGTGATGAATAATACGGGTTGCGAAGAATATAGACCAAAACTCACAGAATTTTATGGTAGCTCCGTACTGGTATGAAGGTTTTTCAGGCAATAGCTTTTCTAAATACCGCTAGGAAGAGGATAAAATATGTCGGAGTCTAAGCGATTAGAAAAATCAATATCTAGTTTAAATGGTACATCCATAAATGTACTGGATAACGACGCCTATCCTGAAGAGGGGCAAGTATCAGTTTTGATTGCCTTTTCAGACGGGACTAAACTTAGAGCAAACTACTGGCGAATGATAAAAGATGGAAAAGAAAAATTAAGCAGTTTCGATAACAATCAAAAATATGGTCTTCCTGCTCCGATAGATGCAAAAAAAGAATTGCAATATGAATTAAATGGCGAGTCAGTATTGAGTGCCCGACTAGATTTAGAAACTGGTGATCTTCATTTTGAATTCTCGCAGACTTTAAAACTATCTGTTTTCGCTTTCACCGGCTATGAAGTTTGGGAAATCATTTTTCCTGATGGGATCGTCGAGTATTCAAACTATGCTAAAGATTACTGATGACTAAGGCATACACTCAATAATTCACCCATACCCGATGTTTAGAATTTTAACGGAGCAAAATCCGTGCCGGAAAAAAACCGTTTTCACCGCTGGGCAAATCATCAAATGCTATGGTTTCAGGAGATAATCCCAATAAAATCAACACCAAAAAGGTAGACGAGTTACCAAATCGGTGCACTCAACCCCGCCGTTGCGCGCGGGGCCGCTGTGGGCTACAAACGCCCCCAGGGCCGCAGTAGCTCAGTGGTAGAGCAACGCATTCGTAATGCGTGGGCCGGGGGTTCAAATCCCTCCTGCGGCACCGGGGGCCCGCGAAAAAATTTGAAAAGACCCGGAAAAAAATTTGAAAAACCCGTGGAAACGCGCCCGCAACGTGATACACTTAGAGGAGTATGGTAGGCACAACCATGAAAAAGCAGTACCCCCCCGAGGCAATCGCGAACAACCTGCTGTGGATTGCGGATAGGGATGGCATGTCGCTTACGCCCACGCAACTCATACAACTGGTTTATGTCGTGTACGGCTGGGCCCTGGCCCTGCTAGGCCGCAAGATATTTGAGGACCCCATAGAGGCCTGGGACGACGGCCCTACCATCCCGCGCCTGCACTACATTCTGCGACCCTATGGAAAAAAGAACGTGGACAGCTTTATCGTGTGGGGTGAGAACAACGGGATGCGTCCGGTTGTATCTGGAGACGACCCGGACCTTCTGTCCGTGATGGACCTCGTGTGGACGGCCTATACCCGGCGTGACGGCCTGTCCCTCACAACCCTGACGCGCGAGGGGTGCGGGGCGTGGCAGCAGGCGCGCGCGAGGAAGGACTTCATCCTGGACGATGAAGACATAGAGCGCCGCAGCTGGGAAGGCATTCAAAGGATATTCAGGGGCGATGTCGAACGACAAAGACACCGCACCAGATAGGCGCGATTATCTGGATTTGCCGAGAGCGTCTCGCGGAGGCAGAATCGCTCCGCCCTCTTTATGGGCAGAGCGATTGGCCCAAAGCAACCTGAAAAATCGTATCGGATTACAGCAACAAGAACAAAGACTCATTCATGCCGGATTTCTGTTCTGTTGGGTCATAGGTGTTGTGACCATATGGATGGTCTTCATCATGGCATTTCTCTCTCTTTATACATTTGGAGAATGGTGGACATGTCATACGTTCCAATTAGAGAAAGAAATAATTATAACTCTTCTCGCCACAACGACGGTCAATATTATTGGTCTGCCATATATTATTACAAGGGCCCTGTTCCCTGATGGCAAGATACCGACACAGTAAAATATAGATAACTTTTTATATGAGACCCCGCCCCGCCCAAAAGGCGGGGTTTTTTATTGCCCGATTTCCAGGCTGATTTCCATCCTGACTTCCACCCCAGCGTCCAACCCCAAAGCAAAGGAGACCACAGACCATGACACAGGACCACATAAAGATGCCGGACATAGAGCCCGTTATCCGCTATGCCACGGACGGCGCGACGGCGGACTTCCCCTTTCCGTTCCCGATATTCGCGAGCGAGGACCTGGCCGTCACCATAGACGACGCGCCCGTGACCAGCGGCTTTGCCATCACCGGCGCGGGGGCCACAAACGGCGGCACGGCGACCTTCGCCACGGCCCCGGCGGCGGGCTCCACCCTCGTTCTGCAGCGCGTCCTGCCCATTGAGCGCGTGACGGACTTCCTGGAGGGCGGCGAATTCGCCGCGCGGGCGCTGAACACAGAGCTGGACTACATGACCGCCCTCATCCAGCAGGTGGACGGCGACAACGACGCGGCCCTGCGTTACCCGGTGGGGGAGAATCCGGGCGACACCAATCTGCCCAGCCGCGCCGCGCGGGCGAACAAGGTCCTGGGCTTTGACGGCGACGGCAACCCCATCGCGGTCTCCGCCGAGGGGAGCATGGCCGCGCCGGACTTCACCGCGCCCGGCGCGGGGGCCGTGACGCGCGCCAGCACGGACAAGTTCACCGAGGCCATATCCGTTAAGGACTTCGGCGCGGCGGGCGACGGCGTGACGGACGACACCCTGGCCTTCGCCCGGGCTCTGGCCGCGCACGACGCGGTCTTCGTTCCCCCGGGGGACTATGTCCTGACTGGCCCGATCGTGCTCCAGGACAACCAGTCCCTAACGGGCGCGGGAGCCGCAAGCGTCCTCGCTTGCACGGGCAACACCTTTGACGCCGTGCAGATGACGGGCCGCAGGAGCACCCTGGCCCGCCTGGCCATCACGGGCGGGGACGCGGCGGTGCGCCTGAAGCCGGGCGCGACGAGCGAGTGCACGCAAAACAGCCTCCAGGACCTCACCATAGACATGCCCAACACAGGCATCGTCATGGACGGCGGGGACGACCCGAACTACCCCTGCTACTGGAACAACGTGGACCGCGTGCTGATAGAGCGCCCGCTGCTCCATGGCGTGCACCTGACCAAGACCGGCGGCGGCGACACACCCAACGCGAACCGCCTGACCAAGGTCCGCGTGTTCTCAAAGGGCGCGGCGACCACGGGGCACGGGTTTTATGTGGAGCACGGGCAGTACAACAACGCCCTGGTGGACTGCGAGGCGGACATGAACGGGGCCAGCGCGCAGGGCTGCTTCACCGTGGGGCCCGCCTCCAACGCCACGCACATCGTCAACGCCTACGCGGAGGGCGTGGGCCTGCCGAACGTCAAGCTGGAGGCCGGGAGCCAGTACACGAGCATCGTGAACCTCACCTCCAACGCCTCCGGCGCGGCGATACTGGATCAGTCCGGCGGGGCGTACACCGCCTACAACGCGGGCTTCCCGTACAAGAACCGCCTGGACAGGACCCTGGCCACGGACATCTCCGCCGGCCTCCAGCGGTTTGAGACCACCTACACGGACTCCTTTGGCCTTGTGGACCTGGACCTCACCACCTCCGTCCACCTCTTGTCCTCCTTCGGCGGGGCCATGACCGCCCGCCTGCCCGCCGCCGCGGACGCCCAGGGGGCCTTCGTTGCCATCAAAAAGATAGACGCCTCGGGCAACCTCATCACCATCACAGAGGACGGCGGCCCCGGCCCGGACGGGCGCGCGCTCTACCTGGGCGGGGAGAACGACACCGTCACCCTCCTGTCCAACGGGGCGGAGTGGTTCCTCATCGGGGGCAACCGGATGCCCGGCAACACCCGCTTTGTGGACACCACCGGGACGTACGACATAGACATGGCCGTGGACGTCTACCTGATATCGTCCTTCGGCGGCGCGGTCACGGCCCGCCTGCCCGCAGCGGACGCTCCGGCGGCGATAGGCCGGCGCGTGACCATCAAGAAAACCGACCCCTCCGCCAACCTGGTGACAGTGACGGAGCAAGGCGGGAGCGGCCCCGACGGCTACGCCCAGCCCCTGTCAGCCCAGTACAACGCCATCACCGTCGTCTCCGACGGCGGGAGCTGGTGGATTACGGGGAGGTTTTAGGACGGCCGCGTATCACAAGAAGCCCCAGCCTGACCCCCGCAACTCTCTAGGGCAAGACCGAAAAGCACATCCAAGCTATCTGAACGGCCAAGATCGCGCCTATCGTTCAATAATCCCCCAACAGCTTGGGCAAAAGTTCTGCACATAGCAGTATCACCATATACACGAGGCGCGTTCCTTTGAAGCCATGGGATCATGCTATTTACAATAGCTCTTTTGTCTGCCTCATCAAAACGCAAAGGATCTGCCCCTTTTGGCTGGCCTGAATCTCTGTCAGGTTTTTTCGGGGCAGAATTAATTTTTCTTGTCCTCGGCTCTGTGTCCGCCCTGCCACCATTAGGGGACAACACCTTATCACGCGCAAACGTGGGCGCGGGCAGACCTGTCACCTGCGCGGCAACATTTCGGAGAAGCACATAAAGGTAGGGGTTACTCTCTATACTTTTTGCACGTTCAACAGCCTCAGTTGCAGTCTGCACGAACGCCCTCCCTTTTCCGGGGCGCTCTCTTTCAACGGCCTGGGCCCATTGCTGTATGGCCTCTTGTGTATCTTTTCTGGAGCGTTTGGACATGTCTTGGCCTCCTTTTGGTTAGAACAGGGCCCAAATACCACCCACTATGCGGCCATGTCAACACAAAAATGCATCATAGGCGCGAAAAAAGTGCGGGCCCTGGGGGCCGCGCAGACTCATCTCCCCCTTGGGGGGGCTGGTGGATTGTGAATAGGTTTTAGGGGCCGTTGGGGGAGACGATCCATGAGGCAAACTTCCATATGGCTAAACCCGTGGCTTTCGCGGCACACCTTGCGAATATATTCTCAAGAGGTTCTATAGGTCCGCCCTGCGCGGCTCTGAGCACAGATTGCTGAAATCTGTCCACATTTCTGGGGCTATATTGTTTTACCGCCTTAACCCAGGGCCCTATTTTTTCGTGTATTTCATCATCACGTGATTCTTCGGGCGCCGGACAGGCCCCACCAAATTGGGGCCCAATAATATTTTGACCAGTACCCCGAGCACCAGGAGCCTTGCGCGATTTTTTTTTCGGGGCTTTTTTTCTTTGAGGGAGCACACGGGAAATTGCAAATACGGATTGATGCTTTCCCGTCACCCTCGCGGCTAAATTTTGAAGGTTGCTATGAAGCAATGGGAGAGAATCGTTATTTACTGTACCGTCACCAATAACACCCCTGTTAAGCATAGCTTCTACAGCCTGCAAGAACTCCTCTTTCTTTTCGGGGCACTGTTGTCTAACGGCCTCGGTAAAGCGAGCTATGGCCTCGTCTACATTTCTTTTGGGGATTTTCGCGGTGGATCTGGGCATACTGTTAGACCTCCTTTTGGTTAGAATAGGGCCTAAATACCACCCCCTGCGCGGCCATGTCAAGCAAAAAGTGCATCATAGGCGTGAAAAAAGTGCGGGCCCTGCGCGGCGCTTGCGGGGGCCCTGCGCGGCGGGGTACAGTCCCCCCCCGCCGTGGCGCTGGGGATGGGTGGCAGAGCGGTTGAATGCGCCGGTCTCGAAAACCGGTATGGGCGCGAGCCCATCGGGGGTTCGAATCCCCCCCCATCCGCGCCGGCGGCCTTGCGGGCCGGGCGCTGGACGCGCTATGCTAAAGGGAGCGCTATAGGGGTATAGCTCAGCCGGTAGAGCGGCGGTCTCCAAAACCGCAGGTCGCGGGTTCGAATCCTGCTGCCCCTGCCACGGCCCGCGCGCGGGTGTAGCTCAATGGTAGAGCTCCAGCCTTCCAAGCTGGCGGTGCGGGTTCGATCCCCGTCACCCGCTCGGGTGGGTGCTAGTGGGGGTTTCTGGGATAGCGTACAACACGCTCTGCATGCGCCTAGGAACATCCGGACAGTCGAGCCTTGCCCAGGCCTCTGCAATGGGGTCGTCTTCTCCAACGGCGTCCTTGAGGGTGTCCATTATCTCAAACATTATGTCTATCGCAAAGGGCTTCGGATTTATAGTGCACCCCGACCCATAGGGACGATTAGCGGCGAGCGCCATGAATATAAACCATATATCTGATCTTGCGTTCCATAAAAAGGGTCCATCTAGTGCCCCATATTCTCTTGTATCGTTGCAGCAGCATACCATCGCTATGGAAAATGCTTTTCCGAGATCCCTTGGCCTCAGGACCTGTGTGACGGGTCTGGTCTTTGCGACCTGCACTCTGGCGAACCAAAACGTTTGGCGGTGTGGCCCATGGCGGTCTTCTGTTTTGGGTTATTTTAAAATATACTTTTATACCCCAAACCTGCCCCCCGTCAACACAATAATATGCTGCGGCGCAGCAATTCTGGCCCCTACGCCGCCGCTGGGGGCCTGGGCCCCCTGGCGGGTGGCGGTGCGGAGCGCGGGGATGTCGTCCAGCATGACGGGGAGGGATACACCAAAAGATACGGGAAATCAACACAAAAATGCGCGGGCGGGCCTGTTGAGGGCGGCGCGCGGGCGTGCGATACTCGCGGCCATGGCGCGCGCGGCTCTCCTGGCACTCATGGCTCTGGCCCTCGCGGCGTGCGGTGGCACCCTGCCCATGGTCGGGCCGGGCCCGCAGGAGGGCCCCGCGCCGGCGGAGATTGGCCTGCTGCTCCCCTTAAGCGGCCCGCACGCGGCGCTGGGCGCGGCGATGCAGCGGGCGGCGGAGATGGCGCTGTTTGATGCGCGTGCCGAGGGCGCGTCCCTCTTCCCGCACGACACGGGGGGCACGCCGGAGGGCGGCGCGCGGGCGGCGGCTGCGGCGCGTGCCCGGGGCGCGGACATTCTGGTGGGCCCGGTGTTCTCGGGCGCTGTGGGCGGCGCGGCGGCGCGCGCGGCGGGCGCGCCCGTCCTGGCCTTCACCACGGACCGGGCCCGCGCGGGCGGGGGGGTCTATACCCTGGGCTTCACGACGGAGGCGCAGGTGGCGCGCGTGGCGCGCGCGGCGGCCTTCCGGGGACTGACGCGCGTGGCGGTGCTTGCGCCGCAGGACGCGCACGGGCAGGCGGCGGCGCGCGCGTGGGACGGCGCGGCGCGGCGGCACGGGATAGCGACGGTGGCGCGGGGCGTGCTGGCGGGCGACGCGGACCTGGCGGCGCGGAACCTGGCGGCTACCCCGGCGGACGCGGTGTTCTTGCCCGCGGGGGGCACGGAGGCGGTTGGCGCGGCGCGGGCCCTGCGCGGCGCGGGCTTTGCGGGGGCCCTGCTGGGCACGGGCCTGTGGGACGACCCGGCGGTGCTGGGCGCGGCGGCGCTGGAGGGCGGGCTGTACGCGGCACCGGACCCGGCGGGGCGGTCTGCGTTTGAGGCCCGGTACGCCGCGCTGTACGGCGCGCCCCCGCCCCGCCTGGCGACCCTGGCCTACGATGCCGTGGCCCTGGCCGCGGCCCTGGCCCGCACGGCGGAGCCCAAGGCGGACCCCTTCGCGGCCGCGCGCCTGACGGACCCCAGCGGCTTCGCGGGGCTGGACGGGCTGTTCCGCTTCGGGCCGGACGGCGTGGCGGAGCGGGGCCTGGCCATCCTGGAGATCCGCTCTGGCCGCGCCTTCGTCGCGGAGCCGGGGCCGGCGGCGTTTTAGCGGCCACAGACAAGCACGACGCTTCGCGGGCGGCCCCTCGGCCGCCCTTTTTGTTTTCCCTCACCAACGAGAAAGGACCACGATAACATGACCGACACCCCAAAGGCCTCCCCCGCCATGCGGGAACAGCTGCTGGACTTCCTGCCCAACGCGCTGGAGACGGCGCTCACGGCCTACACCGTCTTCGCGGACAAGGTCCCGATGGACCCAGAGTCTCCGGGGCTGTTCAAGGCGCACTACGACGCCCTGCGCGTGGCCGTGGCGCACATGGAGCTGCTGACCAAGCTGGCCGCGTGGGCGGACCTGCCGGACCCGGCGGACGAGAAGAAGGCGCAGCACGCGCACCTGGCGGTCCTGATGGCCCGGTCGCACGTGGAGATGGACGGCTTCAACAAGCGGTGGGGCGCGCTGGAGGAGGAGGACCCGCCGGACGCTTAGGCGATGAAGGGCGAAAGGGGGTCTTTGACGCCGGTGAGGCGCGTGTACAGCGCCGGGCCCAAAACCTTGAGAGCCTTGGCGTCTAGGGTTATGTGCTCGCCCGCCTTAAGGGGATCTAAGATTTCTGCTCGGCCCGGCCTCCGATGCAAAAACTGTGCTGTGTATGTGCCACCTTCAGAACAGTTTATTTCTATCAAAACATGGGGCCCGCCATTTGCGGAATCATTGTATTCAAGGATGTATGACACACCAGTCGATTTTTCTATTCTAGGATCTGGCCCCGCATCTTCTGATAGAGAGTAGGCATAGTAATCGATGCGAGCCTCGCAGATTTTTTTTCTAAAGTGGCTGCATGTGTAGGGGTCCAGGTCAAAGACCAGGCGGTCTATGTGCTGCTCCGGCAGGCCCAGTTTGCGCATAGCCTCGGCCGCCGCGAGCCTGTCCACCGCCAGGTGTCCGTACTCAAAGACCGCCCGGCACCCAGACACCGCCCGCCACACGGCCAAAAGACCCAACATGCGCGCCTACCTCCCTACTGCGTAACGTGCGCACGAGGGTACGCCAAAAAAAACCCAAAAGCAACATATTTTTGCCACACAACACAGGACACCGCCATGCCCCTCCCCTTCCCCAACTTTGTCTCCATCTGGAACGGCCTCCTTGAGCAGAGCCCCACGCCGGACGTGCACCTGCGCATGGCGTGCTTCCTGGACGCACAGAGCCGCGCGCCGGACCCCCGCCTGCTGCTCCAGGCCTTCCGGGGCGCGGGCAAGTCCACCCTCGCGGGCCTGTTCGCGGCGTGGCTGCTGCTGCGGGACCCGTCCACGCGCATCCTCATCCTCGCGGCGGAGGAGGGCCTGGCCACCCGTATGGCGGACGCCGTCCGCGTGGTCGTGGAGCGCCACATCTTGACCGCGCACCTGAAGCCCGCAAGGGCCCAGCCGTGGGCCAGCGCCAAGTTCACCGTCGCCCGCCCCCCCGGCCTGCGCGAGCCCTCTGTCCTGGCACGGGGCCTGTCCGCGAACATCACCGGCAGCCGGGCGGAGTGGGTCATCTGCGACGACGTGGAGGTCCCTTCCACATGCGAGACGCCGGGCGCGCGCCAGACGCTGCGCCGCCGCCTGACGGAGATCCCCTTTGTGCTGGTGCCCGGCGGGGGGCAGCTCTACCTGGGTACGCCGCACACGCACGAGACCCTGTACGGGGACTTCCTGGAGGGCTTCGCGCGCCTGGACATCCCCGCCCTGGACGCGGCGGGCCGCAGCGCGTGGCCAGAGCGCTTCCCGCCCGAGGTGCTAGAGCGCATCCGCACCCAGGCCGGGCCGGCGGCGTTTGCGGCGCAGATGATGCTGCAGCCGGGGGCCCTCGTCTCTGGCCGCCTGGACGCGGACCTCTTGCGCCCCTACGCGGGGGAGCCCGTGTTCGCGCAGGACTATGGCGGCGTGGTCCTGGACGGGCGGGAGGTGACGGGCGTGAGCGCGTTCTGGGACCCGGCGTACGGCGGCGCGGGCGGGGACCGGAGCGCCGTGGCCGTGGTCTTCCGCGACGCCCAGGGGGACCTCTTGCTGCACGAGGTGCGCTACCTCTCCTTCCTCCCGCAGGAGAAGGAGACAGACTGCCGCGCCATGGAGCAGTGCCACGAGGTGGCCCGGCTCTGCGCCCGGTACCGCCTGCCCGCGATCACGGTGGAGACCAACGGGATGGGCAAGCTCCTGCCCGGCTATCTGCGGCGGAGCCTGATGCGGCACAAGGTCCGCACGCGGGTGCGGGAGGCCGTGTCCACCCGGCCCAAGTCTGTGCGCATCCTGGAGGCGTGGGACGCGCCCCTGGCGGCGGGGGCGCTGTGGGCGCACGCGCGGCGGGTCCTGGGCTGTGGGGTGTTCATGGGGGAGGTGCGGGCCTGGCGGCCAGGGGCCGGCGGGGAGAGCCACGGGGACGACGGGCTGGACGCCGTGGCGGGGGCCCTGGCGCAGCCGTTCAGCCGGATGCACGCGGGGGCGCCACTGGCCTTCCCAAAGGTCGGCCCCCGCGTGGGTGGGAACGTTAGTCCGTGCTGTTAGAGGCTTTTGGCAGGGGAATAGTCAACAGACCCAAGCAGATCTAAGTGGTCTTTTGCTTCGGCGTTTCCAAGTTTCTCCGGGGGGCATTCTGCGAGACTCGGCGGTGAACTGGGATCCCATGCACCTGCAAGTTCACCAGAAGGTACGCTTGTTTCAGGTTGTATACCCGACTGAATGTCACTCATATACGCTTGTTTCAGGTTGTATACCCGACTGAATGTCACTCATAGTTGTGTTTCTCCTTTCTTAGCAATGGGAAGCGCACTGTACAGCGCGTTGCAACGCGGCGTCAACCCCCTTTTTGCCCCGCACAGCGCGTCGCTAGGCCACGGCGAGCAGGGGGGTGTAGGCGCCCAACGCCTCGGGCTGGAGACATGCCATGTGTTCCACCAAGGGATCGGCCGTTATGCCCGCCCCCTCGTGGCGCAGCGCAAAAGTCTCTATTGTTTCCCGCAGACCCTCCAGCGTGCGGCACCCCTGGGGGAGGCGCAGGAGGCCTGCCTCTCTTGCATAGCCAAAGCGCAGCTTACCACCCGCGTCGGTGGAGATCTCCAGGTCTCCGGGCCGTTTCCACTCTATGTGCACGCACTCCCCGTGGCGATTCAGGGTCAGGTACGCCCCACGCGCGCACCCTTGTGCGCGCAGCGCCTCCAGCGTTGTGCCGAAGCATGCCAGGACGACCGCCAGGGGCACAACTGGGGATGGTACGCCCATGCCCCATGGTACGCTACGCTGGGCCACAAGGCGAGGGTTTTCGGCTATGGGCCGTTGTGCGGGGCCTCGGCTGGGGCGGTGTCCTAATTGGTGGGTTCAGGCTTTGTCTCTGCGCTCCCAGATTGCGACCCAGGACACAGCGCGGCGTGCGCCGTTTCAACACTTTTCTGCAAAAAAGGAGACACATCCATGATAGAGCTATCTCCAGACCTCATCTGGTGGGCCACGGCCATAGAGGTCCCGGCGCTGGCGGGCCTGTTCGCGCTCATCTTGCGCACGCGGGCGGAGGCGGCGGCGCTGCGTGAGGCGCTGGCGGCGTTCCGGCTGGAGGCCGCGCGGACCTACGCCGCGCAGGGGGACGTGCACACGACGGAGGCCCGCCTGGCCGCGCACCTGTGGCGGATTGAGGCGAAGCTGGACAAGACGGCCCTGGCCGCCGCGCGGCTGGAGCGGGGTTAGGGCTGCTGGCCCGGCGCATACGCCGGCGCGGGCCGTGCGCCTTGCGTGAGAACACGTAGTCAACAGAGAGAGAAAGGACCATCATCATGGCAAAACTGACACCCGTTCCCGCGCCGGGGACGGCGCGCGCGCGCGCGTTTTATACAGAGCAGGAGGCGGACACGCTGGCGCGGACCCTGTGGGGTGAGGCGCGGGGGGAGGGGCCCGGCGGGATGGCGGCGGTGGCGTGCGTGGTGCTGAACCGCGTGGCGGTGGCCCGGGCGCGCGGGGGCCGGTACTGGTGGGGCGCGGACGTGGTCTCCGTGTGCCTCGCGCCGTGGCAGTTCTCGTGCTGGAACCGGGCGGACGCGAACTATGCAAAGGTGCGCAGCGTGACGGAGGCGGACCCGTACTTCGCCACGGCGCTGCGCGTGGCGCGGCGGGCGCTGGCGGGGGCGCTGCCGGACCCGACGGGGGGGGCCACGCACTACCACGCTATCGGGGCCTCACCGGCCTGGGCCGCAGGGGCCGCGCCGACGGCCACCATCGGGCGGCATGTGTTTTATCGGCTGGTTTAGGGCGCGCCAGTCTTTGGCGGAGTCCATACGGGCGGACCCACGCCGGCGAGAAGCTCCATTTCGCGTATTTGTCTCCAAAGAACCCCGGCCCGAAAAGAATTTCCCATCCAAATGTGGTGGTTGGCAGCTTTCACCCAGAATGCCTTTGCCTCTAGAGCCTTTTTTGTTGCATCAACTGAATAAACCAAATCTTCACAATGGTCTGCCCTGTCCGCGCACGCATCTCCCCCGGCCTCCATCGCTTCCGCGTGCAGGAGGAAAGTCAGGGCCCCCAGGGGCGTGGAGGGATCGGGGTCTGCGGCGTTGTCACGGATGTCCTTGAATATGGTCAGTGCCTCATCGCCCCTGTCCATATGCCAAAGGGCCAGGCCCTTGAGGACATAGGCCAGGGCCCAGGCGTCGTCAGGGGCCCGGCCCATCCGCCGGACGGCCTCCGCGTGCCCCAGGGCTTCTTGCGGCGCATTTAAGCGGTAGGCCGCCAGGGCGCGCGCAAGGGCCTTTTCGGCCTCAGTGCCCATATAGTCGGCTTGTATCTGCACTAATATCCATTAAAATGGCATATCATTCTCCTGCGCCACCAAGAGAGCCCGCAAAAGCCCATTTTCCGGCTTTGCGGCGTCCAAGAAGGCTCTGACGGCATAAGACTGACTCATAGCCGCACCTTATATCCTTTATAAGCACAAAAAGCAAGCCTTTGTGCGCCGGGCCTACCCCACCTCTCTTTGGAGGGCCCAGCGGATGCGGGCGGTTTTGGTGTCCAAGGCGGCGGTGAGGACGATCTGCTTGGTCTTCCGGGGGGCGGTGCCGGTGCCGAGGTAAACGCTGTTGTCCAGGCCCAGCGCGGCCCCGCCGCAGGTGAAGCGCCACCCCGCGCCACCCGGCACGCGCAAGAGGGCCTGGGTCCCGCCCTGGATGAGGGCGACGGACACGCGGGGGTGGAGGTGGAAGCGCACGGCCACGGGCAGGGGCTGCGCGGGCCCGGCCCCGGCGGCGGCTGTGAGCATCTCCTGGCCCCTGAGGTCGCACCCGCGCCCGGCGAGGTAGAGCCTGCGGCGGTGGACCACGCCGAAGGCGGGGACGTACCCCTCGTGCGCGGCCTCTAGGATGACGGCGCCCGCGCCCTCCTCCCGCGTGGCGGCGGGGGGCGCGTAAGGCGCGGAGTCCCGGTGGCCCAGGGTCAGGGCACAGTGCGCGGCGGTGGCGGTCAGGGCGTCGCGCCACGGGCCGGGCAGGGGGTGCGCCCCGCAGGCCGTGAACACGCGCTCCGGGCCGTAGGAGAAGGCCAGGGCCAGGGGCGCGGCGTGGGCCCGGTCGGCGTGCTCTGGGGGCGGGGTGCCGCCTACGTCCAGGAGGAGGCTCGCGCGGCCCAGGGTGGCGCGCTCGTAGCCCATAAGGGGCAGGGACGAGGGGGCCCGTGTGCCGGGGCCCGCGCCTGCAGCGGCCAGGACGGCGGCGGTGTGCGCGGGGGCGCCCTCGCCTGTGCCGTGGAACAGGGCCAGGCCCCGGTCCGGGGCGAGAAACATGCGCAGGGCGTGGCCCATGCGGGTGATGACCTCCGCCAGGAAGGGGGGGGCCGCAGCGTGGGCGGCGGACAGGGCGACACGGGCCTCCACGCATGCGGCCAGGGCGTCCAGGAGGGTCCCCGGCGCGCGGGAGGCGTGCCCACCGTCTGGGAGGACCTGTGCGTCCAGGGCAGAGTCCAGGGCCGCCAGGGCGCGGGCACGCCACCGGTCGCCGCCCTCCAGGACGGCGGCGGCGGCCAGGAGGCCAGCGGCGGCCCGCACGCGCCCCACGCCGGGGGGGCCGGCGGCCAGGGACCGGTGGAGGCGGGCGGCCTCTGTGGCCATCGCGGGGGCCAGGTCCAGGCCCGCGAGGAGGGAGCCCCGGTGCGTGGCCCAGGCGAACAGGCGCGCCCCCCGCCGCCACGCGGGAGGAGGGCGCGGGCGCCGTCATCCTAGAGGCCGCGCACGAGGGG
>JAERIN010000026.1 GCA_016757515.1 Alphaproteobacteria bacterium
GGGTAGGGTTGCGGGGTAGGGGTGGTCACGCGCCCAGAAGGACTCTTCTGCAATGGCTTCTGACTCTGCGTGACCAGGGGCAGGGGCCTTTACAGGAGAGTTTTTTATGTTCAGGGTACCAAATTGGCAGTCTTTTCAGTCCTATAAAGACAGGAGCCCGCCCTGGATACGCCTCCATAAACGCCTCTTAGACGACATGAAGTTTCAGCGGATGTCCGCAGAGGCGCGTGCGCTACTCCCCATGATTTGGCTCCTCGCAGCGGAGGATGAAGACCCTGTATCGGGCGCGTTACGGTTTGGTTACGAAACCGTAGCGTTCAGATTACGGATGCCAGAAAAGGTGGTGAGAGCGGCCATGAGGGAGATTCTTAACGCGGGGTTTATAGTATTAGATTCTCAAGCAGATACAGATAGTTACGGAACCGTTACGGATTCGGTACGGAATTGTCACCCAGAGACAGAGACAGAGACAGAGACAGAGACAGACCCCCCTATAGCCCCCCCACGGGGGGGGCGCACAAAACCCCTGCCATGCCCGGATGGAGTTTCGCCCCAGGTCTGGGGGGACTTCCTTGCGCTCCGCCGGGCCAAGAAGGCCCCCGTGACGGCGGCGGCCCTGGAGGGTATAGCGCGGGAAGCCGCAAAGGCCGGGTGGCCCCTGGAGGCCGCACTAGCCGAGTGCTGCGCCCGGGGGTGGCAGGGGTTCAAGGCAGATTGGGTAGCAGATAAACCACAGAAAGGAAATCAAGGCAATGACACACAATCACGCATTAATGCAGCAACACAAAGGAACCTCGCAAGGTTCGGGTGCATACCAAGCGGCGCAAATAATCCACATAGTGGAGCAGTGCTTTGCGATGCAGGACACTTACGGGAAGACGCCGGAACAACTGGAAATCTTGCAGGGGGCGATGGTGGAGGACCTGCGCGACTTTCCCTTGTCCACGATACAGGCGGCGTTCACAGAGTGGCGGCGGTCATCGCGAAAAATCCCGACCCCGCATGACATCATCCGGTTGACCTCATCGGTGGCTGCGGACAGAAATAGGAACAGTGGGGTCAAGACATATTCCGATTTTGATGGAGATTTCCCTGCGTACATCCGGTACCTGAACGCACGCGGCGTTCCGATAGCTGACTCCTGCCAGAAATACCTGGACTACCACGCCTACCCTGACCGCAGGCGCTGCGAGCGCGAGGAGCGCACCCCAGAGCGCAAAGAGGAGGTTGCGGCAATCGTGCCCCAGGCGGCGGCCAAACTGCGATACGGGAGGACAAGCGCATGAATAGAGAGCGTTTTTTGGTCCGCATGGCCCGCGATATTGTGGCTTTCCACGGTGTGCCATGGGATGCATTGTGGGACGGCAGCCACCGAGGCAAGGCAATCGTCCAGGTTCGGCACGCCGTTTTTCAACAGTTGTGGGAAGCGGGCGCGTCCATGGCCGATATTGCTTGGGTAACGGATATGGACGCCAGGACCGTTAGCCGTGCCTTGAAGGACATGGGGGCCCTGCCAGGGAGCAAACCGCACAAGGAGGCCGAGTGATGACTAAATTATTTTCATTTTTTAGATCAATGTTTTTTGGGCGAACAGAAGCACAGAGATGTTTGGACGAACAGACCATAAAAGCTCTAAAAGCTCTTTTGGTAAGAAAAGCACAAGAGAGGCACGCTCGGGGCGAAATTAGCGATGAAAAACTAGCTGACTATATAACTCGCTATACTGAGGAGGCCACACAATGACCGCAAAAACAGCAAAGGAACTAGAGGACTACGTCCTGGAGATACCGCACGGACGCCGGGAGAAGGGCGCAGCGCGGCTGCGGGTGGCGAGCATGGCCAGGGTTTACGAGGCCCTGACCCCGCAGCAAGTGACGGCCCTGGACCGCATAGAGGCCGGGCGGCGGCTTGTCCTGTCCGGGTTGCCCGTGTCCCGGATGCGGTACGACGATACGCCCCGTGCAAGCTGTAGCGCGGACTGGACGGAGGCGCAGATAGATTTGGAATATGACTACATAAGATGGTGCCAAATCACGCGGGGCACCATGGGGGCCGCTGCGGTTGTGGCGTTCCTGCGGGAGGACAAGATGGGTGCCGTGGACGCGGCGCTAGGTCTTAAGCCATACCAAGCCGGAACGGCAACACTGTTTATCGCGGATGGGCTAGAAATCTATGTCCGCATGAAAGGCTGGGGCGATCGGGCCAAGGACTTGCCCCCCTCCGAGAGCCAGATGCGAGCCATGGGAGAAGTGCCCACAAGATTGATGCCTGAAGACGCAAAAGAGGGTTGACGCCCCTATTCTTTTGGAGCATATAGCCCAAGAATGCAGCCGTATGGTGCGGCTGTACAACCTAATAAAGGAGACCATCTAATGAGTGATGTCGTTGAAAGCACTGTTGAAATCCTTACGGCCCTAGCAGCTAGCGGCTCTCTTCAAGTTGAGGAGATTGATAGCACTGCAAAGGCGATCTATCAGGCCCTGAAAAACCTGGACGCCCCGCAAGCTGAACCGCGCCCGGAGCCTGCGGTGTCCATCCGCGCCTCGGTGAAGCCGGACTATATCGTGTGTCTGGAGGACGGCAAAAAGCTGAAAATGCTTAAGCGGTACCTGGCCACGCGCTACGGCCTAACCCCGGAAGCCTACCGGGAGCGGTGGGGCTTGGCCAAGGACTACCCTATGGTGGCCCCAAACTACGCCGCGCAGCGCAGAGCCCTGGCCAAGTCCATTGGCCTGGGCCAGTCCCGCAAGGGTATGGGCAAGCTGCGGGCTGTATGATAGGCCGCATTTGCCCGGAATCGGGCCCCACATGCGGCAAAACCCCCTCCCTGGTGTCACCCTACCGGGGAGGGGGCAAAGGCCACTCCACGGGGCTTATTTTGCCTTAATGCATTGCCTTTGATAGCATTCTGGGAATATGGGGAGACTGAACGTTCTCTCGTTCTCGCTTCCATAAATTGTACCAATCACCGCGAAAAGCTCTGGGTAATCTTTTCTGAGTAATGAGCGCCCGTCGCAATTAATCCAATTTATTGGAATATTTGCCCCTTCTGGAAAATGAAGGATTGTTCCTGTTGGAATGCAATTATCGGATTTTGGTAGCGTCCTATCCAGGATTCGCCAGAAGCGCTCTAGCAGTGGGCGGTGGCAGTGAGGGATGGGGTCGGTCGTGCCCCATCCCCTAACTGTTCTATGCTGAAGGCCAAGGCGGTCGGCCAGCAGCTTCTTGTTGAGCCAGGATAGCGCCGTGCGGGCATGGTCATCTTTGGACATGGCTATTTTCCTTTCTCCCCTGGGGTTTTGCCCTCTAGCGCTAGCGTCAGGCTGAGGGCCAAAAGATCGCTCCTGGCGTCGTGCGCCGTTGTGGCGATCACCTCCAGCGCCGCGCTTAGCCTGTCCATCAGGACCGGGATGTCAGGGTTGGTGAGTGCCTTTCCGGAAGCAAGCCTGGTCAGGATGTCGCGTGCTTGCATGTAGTCGCTTTGCGTGTTCCATACAGCCCTGCCTAGCAGATTTTGCAGTCTGCGCACTTCGGCTGTGGGTGCCAGGACCCATGGGCCCCTGTTGTGTTGGTCGGTCATGATTGGTCTCCTTTTTCTTTTATCAGGCCCCACCTGCGCAGCGCTGCGGCGAGGCCCATGCGCTCTGCCGAGCAACGAGTGGCGGGGTCTTTCTCATACATGCGCTCTGTTTGATAAGCCTGTTTCCTCAGGCAGGAGATGGCATCATTAAATTGGCCAAGAGACACTTTTTCTAACCTAATTTGCTCTGCATAATCAGGCTCTAAGTGTTCAAGGAAAAAGGCGTCTATTATTGCCTTTGCGTGTTCTAACTCCTCTTTGTCCGGCGCTCCGTTCTCTTCAAAATATGCATTGGTCGCGCAGCTTTCGAGCTCTTCCCAAAGTTTTAGCAATATACTGTAAAGGCGCTGAACGTCTGTCCTGGCGTGCGCATGCATAACAGGGTTACGTTTTATGATATTTGCAAGGGTGACTCTAAGCGCTCTTGATAACTCGGTCACTTTCATGCTCTCGTCTTCTGTTATAAAATCTGTGACGGTTGGTGTGTGGTGCGTGGTCATGATTGGTCTCCTTTGGTTTGCATGGATTTTTCTAATATTGTTCCGGCTTCTGTTATCATCTCTGCTATGTCTGCAAGGGCCTCAGCAAAAGCGGGCTCGGCGTCCAGTCTTGCTGCGGCCATTCCTGCGATCGCTTCCCTGGCTCCGTGTAGCGCCAAAAGAACTTCATCTTTAGGCGTTTTGTGTGTAGTCATAGCTGTTCTCCTCTCTGCGTTGCGGCGGCGTGCCGGTGGGCTATCCACCAGGTCAAGTCAAAGGGCGGGTCCAGTGGGGCGGGTATCCAGGGGGTTGCGGTCATTTTTTAATTCCTCCTTTTCTAATAAATAATTCCATTTTCATTGTATAGTATACCGGCCTCAAGTCTTCCTCTTCAAGGCCAAAATAGTAATCTCTAACAGCATCTGGGTCTACACCTTCAATGAAAGAACACGCCCGAAAGCCGTTTCTCTTTATCATCGCCATACAATTTTCTATATGCGATGTTTCCATGTCTTCTATTTCGTGCTCTTCCCCGGACTTGTCTGTCCAAGTCAAGTTGCTCATGATTGTGCCCCCCTTGCTTTGGCTATGGCGGCGCGGGCCCTATCCCATACAGAGAATACATTCTTCATGGGAGACATCCCGTATCGCGGGTCATCCATTGCGTATGTTCCAAGCATTTCGTCAAGGCACGCAAGCAACTCCGCGTTCTGTGCTTTGAGCTGATCGCGCTCTGCGGCGGTCTCCGGCGCGGCGGCTATCAGGCGGGCACGGGCCTCGCATTCTGCCTTGTCGTTGCCAGGGATAAAGGCAACTGTACCATTTTCGTTCCGAACGACTATGCCGCGCATCGCTGTTTCTAAGATGGTAGCTAGGCCAAAGTCGGTTGTTTCTAAGATGGTAGTTAGGCCAAAGTCGCAAGTGTCCCATTTTTCCGTTGTGTGTGGTGTGGTCATAGTGTGGTCCCTTTCTATGCTGCGAGTTTAAGTTTCATGTATTCGGCATGGCGGGCGCTTTGGAAAAACAGGGTTTCGGCCATGGAGCGGGCCTCTTGCTCTGTGAACGAGCTGCGCCCCAGTGCGCTGATGGTGCCGTCATCTTTGGTGACCATTTCGTACAGGTCATCGCGGTTTTTGCGCGTGCGTGGCGGTGTGTAGGCGGCGGTCATCGTGATGGAAAACTCATCGTACCTTGGGGCGAGTTTAGCTACGATCTCCGGCTTGCCGTCAAAAAGGGCTATCAGGCATCCGTTGCCCCAGAATATCGGGTCATAGATGGGAAGGTCTGTGGTCATCGTGGTTTATCCTTTCTCTCCTTGCGGGATTGCAGGCTAGTGCCCCGCCCGTGAACGGGGCACCGGTATGCAATCAGGCGGCTAAATCCCGTAATAAGCTTTGTAAGCCAGTTCCATGACAACGATATATTTGACTTGCGGAATGTCGTCGCGCCTATCTTGCATTCCATCATAACCTTCATATTGAAAGTGCCCCACCAGTTTCTCTGCTTTGTCTCTTAGCAGGTTTTGAGGGCACTCCGGGTCTATTTGGCCATTTATTATTTTACTCTCTCCGCCCATAAAAATAGCAATAGACGGTGTGCCTGTGGAGTTTTCGGATTTCACGTATATTTTTTCGCCAGGGAAGTTATCTTTTAGGATTTTGCGGATTGCCTGCGCGGCCTTTATATGTTTTGGGGTTGCTTTGCCGCCGTATCTTGCGCGTATCCCTGGCACCCATTGAATGTTTTGCATGGTCTTTCTCCCTTGTGCTGCGGTTGTTAGGCGGTGAGTGCTTTTGTAAAGTCAGGGGCGGCGTTAAAGTCCAAAACGGTCACACGCACGTTCCTGAATCCATGCTTGGCCGCCCGTGCTTTTATCGCGGCTACGTCAGATTGTGTTTTGCAGGTCGTACTTAAAATGGTTTCATCCCAATCTTCTGCTCCTTGGGCCGTTCCCCAGATAACAATCTCTTTCATGGTCTTCCTCCTTTGCTGCGGGCGTCGGCCAATCCGTCACCCTATAACCCCAGTATGGCACACAATTTGCCGGGTGTCAACAGGCTTTTGCAAAAAATATTGTGCCGTGCTTTCAAGGGGTTAAACGCAATAACGCGCAATGGTAAGAAAAAAGTTTTGTGCGATGGGTTGCGGAGTGAAGGGGGGGTTGACGGAGGCAAAAAAATGTGGTACCGCTGGAGCAGCGGCGCGCAAGCGAGCTTGGCGCGTTCGCGGCTCAACAGCGGTTGGGCCATCATCCCGCCCGGCCATTCCCGCGATTCCTGCAAAATCTGTGGATAATTCTTGCGGTGGGGTGTTGACTTTTACCGGAGAGTTTGGCATGCTTTGTGATAGTTGTGATAAGTGCGCCCGCGGCTAGTGATCTGCGGGTTTTTTGTTTCTGATAGCAGGAGAAAACAGGGCATGGCGGGCATAAAAGTGACATTTGCATCGCATCGCTTATATCGCGGCGAGGCAAAAGTGCATGGGATTGCACTATCGTACCAAAGTGTTGCACTGGGCGGGACGAGTGCCCACAGCAGCGCGGCCCCGGTTCAGACTGAGTACGCGAGAATTTACAACGATGACTCGGCGACGGCCCTGGTCCTGGTGCAGTCCACGGCCACGGCGCACACCAAAGGCTTTGCGCTGGGGGAGGGGCAGGAGATCAGCCTGGCGTGCTTTCCGGAGCAGGTCGTATCGGTTAAAACAGCGTAGGACAGTACAATGAATCACAGTGACTATATGAAAATGCCCATGGATGACCTGCGGGCCATGTGCTCGGCCCGTGGCTTGGGGAAGTTCACGGGACAGGGCGCAAAGATGAAAATGGCTGGGGCGTTGGTCGCGTTGGACCGCCAGTCTGGGGGTGCCGAGCGCGTGCCATATAATAAGGTGTCCGTTCCTGCCCCTGAGAGGCCCGTGGACGCGGTGCGAGGCGGCGATGGCATGATGTCCGAGGCCGATGTCTTGGACGCCCTAGAGGCCTTCCGTGGGCAGGGATTGGCCGTCCAGGTGGACAGCGCGGCTGGGTCCTGGACGCTGCGGCGTGGGGATCAAGTGGACAGCGGCACCCTGGCCATGCCCCGGCGGGACTTTATCCGGTGCGCAAAGAGGATGGTGATCTGATGGGGCGTTTTGTTAAAGGCCAGTCCGGCAATCCCGGTGGGCGGGCCAAGGTCACACCAGAGATGTCCCGCGCCCTAGAGGTGGCGCGGGAGAACGCGCCTAAGGCTATACAGATTTTCGTGGATATCATTGATGGGAAATACACCATAGAGGAGAAGATGAAGGCTGCGGCGGCTCTCTTGGATAGAGGACTTGGTAAGCCCACGCAACAAACGGATGTAAACCTGGACGCGAAACTTGATGGCACACTTGAAACTACCGGAAAAGTGGACGAGAAGCAGCTTGAGGCGTTTGTGGCTAGAGTATCTTCCGAGCTTGAAGGGCTGGCAACAAAAGATAGTGCTGCGAAGCCTGGCAAGAAATAACCTCTTTTTCCTTCTACGCTATATATGCAATCGCCCGGATGTAGACAATGACTGGCTCTTTGCGCGGTGCAATGAAGTGCAGGCCGCGCCGGATGGGTACCTTGACTTGTGGAGCAGGGAGCATTACAAGGCCCTGGCTTTGGATACGCCAGTCTGGACAGATGGTGGGTGGAAAAAGCACGGCGACCTGGTGCCTGGCGATAAGGTCTTCTCGCCTGATGGACGAGTTGTTCATGTTCTGGCTAATACAGGCCCTATGCTTGGCGCAGACTGTTTTAGGGTGGGCGATGTTGTTGCGGCGGGAGATCATTTTTGGCCGCACCAAAGGAAGATAAAAACGCGCATCGGAGACTGGAGGGAGGGTCGGCGCGTCGTATCGTACGAAACAGAAAAGCGCAGCACGCGCTCTGGTAACATTCGGTTGCCGCACTGCGCACCGCTCAAAGGAAGCGCTGACTTGCCGATTGACCCGTATGTTTTCGGGGCCTGGCTTGGGGACGGGCACTCGGGCGGCAATCGTATAACTTGTGCGTACACGGACAGGCAGATCATAGATGAGGTCCGCGCAGCAGGGTACGAGGTGCGCGAGCATAAGTCGTCTAACCAAAACACGGGGCTTTTTATATTCGGCCCAGGCGAACGCGGAAAGAGAGGAACCGGCGCTAGCGCAGTTTTGCGCGAAATGGGCGTCATAAACAATAAGCATGTGCCGAAGCAATACCTGCTTGCCTCGCCGGAAGATCGTTTGGCCTTATTGCAAGGTCTAATGGACACAGACGGATCATGCGATACGCGCGGCACAGCGTATTTTGTGCAGAAAGGCGAGAGTTTAGTTGATTCCGTTGTATTCCTGGCGCGCTCTCTTGGGATGAGGGCGTCAAAGTCACGGGCAGCAAGTGGGGCGTGGTATGGACAATTTCAGACATCGGAAGGAGCTTGCCCTTTTAGGCTCAAGAGGAAGGCCGATAGGTGCAAACAGAGAGAAAGGAGGATGCGGACTTACAGGCCGGAGCCAATAGAAACTGTTCCGGTTAATTGTATCCAGGTAGAGGGCGGCCTTTATCTGGCAGGCGAATCTCTACTTCCAACATTTAACTCTACGATTTTAACATACGCAAAGACCATCCAGGATATTCTTTGCACGCACGGCGATGATGTGCCTGGGGTCCAGCCCGTGACATGCGGGATTTTCTCGCACACTCGCCCGATTGCCAAGGGCTTCCTGCGACAGATCAAGCGGGAGTTTGAGGGCAACGATCTGTTGCGGGAGGTGTTCCCGGATGTGGTGTGGGAAAACCCGCAACGGGACGCGCCTAAGTGGTCCGAGGACGACGGGATTATCCTGCGCCGGGCGACCAACCCCAAAGAGGCCACAGTGGAGGCCTGGGGCCTGGTGGACGGGATGCCAACGGGCAAGCACTTCAGCCTGATGGTATTTGACGACGTGGTGGTGCCGGGCAGCGTCACCACGCCGGACATGATAGAGAAGACCACGAGCGCCTTCCAGCTTGCGGACAACCTGGGGGCCAGGGGCGGGGCCAAGCGGGTTATCGGGACGCGCTACCACTTCAACGATACGTATCGCTCCATAATGGAGTCCGGTACGGCGATCCCGCGCGTGTACCCGGCCACAGTGGACGGCACGCCGGACGGGGAGCCCGTGCTTTTGACGCGGGAGGAGATAGCGGCCAAGCGGCGGGTGCAAGGGCCATATATCTTTGCATGTCAAATGCTACAGGACCCGGCGGCGGATGAGTCGCAAGGCTTCAAGCGCGAGTGGATACGGTACTATGACGAGGTGTTTCCCGGCGGCCTTAACAAATACATATTAGTAGACCCAGCGAACGGAAAAAGAAAACATAACGACTACACCGCGATGTGGTGCCTTGGCCTTGGCAAAGACCAAAATATCTATGTCCTTGATATTCTGCGGGACCGCCTAAACCTTACGGAGCGGGCGCGTGTGCTTATGGAGTGGCACCGCAAGTGGCAGCCGCAGCGCCGGCATGGGGTGCGGTATGAGAAGGTCGGGATGCAGGCAGATATAGACCATATCAAGGATGTGCAGGCGAAAGAGAATTACCGCTTTGAGATAGAGCCAGTCGGTGGCACAACAGCAAAGAACGACAGGATAAAGAGGCTGATACCCTACTTTGAACAGGGGCGATTCTACTTCCCGCGCACTTGGCACTATACAGATTATGAGGGCGTAGTCCGCGATTTGGTCCGCGATTTTGTGGAGCAGGAATACACGGCGTTCCCGGTGCCCGTCCATGATGACATGCTAGACGCCCTGGCTCGTATCGCCGAGCCGGACTTGGATTTGATTTGGCCGAAAGGCAGAGAAAAAGGGAGAAAAGATTATGGGTTTGAGGAATCGCCAGGCAAAGAGCACTGGATGAACTGGTGAGTAGGAGAGCAGAAAGGTTTTTGTAAAATGGAAGCACATAACACCTATCCCAAATTAACAGACGAGGAGTATATTGTGTTTGAGCGCAATTGCCCTCTAGCAATAAAGCGCAGAGAGCATATTAACTTCATAGATAAGATAAGACGTGCGTTTAATCTTTCTCCCGGAGAGTCTCTTGGTGATTTTGACCGTCGTTCTTTTAAAGGTAAATGGGCGGAAGACGAAAACAATGAATGGACTAATGAGGAATACAAAGAATTTGAAAGTTATATGAAGCGCGCAACAGATCGGGACTTGGTCCAAGATGGGCGAATAAGGCTCAAAACATGAAATCGCACAAAGACATAGCCGCGCAATTTAAGGAGCACAAAAGCCGCGCGTCCTTGCTTGGTACGCAGTACGACAATACTCGCAAGTGCCAAGCGTTCTATTCTGGCGACTTCATGGATTACCGGGACACTTTCGTTGCGCGCGGGATGGATGGACAAAAACGCACGACGGAGGTGTCTTTCAATAAGGTCAAGCCGTACGTCAACGCGGCCCATGGTTTCATGCTGCAAAACCGCCAGCGGGTGAAGTTTGCCTCGCGCAACCAAGATGATGAAGAGCGGGCGCTGGAAGCGGCATACGCCAACGCGGCGCACGATTATGTGCGGGACAACGCGAATGCGGACCAGCACGATGCGCGGGCGCTTAAAGACATGCTGATAGGGGGCCTGGGCGCAACAGAGACCTGCATGTCCTATGGCGAGGGGTATTCCTCCCGTGACCCGGCGGGCGAAATACAGATGATGCGCCTTGACCCGCTATCTTGCGCCTATGACCCGGCGGCCCGCGAGGCAAACCTCCTGGACGCGCAGTGGGTGTATTACAAAAAAGAGTACGACCTGAAAACGGCCAAAGAGCTGTTTGAGGCCGAGGACGATGTTTTTGAGCCCGCAAGTGGGGATCGTGAAGATGGGGAGGTTGTCCAGTCCCCGCACGCCGGGGGCATATATCCTCTCTACCAGCGCGAGACCATGGACTTTATCGGCGACCCCACCGAGGGGCGCGTGAATATCTATTTTTACCAGTGGTACGACCTGGAAAAATACTACCGGGCGGACAACCCGCTCTATGCGGCCACAACGCCGGAAGAGGCGATGACCATCCAGGTGCTACTGGAGTCAATCGTCCCTGCCGAGCAAGACGATCTGTTTGCCTATGACCCCCGCGCCGAGGTGCTGACCTGCACGCCAGAGGTCAAGGCGCAGCTTGCCCGGTATTTTGAGGGTATGGAGTTCCTGGAGCTGACGCGCAAGGTATATTACCGCGCCACGCTTTCCGGCAAGCATGTATTTAATGCGTCTCGCAACGATTCGCAGCAAGGTTTTTCTATCAAGTTCAAGACCGGCGATTATAACGAGCGCAAAAAGATATGGACTGGCATGGTTAACTCCATGATGGAGCCCGCCATGTTCTACAACAAGGCGCTTACTGAGTTTATGTACATGGTGGCGGCGGCCGCAAAAGGTGGCAACTTTATTGAAGAGTCCGCCGTGGACGACATACGCAAGTTTGAGCAGGATTATGGACATCCGTCCAAGAATGTCATAGTGGCGGATGGCGCTCTCTCCGGTGGGAAGATACAGCCAAAACGCGAGCGATACACCCCCACTGGCCTAGAGAACATTATCCAGGAATCAGACAATGCTTTGCCTGAGGTCAACGGGATTGATAAGTCTTTCCTGGGAAGTTCGGACAATCGCCAGGAAACGGCGGCGTTGCAGAGGCAGCGGATTAAGCAGGTCATCAATACCCTTATTGTCTATTTTGACGCAGAGACGCTCTATCTGCGCGAGCACGCCCGCATGATGCTGGACCTGATGCGCGTCCTGGCCGACAACGGCTCGCAGATCATGTTCGCGGTGTCCGATGGGGAGGGGCAGGAAACCATCGTTCCTTTGCTCCCTGACCATATCAACGCTGAGTACGATGTGGCGATAGACGACGCCCCCGAGACCGCCACGGAGCGCGAAGAGCGGGCCAATATGCTGATGCAGATGGGCACGGCGCTATTGCAAGTCTCCCCAGAAAAGGGCATGCAGGTATACGCGGCGACCCTGGATGACCTGAATCTGGACGCACGCACAAAGCGGATTTTGCGTGATGTGCTGCGTCCGCAGGAGCAGCAGGTGGACCCGGCCTATGTGAAGAAGTTGGAGGACATGCTGAAGCAGGTGACTGGCCAGACGCAGCAGGCGCAGATGGCCAAGCTGGCCGCCGATACGCAGCTTTCTGCGGCCAGGGCGCAAGAGGCGGAGGCCAAGGTCAAGAAGACCGAGGCCGATACAGTCAAGGCCATTGAAGAGTCTCAAAAAATAGGCGTTGAGACCATGAAAGGCCTGGCCGTTCCGGCAGAAAAAACCAGCCTTGTTGTTTAGAAAAGGAGCACTAATATGGCATCACTAGCTGAATCCATCACGGCGATGGACGAAGAGTTTGAGGAAATCAAGCGCAAGGCCGAGCAAGGGCCTGAGCAGATAGAGCAAGAGCCCGCTGCGGAGCAAGATGTGGCGGAACAACCGGAACATGACGATGCGCCGGAACAAGAGGAAGCTGCGCCGCCCGAGCCCAAAGAGGACGACGCCCCCGAGGCTGAGCCCGCTGAGGGCGATGATGAGCCCAAAGAGGCCCAGGAGGCCAAGCCTGGCAACGACCCTGAAATGGCCCGCTACCGCAAAAAGGCCGAGCGTGAAGCAGAAAAGCGCGCGCAGGAGATGGCGGAAAAGATACTAGAGCAACGGCGCGCAGAACAGGCCGCACAAGCCCCCACGAGCCCCGCAGAGCCCGACAAGGTGGCTGACCCCGCCGCATGGGCTGAGTGGAAAGTACAGCAACGCTTGGATGCGGAACTGGCCCCCTACAAGCCGTACTTGGATGAGATTGTGCAAGAGAAGCACATGATGAGGATGAATCGGGGTTTTTCTCAACAAGAACAGGTTTTTTTGGCCCAGGAGCAAGTGAGCCCTAAAGCATATAATGATGTCATTCAGCAAATGAAGGTGTCTGCCGTGCGCGGAATTATGTCTCAGCACCCTACAATTACGCAAGACCAAGCCATTCAAGCTATGAAGGCCCAAATGCTGCAAGCAGCGGACGACTACTACCGCGCTGGGCACAACCCGGCCCAGGCTTTGTATGAGCGCGGGCTCTCCCTTGGTTTCGCACCGCAACAGGCCGCACCTGAACCGCAGCAAGCGGCCCCGGCGGCCCCGGCAGATAAGCCCCGTGCGTCCATCAAGAACATCCTTAAGAACAAAAAGCCCACCTCGTCGCCAATCGCGGCGGGGGGCAAATCGGGTTCGGTGGCCTTGACAAAAGAGGCTATTGAAAGAATGAGCGCCTTAGAGCTATCTCAACTAACACCGGATCAATGTCGAGAAGCCGGGATCCCGGTGGAAGAGTGAACAGGGTCGCGCCTATAACGCAGTGCCGTAGTTGCTGACGGCTTCAAACAAAGGCAACCGGGGTCGCGCCCGTTCAGACGCAGTGGCCTACCAGCCTTCAAGTGGTGCTTCAACTTCAATCTTAACCAGTAGCGCAGTCCGGGGAGACCTGGCCTGTGCGTGCACACACATGAAAGGAAAATCGCTATGGCGAATACTATCTTGGGGACTGACCATGCGCTTGCAGTCAAGCTATGGGAAGCCAAAACCTATATGGAGGCCTTGCAGGAATCGGCGTTTGGTACGCTGTTTGGTTCCGGCGCGGTCACACTGCCTACCGAGTTCAAGACACGCGGATTTACGGGGGATGAGATCACAGTCGCCCACGTCAATCAGCTCACGGGTGGCCCGATTATGGAGGGCGAAACGGCGCGCGGAAATGAAGAGGCCATTGACAAGGGCTACTTCACAATGAGGCTCGGCTACAACCGCAAGCCAATTGAAGTTCCAGGGAACGACACCATGGACCAGCAACGGACCAAGGTGCTTTTCCAGGATGTGGGCCGGGAGGCGCTCACAGACTATTGTGTGCAACTCCTTGACTTCTCTACCTTCAACCAGCTCGCGGGCTACACGGCCACCTCCTTCACCGGCGGCGGCTACACCTACTCCGGCAATAAGCTTCGTGCGGTGCTGGGCCACAACACGGCGCTGGCTCCCTCCGTGGGGCGGCAACTGTGGGCCGGTACCAGCAATGTGAAGGATGAAGACCTGTCCTCTGGTGATACGCTTGAGCTTAGGCATATTGATATGGCGCTAGAGAAAATCGACTCTAACCGCCACCCGATCAAGATGCTTGGCAATGTGCGCTACCAGCTCTGGATTTCCCCAGAGCAAGCCTTTGACCTCAAGCACTCCACGGATACCCGTACATGGTACGACATCCAGCGTGCGAAGGCCGAGGGTGGCAAGTCCTGGAATGTGGAGGCGCTCACCAAGAAAAGCGGGGCGTGGTTCCTGGGAGAGTATTCCAATGTGGAGATATATGTCCACAGTCGGATTGCCTACGGGGTCAACTCCTCCACCTCCGCGCCCATCACCACTGTCCGCCGGGCGGTGTTGGTCGGCAAGAACGCGCTGTTCTACGGCACGCCCTGGAACTCCGGCAACCCACAAAGCACCGGAAAAGGTGTGCCCGTTAAGTACAGCGAGGAAGTGCTGGACTACACCGAGCTACTAGGTATCTGCGGCAAGATGATGTACGGGCTCAAAAAGCCCCAGCCGTCTAATGCCCCAGACCTCGGCACCTTTGTCATCTCCACCTACGCAGCGCCTCACGCTTAACAGAAAGGAACCTAAATTATGGCATTAACACTTCCTGATGTAGTCCCCGCACAGTACTCCGGTACGGCAAGGGACTTCCTGCAAGGCCCTGGCACCCGCGATGGCATTGCACGCCTGGTCACGGGCACTGTGTCGGTACCCTCCGGCACGGCTGCTACGGACATTGTGGGCCTTATTCCCGTGAACAAGGGGGCTCGCTTTAAGCTGGACGACAAGTCCGTTTACTGCGGCAACTTTGGCGGGGGCTCCACCACGGTAAGCCTGGGTTTCGTTTACTACGACTCCGATGAAGGCACATCCGATCCGGATGCGTTCGCATCTGCCTCGGCGGCTCCGCAATCGGGCGGGTTCGTGACGGTGGACGAAAACGAGGGCCTGACCTTTGAAGCGGCCGGGGATGGCTGGCTTGCGCTGACCGTCAACACCGCAGCGGCGGACGCCACGGCGGATGTTGAGTACAGCGTCCTGGTGGCCTACGCCTAATGGCAACCCTAGGGGAACTCACCACGCGGATAGCGCGAAAACTCCAGGACACGACCAATACGGCGGTGTCCAAGGTGGCTATCCGTGAGGCCGTGAATGCCAGTGTCCGGCACTGGAAAACGCGGCCTTGGTGGTTCACTGAGTTTGAAGAGTCCGTTGCCCTGACCCCAGGGGAGCGGGCTCTTTTGCTCACTACCGATACACTCTACCTGCTAGAGCCCGGCGGGGTGCATGTGACGGACGGCGGGCTTCTCTACGCCGTAGAGAAAATCACCTCGGCCAAGTTTGACCTATACGATACGCAGGTCACGGGCCGCCCGTGGGTGTACTGCTACCGGGCAGGGGGCTACGAGCTGCACCCGATCCCGGACAGCGCCTACACCGCCGTTGTGCGCGGCGTGAAGGACTACGCGGCCTTCGCCACGGACAGCACGGACGATACGGCCACCAATGACCTCCTGACCCAAGCGGAGGACATCATAGAGCAGTGGACGCTCTCCCGCATTCATGCCACCGAGCGCCAGGATTTGGATATGGCCAATACTTTCGCGCAGCTTGCCGAGCGCGACTACCAGAACCTCCTTCGCACAAACAACGCCCGCAACGCGCCAGGGCACAACGCGGTGCATTCATTTTTGGTGTAGATAAATATGCAAGCAGAATATGTATGTACAGATGAGCTAGACAGAGCAGATTGGTATTATATAGCGAAGGAAGGTTTATATACCAGAAAGAGCGATGGGCGCACTATTCGCGGCCACAACTTGCCTGACCCAGATAAATTGTGGGCGCTGCGCTGCGATGAGCTTGGATTTGCTCCAGGCACTATAAGCGGCCCTCATCCTAAGACCGGACACCCTATACGACTTCGCCCCACCAAGTGCGTCTATGCGCTGTGGGCACACTGGAGGAACACAAAAAATGCCAACTCTAACGGCTAACTATTCCATCAATAAGCCGCTTGTCAACAACCCCACAGACGAGGACTTGTGGGGCGTGCAACTTAACGACAACATGGACACTATTGATGAGGAGCTTAAGGCCGTATCGGACAAAGCCGACACAAATGAGGCTGACCTGGCGGCGCTAGAGGCCACAGTCACGGCAAACCTGGTGCCGCCCGGTATGGTGCAGATATGGCCGTGCAGTAGTGCTATCCCGACCGGGTGGTTGGAGTGTGACGGGTCGTCCTTAGACCGCACGACCTATGCCGCCCTCTTCGCCGCAATAGGCACGACATATGG
This sequence comes from Alphaproteobacteria bacterium, assembly GCA_016757515.1. GTDB lineage: Bacteria > Pseudomonadota > Alphaproteobacteria > Micavibrionales > Micavibrionaceae > UBA10425. The sequence goes on from JAERIN010000026.1 coordinate 16,457, forward strand.
CGCGGCGGACGGGAGCACTTTTAAGATCCCGGACTTCAGGGGGGGCTTCTTGCGGGGCCTGGACGGAGGGCGCGGACTAGACCCTGATAGCTCCCGCGCCGTGGGCTCTTATCAGGAGGACGCTTTCCAGGGCCACGAGCACAACTACAAAGAATGGGTAGACCAGAGCTGTTATGACGGCGGGTCTTTGTCGCCAGTCGGGTACAACACGACGGGAACAAGCGGGATTGTGGAGAAATCAGGCTACGGAGAGCCCCGTTATGCCGCAGAAACGCGGCCCAAAAACTACACCATCAAGTGGGTCATTAAGACATGAGCACCCTGCCCGTCGTGCATGCACCATGGCAGTTCCTGCCGGGTACGCAGCCCAGCACGGACTCCACAGGGCTTTCCAGCAACCACTTCGCGCAATCGCAGAACATTCGGTATGTGCGCGGTAAACCCGAAAAACTGGGCGGGTGGCAGACAATCCTTTTTGAAGAGGGGGACGCACTGGACGGCAAGTGCCGTACGCTTTTCGGGGGCCTTATCTCTGGCAAGGCCAGAACAGTCATCGGCTCCAATACCCAGTTGCACAGCCTGATTGGCTCTGCGGTTGACGACATCACGCCGGACGGACTGGCCGCCGGGAACGCGGACGAGATATACGGCCAGGGCTATGGCATGGGCAAATACGGGGTGGGCCTGTATGGCATGGCCAAGGTGTCCACCACGGCGCGGCGGTTCCCCAGGATATGGCACCTTGACCGCTTCGGGGACAACATCATCGGCACGCCGGGGAACGGGGGGGGCCTGTACGAGTGGGACGGGGACTCCACCTCACCGGCAACCGCCGTCCTGAATGCGCCGACGCAGATAAATTACGCCTTTGTTCTAAAAAACATCGTCGTCACCTTCGGGGACAGCGGCGTGGAAAATAGGATAAAGACCTCGGACATAGGCGATAGAACAGTATGGACGGCCACTTCAGAAAATCAGGTTTTTGAGGATGAATTGGAGGATGTAGAGCGCCTTATATCCCATGTGGTTATACAGGGCGAGGCGCTCATCTTTACGGAGAACGCCACGCTATTAATGGAGTACACGGGCGGAGCCCTCGTGTGGCGGTTCACCATGATTGACCCTGGGATAGGTATCATCGGGCCATTGGCCAGGTGTGCTTCTCAAGGGGTTGCTTACTGGATGGGGCGCGATAACTTCTATATGTGGTCCGGGGGCAATGTTGAGGTCATCCCGTCCAATTCTGGGGATATAAGCACTGGGTTCAAATATGTATTTGAAAACATAAACACGGCGCAGAAATCTAAGTGCTTTGTTTGGTTTAATGAAAAGTTTTCCGAGGTGTGGTTCCACTACCCGTCCGCGAACTCTAACGAGTGTGACCGCGTGGCCAGGGTCAACACGCACGACTTCACTTGGAGCTTTGATGAGATGGACCGCACGGCGGCGGAGTGGCCGTATGCTGTGTTTGGGCAGCCCCGCCTGGTGTCCTCGGACAATGTGGCCTATCGGCACGAGCTTACCAACGATGCGGGCGGGGAGGCCATGGAATGGCTCCTCAAGACCCCTAAGCGTTTCACGGGTCCGCAGCTTTCCACGCTTACGGGCCTCATCCCGGACAGCGTGCAGACCGGGGATGATGTTATAGATAACTGGGGCGTTCTGGACAGCGTCCTCTCCCTTGAGAGTAGCGATATAGGCACGCCCGTCACAGTCCAGGTTCAGGCGTGGGAATGGCCGCAGTCCTCCAAGCCCCTTTACGACGAGACGTTCACAGTCACGCAGAAGACAGAGCGCATATCCCTCCAGGCGAAAGGCCGTGTCTTTCAGTACACGCTGCGCGGCCAGGCTATAGGGCAGGCTTTCCAGCTCGGCCAGTGGGTTGAAGAGATGCAAGCCGAAGGTGGCCGCAGATGAAGCCGTGGCCAAAATTAAGGAACGAGACCATCACGCAAATCGCCGATGTACTGCGCTACATGATTGGCGAGCGTACGGCGGACAGGCGCGAGTGGCTGGACTTGCCAAACGAATATATCAAAGGCCGTAAAGTCGCAAAGGTGCCAACCTCATCTTCGGATGTGACGGGCTCAAGGGAGGGCGACTTCAATTATGATGGGTCGTATCTGTATGTGTGCGTCAATAACGCCGGGAGCGTGGTGTGGCGCAGAGTGGCGTTGAGTAGCTGGTAAAGGAGAGCGCAAATGGGATTCATGGACAGCATATTTGGCGGCGAAGAGTCGCAGACAACAAGCGGGTTCCAAAACCTGCCCCCTGAGATACGCAACGCCTTCACGAGCTTTGCCACGCAGGGCACGGGCCTCCTGGGCGGTGGAGCGGGCGACGCCATGTTCAGGCCTATGGGCACGACGCAGGACGAGTCCAGCGCCTTTGGCATGTTCCGGCAAGGGTTTGCCCCGACCTCGGCGGCGGATGTATCGCGGGATGTGGGGCTCTTTATGAACCCCTTTGACCAGTATGTAATAGACGACATAAATCGGCAATCGCAGGGGGACTACTCGCTCCTGAAACAGGCCGTGACGGACGCCGGGCAATTCGGGTCAAACAGGCAGGTCCTGGGCGCGTCCGAACTGGAGCGGCAACGCCTGAACGCCATAGGGTCGTTCAAGCAGAATCAGTACAACAACGCCCTGAATATGGCCATGAACCAGCTTTCTGGCTTGCGGCAACAGGACGCGCAAAACCTGGCAGGTATCGGCGGCTTTGAGCGTGGGCTGGACTTCCAAACCAAGCAAGCCCCCGTGAGCGCCCTGAACGCCTGGGCGAACTTGATAAGGGCGCTCCCGCAGAATGGGGGCACAACAAGCACCAGCAGCAGCTCTAAGGGGCTACTTGGAAGCCTTGGCTCCATTGGGGGTTTGTTGACGGGCGCTTCAGACGCTGGCTGGTTATAGAAGGAGACAGAAATGGCATTTACACCAGTACGGGAAAGGGGCGCACTCGGGAAGCTGGGGCATATCCTACAAATGTCCGACCCGCGCTACGGGGCGCTCTATGCTGAGCAAGCGCAGGACTACGAGCGTCAGCAGGGCCTCGCCGCCCTTGCGCAGCAGTACCCAGAGCTCGCGCCCCTCGCGCAGCTTGGTGACCCTGGGCTTGTTGGTAAGGCGTACATGGCGAAGACGGGCATGGGCGGTTTTGACCCGGCATCCATCCGCGAGTGGGACAGATACAACAAGATGACCCCGGAACAGCAGGCAGCCTACCTGCAAATGAAGCGGGCGAACCCGTACAATCTATCACAGGATTTAACCATGGGTCCGGACGGCATAGTGCGCCCGCAACCCGGTGCGCCTGAGGCAAACGAGGGCTTGGCTGCGCCGACAGAGGTGATGAAGGCGAGAGAGGCGGCAATTCAAAAATCTTACAATGACACATACGACCGCGTGTACGCCCAAACTGGCAACCAAGACCAGGCATTGCAAGCCGCAGAGGCCGCCGCAGCGCAGACGGCGGACCTTTATGATAGGCGTATGGGCGGCCTTGCCAATGTCTCCTCAGCCACCCCCCTCCCTGCTCCCGCAGATGGTGGGTATGGTGTGCCAGGTGGCGGACCGGACATGGCGTCGCCCTCCGGCGTGCCGCGTGATGAGCAAGCCAGACGGAACGCGGAAATGGCAAACGGGGGGCTCGCCGCCCTGAACGACCCTGCATACGACCCGCGCTACCCGGTTGATCCAGATGCCCCCGCTCCAGGCTCTGGCGTAGCCATAACCCCACCCTTGCTTGCGAGCCAGACTGACTCGGCTTCCGCCACCGAAAGCCCCGGCAACATACTATCTGCGGCGGACGCCGCGGCGGCGGAGGCGGCGGCACAAGTAAACCCAGAAGGGCAAAAAGAGCTTGTAAAGGGCTACGCGCAAAATGTTCAAAAGCTCCGTGAGGATGCAATAAATGCCAATAAGTTGATTAACTTAAATCAGAACGCTTTGAACATTCTTGACCAAGGAATCATATCAGGGACAGCAGGAGATGCAAGGCTTACTTTTGGCCGTGCATTGAAAACTATGGGATTTAATGGTGCAGAAGACGAGTCCTCTAATACAGACGCATATATTGCACAAAGGGCCGCTGCTGTGGGAGAAATTATCAAGCAGTTTGGTTCAGGAACTGGCCTCTCTGACGCTGACAGGGAGTATGCACAGAAAGCTGCTGGTGGCAATATTGTAATGAATGAAGACGCAATTAGGAGAATACTTGAAATATCAGATAAGCAAAACAGGTGGGTTATTGAACAATACAACAAAGAGGTATCTTCTATTAAAGAGGGCGGAATGTTTTCTGCCGCAACGCGGCCAATAGATACCACACAACCCGCCCCCACAGCGCAACCCGCACCTGGTCAAACACAGACGGGCGGATGGTCTATAAGGAGGCTTGATTAGTGCCAACTTATGAAATCACAGCCCCCGATGGGCATAGGTATCAAATCACTGCACCGGAAGGCGCGTCTGAGCAAGACGTCCTTGGTTATGCCCAGAACCAGTTTTCCGCACAACCCCCCGCCCACACCCCCGCTCCGGCGGAGGCGCAGGAACAGGGCCGCCTTGATAGATGGTCCGATGACATGCGGCGTATGCGGGACGAGTTCGGCGCTATCCAGCAGAATGTGGTGCGCGGCGCGAAAGAGGGTGAGGGGCCGTACGCCCTTCCAGTTGTCGGACCCATGCGTCACGCCGTGGACACTGTGGGAACTGGCCTGGGCGGCCTATGGAGCACAGTGGGGCACGCCGCAGGGGGCGCGGCGGACGCGGTGACATATGGCCTGGGGAGCGGCCTTGCTGCGCTCGCGGGGGACAAGGGAGGGCCACTCACGGATGCCGTGAACACCATAGGGGCTGGCGCGGATGCTGTAGGGAGCGGCGCAAAGGCGTTCTTTCTGCCGCCCACAACGAGGCAAGGGTTGGATGCAATCGGGCGCGGCTGGCAGAGCATCCCGCCTGATGCACGGCGCACACTGGGGGCGACCGGGGAGATCGTTGGCACCTTCGCGCCGATACCGGGCGTCGGGAAGAGCGCCGCTGGCATGGCAGGCAGTGCCTCTGCGGGGGCAGGGAGGGCCCTTGAGCGGGCGGGCACGGCGCAGGCCATGAAGAACAGGGCACAGTTCATCAAGGATCTGATAGAGCCCCTCGGTACGGCAAAGCAAATGGAGGCTGACCTATCGCTTACGGCCCCAAAAGGGTTTTTGCAGGTGGCTGAGCGTGGACTGTCCCCCAGAGAGGCAAACATGGCCAGCGTCCTGATGGATGTTCCGGGTCTAAGCCAGAACAAAACATTGCTTGGCAATTGGCATTCTATGGACGGCGCTGTTTCTATGCTGGACGACAGGCTGAAAAGACAACTTTTTCAAAGCGATTTTCAGGTTTCTAAAAAAGAACTCATGGGCGAGATGATGAAGGAGGTTGAGTCCCTCCTGAAAAGCCCTGCCATAGTGGGAGACCAGGAGGCATCTATCAGGAAACTTTGGCCTACAATACAGGACGTCATGGCCGCCGCGCCGGAAACGCCGCTAGGGTTTTTGGAGGCAAGGCAAGCCCTGGACAAGGCCCTGCTTAGCGCCCGTTCCGGCGGGCGGCTATTGTCGCAAGAGGGTCCTGAGTCCGCCCTAAAAAACGCCGCGCTCGGGCTTAGGAGAGTTATAAATAAACACCTGTATGACAGGGTGAAGGATGTGGCGACCCAGGACACTTTGTTCAGGGAACACAACATTCTGAGCGCTATGCGCCAACTTGGCCCGAAGGCGGCGCGTGAGGCGAAGGGGCCAATCGGGCGGTATGTGCAGAGTGCCGCCCCACGCGGGTGGAGCCCAAAAGAGGTGGCAATGTCCTTTGTTGACAACCTAGGGAAGCCATACAACCGCGCAACAGTGGAGGGGGCAGGCATAGGCGCTATGGCCGCAGGGCCTATGGGAGCCGCGATAGGTGCTCCGCTCGGGCTCGGGCTAGAGGCCCTGCGCCGTGGGGCTATGGGGCCGACCCTGAAGCGCGGACTGGGCCGGGCATTGCAGGGAAAGCCTTACACGCCCCTCCAGTACAGCATCCCGAACCCGAGACCTGGTGGAATCGCGGGCTACCTGCCAGAGCCCCCCATATACGCCCCGCCCCCCTC
>JAERIN010000027.1 GCA_016757515.1 Alphaproteobacteria bacterium
AGCGCGAAAATGTTGTATAGTCAAGGGCGTGGGAAGGGTCTGTGCTCGCCTGGATCGGCCAAAAGTTGCTGCCACCCAGATACCGCCTGGCTACCACCCAGATACCGCCCAGCCACCACCGGGATACCGCTGGGCCACCGCTGAGACACCGCCCAGATACCGCCTTGGTGGCCCCGCGCTCCGCATTATGGCACCCTCCGCCCACGTCACCCCGGCGATCGCTGCGGGCCGGGGTGTTGTGGTCAACCACAGAGCGCACAGAGCGAACGGAGGGGGTTATGTGGTGTGGGTGTGGGGGAAACTTTTTGTCTAACGTTTTCAAGCCTCCCCACGCATGAAATCTATAAATCCAGAAGGTGCCAGATTTCGATACAAATCAATCGGAGGAATATTTTTTTTATACTTTTTGCCCCAAACGCGTTTATTGCACTTAATTTTTTCTCTGAGGTGTTGAATGCACCCTTCTATGTATGCACTTTCCCCACCTTCATTATTGTCCCATAAAGCACGCATTTTAAAAAACTTGATTTCAAGGTACCTTTTGATAATATATGCATAACAATCTGCAATTTGAATGAGTCCTGAATATTCTGATTGTATAGTAAATGCTGTATCTATTATCTCATTTAATAATGTTTTGTTCTTTTCTTTATCAAGATATCCATCTATCCACTCATCTGGTTCAAATATAAAGCTACTTAGCTTCTTTGATTCCTTCTCATTGTGATCAAATATAAGTAAAGTTTTTCCCTTGTTTCTCTTTTCTCCTTGATTAAGGGACTGAACTTCTAACGATATTTGTACTGCCGAAAGCTGCCAATATCTTTCTGTAAATTTTGGCAGTTCAGGGTTATTTTGTTCTTTAAAATCACTAAATTCATTAAAATCAATACATGAAACAACTATATCTAATGGTATAGATTTCGCCATCCTACAGACTTTAGAACAAAAGTTCTTTCTTGTATTTGCATCTACTTTATTCCAGCCTCCTTTTCCTTCAAGAAGAGCGTGCGTTTTTATTTCTTTAAAGCCTGTTTGGTTCTGTCTACTATATTTTTCTCCTAGTTCTCGGATATGTAATCCTATCTCTCGAGAATACTTATGAAGTTTTTTTTCGTTTATAATAACTCCAACCATAACAAAAACATTGTCTTTTCCCTGTGTTCCCGTTTCATCAACATAACAAAATCTCATTTTGTGCCCCCTTCTCTTAACTTTTTGCTTTGCATCCGACCCCGGCTTTCGCCGGGGTGACAATTTACGCCGCGAACATATCCCCGGTGTCCACGCGCTCCTCGCGGAAGTGCACCCGCTCGGCGTGCTCGCCCTTTTTGCCGGTGTTGAAGCTGTCCACGGGCCGGAAGTAGCCCATCACGCGGGTCCAGACCTTCGTCTGCGCCCCGCAGTGGGGGCAGGTGGGCTGCTCCCCGGCGAGGTACCCGTGCCTCTCGCAGATGGAGAACACGGGCGTTATGGTGATGTAGGGGATTTGGTACTCGGAGATGACCTTGCGCACGAACCGCTTGCACGCCTCGGCGGAGGAGATGCGCTCGCCCATGTACATGTGCAGGACGGTCCCGCCGGTGTACTTGCACTGCAGCGCGTTTTGGTGGTCCAGCGCGACGAAGGGGTCGTCGGTGTAGTCGGCGGGCAGCTGGGAGGAGTTGGTGTAGTAGACGTTCTCCCCCGCGCCGGCCTGGAGGATGCCGGGGTAGCGCTTTTTGTCCTCCCGCGCGAAGCGGTAGGTCGTCCCCTCGGCGGGCGTGGCCTCCAGGTTATAGAGGTTGCCCGTGGCCTCTTGGTAGGCCTGGAGCTTTGCGCGCATGTGGTCCAGGAGGCGCAGGGCGAGGTCCACCCCGCGCGGGTCCGCGATGTCATACGCGTCCTGCGTGAAGTTGCGAATCATCTCGTTCATGCCGTTGACGCCGATGGTGGAGAAGTGGTTGCGCAGGTGGGGGAGGTAGCGGGCGGTGTAGGGGTACAGGCCCCGGTCGTACATGTCCTGCACAAAGCGGCGCTTTTTCTCCAGGGAGCCCTGGGCCAGGTCCATGAGGCGGTCCACCTCCGCGAACAGGCCGTCCTCGTCGCCCTGGAACAGGAAGCCGGCGCGGGCCATGTTGAGGGTGACGACGCCCAGGGAGCCGGTCATTTCGGCGGAGCCGAACAGGCCGTTGCCGCGCTTTAGGAGTTCGCGCAGGTCCAGCTGGAGGCGGCAGCACATGGAGCGGACGGCGCCGGGGGAGTAGGCCTCGGGGTTGGGGACCTTGTTTCCGTGCTCGTCGCGCTTGAACTGGGAGCCGATGAAGTTTTGGAAGTATGAGGAGCCGACCTTGGCGGTGTTCTCAAAGATCGCCTGCGCCACGGGACCGTCCCACTGGAAGTCTTCGGTCACGTTTATGGTGGCGATGGGGAAGGTAAACGGCGTGCCGGTGGAGTCGCCCTCCGTCATTACGTCATAGTATGCGCGGACGATCATCTCCATCTCTGGCCGGAAGTGGCCGAACGTCATGTCCTCCAGGGAGCGTATGCCAAAGTCCCGGCTGCGGGCCTTGTCCAGCAGGTCTTCGCACGCCAGCCCCTTGAACAGGTGGGCGTCCCTGTACGTGGGGAACTGCTCGGCCAGGTCTTCTGGGGGCGTGATGTCCAGGGTGATGTTGGTGAAGGGCGACTGGCCCCAGCGCGCGGGGACGTTCAGGTTGTATACGAACTGCCGGATGGCCTTTTTGACCTCGGAATAGGGCAGGTTATCGCGGAATACGTACGGGGCGAGGTAGGTATCAAAGCTGCTGAACGCCTGGGCGCCGGCCCACTCGGACTGCAAAATGCCCATGAAGTTGGCCATCTGGCCCAGGGCCTCGCGGAAATGCCGTGGCGGGCGGGAGGCCACGCGACCCGGCACGCCGTTGAAGCCCTCGTTGAGCAGGGCGCGCAGGCTCCACCCCGCGCAGTAGCCCGTGAGGCAGTCCAGGTCGTGGATATGGTAGGCCCCGGTGCGGTGCGCGCGGCCCTCTTCTGCGGTGTAGACTGCGTCCAGCCAGAAGTTTGCGATGACCTTTCCGGCGATGTTGTTGATGAGGCCCGCGTTGGAGTACCCCGTGTTCGCGTTGGCCTTGATTCGCCAGTCAGAGCCGGAGATATACTCCGCGACGGCGGCGGTGCAGTCTACGTCTGTGGCACGGTCGCCGTGCAGGGGGATGATGTTGCTCTCTTCGGTCTCAGTGTGGCGTAGCGGCGCGGCAGGCATAGCGGCCTCCTTTTCTCTATACAGGTTTCTCGTAGGGTCACGGACAGAATCGTGATGTGTCAGTAGGCGGGACGGGCCTGGGCTGTGTCAAACCCGCTATGGACACCATATGTAGGGTCCCCACAGGCGTCAAGGGACCAAATGTTGTGGATAACGGGGATATGTGGCCTTGCGTACGCCGGCGCGTTTTTTTGTTGACTCGGCTGTGCGCGATTATTTATACAGTGGGCAGCGGCAAGCCCGCTTTATGACCACAACCATGGGGAGATTGTGCATTATGCGCCCTATTGAAAGTTTAAGGAGACTTTTCCTTGCTGCTGCGCTGATGTGCGCGCATATACCGGTTTCTGCCTCGGCGGCTGATCAGGAGGCTGCAGGATCCGCCGTCTCAACAGATGCGGTTGCTTTTGGAGGGGAACACAGTTCAGAGCCACCAGAGGTACATCCAGAGCGACTACTTTTTTTGGGCTTGGGGTTGATTTTTATGTCCAGGTTAAGTGGGAGACTCCATGGATGTTCTACAGAAAATTCACATCAGAAAAGTGACAGCCTCGACTGCAATACAGGAAAGTCATAAGCGCCCCTTTTTGGAGGCGCGGGCACGTACCGTGCGCGCGGTGCGGGCGCGTTTTGACGCGCGGGGGTTTACGGAGGTGGACCCGCCGTGCGTGGTCCCGTGCCCCACGATGGACGTGCACGTTCACGGCTTTGCGGTGCCGGAGGCGGGCGGGTTTTTGCATTGCTCACCAGAGTTTCACATGAAACAGCTTCTGGCCGCAGGGTGGGAGCGCATTTACGCCCTGGGCCCCGTGTGGCGGCGGGAGGTCGCGGGCCCCTGGCACGCGCCGGAGTTCACGATGCTGGAGTGGTATCGAGTACATGAGGACTATCAGACTCTTATACAGGACTGCAAAGACATTCTATGCGCAGTATCGCAGACGTTCTTCACGCAAGACCTTGCGTGCGACCCAAATGGTACGTGGGAGATTATAACTGTCGCGCAAGCATTTGAGAGATATGTGGATATAGACCTTTCTTCTTGCCTGAACGACACGCCCCGCCTGGCAGCGGCCGCGCGCAACAGGAACGTGCGTGTCGCGGACGGGGACGGCTGGGACGACATCTTCCACGCCGTAATGGCCCAGCACATAGAGCCGCGCCTGGGCTCGCCCGCGCCCACGGTCTTGACACACTACCCCGCCCACATGGCGGCCCTGGCCCGCCTCGCACCCGGCGATCCCCGCTGGGCAGAGCGGGCGGAGCTGTACATATGCGGCATGGAGGTGGCCAACGGGTTTTCAGAGCTGACCAACCCAGAGGAGCAGCGCGCGCGCTTCGTCGCGGACGCCGCAGAAAAGCACCGATTATACGGGTTTTCTTACACCCCGGACGAGGCGTTTCTGGCCGCGTTGGAGAGCGGGATGCCTGAATCCGCAGGCATGGCCCTGGGGCTGGACCGCTTGGTGATGCTTGCCACAGGGGCCGAACACATAGGCCAGGTGCGGTGGGGTTGAAACGCCCCTGCCGCCGCCCTACCCTCGTGCTCGGTCACGAAAACCACCAAGCAGGAGGACCCCCGCCATGACTCGCCTTTTGACCCTATGCATTGCACTAGTCACCCTAGCCCCCGCCGCCGTGGCAACATCTCCGGCTGTTGGCGATTCCCCCCATGGTTTTCCTGGCCAAGTTGCGCCGGACTTCACCGCCACCGACATCACCGGCGCGACCTTTTCCCTCGCCGAACACAAGGGCAAGCCCGTGGTCCTGGAGTGGACCAACCCGGACTGCCCCTTTGTGAAAAAGCACTACGACACCGGGAATATGCAAACCATACAGGCCAAGGCCTCTGAGATGGGGGCTGTTTGGGTGTCCATTAACTCTTCAGCGCCCGGCAAACAGGGGGCCCTCACAGCGCAGGAGGCCCAGGCATGGGTGGCCGGGCAGGGGGCCGCGCCTACACACTATGTGCTGGACCCAAGCGGGGATCTTGGCCGCCTGTATGGCGCGAAGGTGACACCGCACATCTTTGTTGTGGATAAGGACGGGGTCCTGGCCTACGCCGGAGCGATCGATGATAACGACAGCTCTGCGCCGGAGAGTGTTGAGGGCGCAGGGAATTATGCCTTGGCGGCATTGGAAGATTTGTCTGAGGGCCGGGCCGTGGAAACGCCTGAGACGCGGGCCTATGGCTGCAGTGTAAAATACTAGGGGATAACAGGCCAGGGCGGCCTGGTACCTGGGGCAGGGTACGGTAGTCTTGGGGGCATGAGTCGCCTCCCCTGCCTCGCACTTTCTTTGGTCCTGGCCGCCTGCGCGGCACCACCCCCTCCCGGCGGCGCGTCGGAAGCCCGCCTGGACCGTCTGGAGGCGGAGGTGGCGTCCCTCGCAACGGACATGGACACTCTCTTGCCCCCGCTTGCGCGTATGGCCTATGCGGACGCTCAGGTGCAGGCCGCCGCAAAGGCCGTGGCCGCGCGGCGGGAGGCACCCCCCTTGGCCCTGCCCGCGCCGCAGCTTCTGAAGGCGCCAGTCGCGCCGCAGGCAGAGGTCGCGCCCCAGGCCAAAAAAGCCCCGTCCGGACCCGGCACGAAGGTCTTGAGGGCCAGAGTCGGGATGCACCCCGGCCGCACGCGTCTGGTCTTGGATCTGGACGGCCCCATGGCGCACGAGGAGGTTCTGGACGAGGCCGAGGGCGTTTTGCTCGTCACTTTGCCCAGTGCGCAGGGCTGGGCCGGGCCCACGCAGCGAGAGGCCCCACAGGGTGCGCACATAGAAAGATATGCGGCCACAACCGGACCCAGCGGGACGCAGGTGGCCATAGAACTCAGAAACAACACAAAACTGCTAAGAACAGAGGCCTTGCGCCCCAAAAAAAATCGTCCGCACCGGCTTGTTTTTGACTTTGCGGAGCCGTAGAGTTGCCACGGTTCGCCACTTGCGGTAAGTGGTGACCACTGAACGCCTAAACCAAAAAATTGAAGGAGATACACCCATGACCCGTTTCGCCCTTACTCTGGCCGCCGCCGCCCTCCTGCTGCCTGGCGCCGCTTTTGCTACGGACCACGAAGTTCACAGCATGAACAGCATGATCCACCCAGCCTCGCCCGACGTTTCTAAATCTGAAGACGCTGGCCACGGAGGTATAGGCCACCAGGTCGTGCATACTGACGAGGCCCACACCGAGCATGAGATGCACACTGAGCCCGGCCACGACGCCGAACACGAGGACATCTCTGACAGTGTGGCTGAGTAGTTTTCTGTAGCCCACTTTATTGCCCACTTTAATTGTATGGGCCAGGACACCTCATGACGCGTTACGTCTTATCCCTAGCTGTGACCACTCTTTTCCTTCTGGCCACCCCTGCGCACGCCAGGGACTGTATGGGCGCGAAGGACATGAACCTCACCGCCATGGACGCCAACGCTGATGGTGCCGTCACGCCCGACGAGTTCGCCGCAGCCTATCCGGGGGAAGACTTTATCTTAGCCGACCTGAATCGGGACGGCGTCTTGGATGTCTCTGAGGTGGACGCGCTATCGCGGGCACGGTAAACGCTCTCTGCGGCCTCTAGCCTGGGTTCGCTGTGGTGCACCACAAGTAGGCGGGCGAAGGACGACTTTAGCGCCCCACCCAACGTAATGGTTTTCAAAAAAGGAGCTATAGACCCATGAAAAAGAGACACTACTTCGCTTTCGCCTTGTCAACTGCGGCCCTTGCCGTGTCCATCCCTGCCCTGGCAGGGAATCACCTCGAGCACCACCATCACAAGGTTGGCGGATACGCCCAGAAGATGTTTGAGGCCATGGACGCCAACGCTGATGGACAGGTGACGCAGGCCGAGTTTGACGCGCACCACGCGGGTAAGTTCCAGATGCTGGACGCCGATGGCGATGGTGCCGTCACGCCTGATGAGTTTGAGGCCAAAGCTGCCGAGCGGCGCGGTGCCATGCAGGACATGCAGAAAAAGCGCAAAGCCTGCAAAGAAATGCAGAGGGAAGACTCCGCCACCGCAGCGGAGTAGGGGGCTAGCCTCACGTCTGCCCCTCCTGCGCGATCATGCGGTAATACTGCCGCCGGGCCAGGGCGAAATCCAGCCCTGCCCGCCCGTCCAGAGCGCCCAGCTTCCAGACATAGCTGTGCACGAAGGCGAGAAGATCCCGGCACGGGGCGGCGCGAAACACGCGCTTCAGGGCCTCCCGCCACGGGCGGGGGTCTCGGGGCCAGGCCCGGCGCGCGTTCATCCCCCGCTCCCATGCAGCGTAGCGCGCGTGCCGGGCGTCCCACGCCGCCCGGTCTGCGCACGCGTGGTGCAGCAAGGCGGGCCTAAGCGTCCCTATGCGCGTGCGCGGCGCGTGCGGAAGGACCACAGGCTGGTAATGGCCCTCTATCTCACCCATGCCGGGCAGGCCCAGGTCGTCCACCACGGGGAAGCCCACGCAACGCCTGTCAAACAGGGCCAGCTTTGCGTTCAACAGGCCGTGCCGCAGCACCCGCCCGCCCCAGACGTAGCGCCCGCGCACAAAAAACCCCGCGTGGCCTGCAAAATCCGCCTCCGCAACTGCCGCAGTCAGGTCTGGCGTGACCTCCTCGTCTGCGTCCACGAAGAACACCCAGTCGTGCGCCAGTGGCAGGTGCGCGAGGCACCACCCCCGCTTCTTGGGGTAGAGCCCGTCCCACGTGTAGGCCACGACTCGCGCCTCGTGGGCTGTCGCAATCTCGCGTGTGGCATCCGTGCTCCCGGAGTCGACCACGAGAACTTCCGCAAACGGAGCCAGCGCGGCTAGGCACCGGGGCAGAGCTGCGGCCTCGTTCTTCGTCACCACGATGGCGCTGACGGGTATGGCGGGCATGGGGCCCCTATAGCACGCGGGCGCGGCATGTGGTACGACTCGGGACCCCATACAACCCGAAAGGACATACAAATCATGACCGACGAAAAAGCCTGCTGCACTCCTGCTACCAAAACCGCATGCGGTCCCGCCGCCTCCCTTATCCTTGGCCTTGTGGGCGGTGTCTTGGCTTCGGCTGCTCTGTTTTTTGTGGGGCCAAACCTGCCCCCGCCCCCGCCCCAAACAGGCGCGGCTATGGTTGCGGCGGAGAGCGATGCGCCGGCGCGGGTGCTTAAGGGCCTGGCCGTTATGGACCTGCAGCAGATCCTTGCCAATTCCAAGGCCGGAAAGGCCTTGGAGACTCAGGTGGATGCCGCGCGGGAAGACCTGCGCAGGCAGGTAGAACAAGAAGAAAAGGGCCTGGAGGGTCTGGAAAAGAAACTGGCCGAGGCCCGTGACGCAGGCGAGCGGGAGCAGTTCATGGCCCGCCGGGCGGAGTTTGAGAAAAAGATCGCCCAGGCGCGGGAGACTGTTTTGAAAAAGAAGCAGGGCCTGGATGAGGCGCTGGGGCGGGCGCTGGACCAACTTCGGCAAGAGGTCGTGCGCATCGCCAAAGAGATGGGACAGGAGCGGGGCTATGCCCTCGTGACGACGCGGCAGAGCGTGGTCATCGTGGCGGAGGACTTGGACATCACTGCAGATGTCTTGGCCGTGCTGGATGAGACGCTGCCTTCCGTGAAAATGGAGGTCAAGTAGGCCGCGTGGCCCCAGACCCCCGCTTTTTCGGCCCCGCGCAGCCTCAGACTGTGGCCGGTCTGGCTGCCGCCGTGGGGGCGGAGGTGCAGGGTGAGGTGGCGCGTGTCATCACGGGTGTGGCGGCCCTAAGCACAGCCGGGCCGGGAGACCTCTCGTTTTTGGACAACCCGCGCTACCGTGCGCAGCTGCCTGAGACGCGGGCCGGGGCCGTGCTTCTCTCCCCAAAGGACGCCCCCGCCGTGCCTGCGGGCACCACTGCCCTTGTCACCGGGGAGCCCTACCGGGCCTATGCGCGGGCGGCGGATCTTCTGTACCCCCCCGCAGAGCCGGAGCCGGGCGTGCACCCCGCCGCCGTGGTGGACGAGGCCGCCACACTGGCCCCCGGTGTGCGCGTGGAGGCCTGCGCCGTTGTCGGCCCCGGCGCGGAAATAGGCGAAAACGCCTGGATAGAGGCCGGGGCGGTTATCGGCCCCAGCGTGGTCCTGGGCGCGGGCGTGCGCGTGGGTGCGGGGGCCAGCGTTTCCCACGCCATCATTGGCCCGCGTTCCCGCCTTTACCCCGGCGCGCGCGTGGGGCAGGACGGCTTCGGTTTCGCCATGGGCGCGGGCGGCCACACAAAGGTGCCGCAGCTGGGCCGCGTACTCATCGGCGCGGACGTGGAGATCGGCGCGAACACCTGCATAGACCGGGGCGCGGGGCCAGACACCGTCATCGGCGATGGCGTGTGGATAGACAACCTGGTGCAGATCGGCCACAACGTGGTCGTGGGCCGGGGTGCCGTTATCGTCGCGCAGTGCGGCGTCTCTGGCTCTTCCCGCGTGGGGGACTTCGCCGCGCTGGGCGGGCAAGTGGGCGTGGCCGGGCACCTCACCATTGGCGCGGGTGCCCGCGTGGCCGCGCAGTCCGGTCTTATGCGCGACGTACCCCCCGGTGCGGAAGTCATGGGCTCTCCGGCCTTGCCCATCCGGCGCTTTATGCGGCAGATTGCCACCTTGGCTCGGATGACAAAGGACACATAGCCCCATGGACATCGCACAGGTTTTGGAAGCTCTGCCCCACCGGTACCCCATGCTCTTGGTGGACCGCGTGCTGGACATCCGCGCGGGGGAGGAGATCACCACCCTAAAGAACGTCACCTTCAACGAGCCCTTCTTCCAGGGGCACTTCCCTGGCCACCCGGTTATGCCCGGCGTTCTCATCGTGGAGGCCATGGCCCAAACGGCGGCTCTTTTGGTCGTGGACGCCCTGGGCGCGGACGCGCGGGGGCGTCTTGTCTATTTCATGGCCATAGACCGCGCCCGCTTCCGCCGCCCCGTGGTGCCGGGAGATTCCCTCCACATCACCGCGACCAAGGCCCATGCCAGGGGGGCTGTGTGGCGCTTTGACGCCGTTGCGCGCGTTGACGAGGCTGTGGCCGCCGAAGCCACCGTGACGGCGATGCTGCGCGAATCCTAAAGGGTGGTAGGCGGTACAGGGATTGAACCTGTGGCCTCTGCCGTGTGAAGGCAGCGCTCTCCCGCTGAGCTAACCGCCCGCCTGGGGGCTCTTGTACCCCCCGGGCCGTGGCGTTTCAAGGCCGAACTCACGCTGCCGCGCTGGACGCCTGCAATGCCGCCACGCCGGGCAGGGTGCGGCCCTCCAGCCACTCCAGGAACGCCCCGCCCGCGAGGGAGAGATAGGTGAACGCGCCCACCACGCCGGCGTTCTCTAACGCGGCGTTGGTGTCCCCCCCCCCTGCGACGGAGATCATCTGCCCAGAGTGGGTGAAGTTCGCTACGCAGCGGGCCAGGGCCGTGGTCCCAGCGTCAAAGGGCTTTATCTCAAACACGCCCATGGGTCCGTTCCACAGGGTCGCGCGGCAGGACCCAAGCTTTTGGCACGCGGCTTGAACGCTCGCCGGACCCAGGTCTATAGCGGCCCAGCCATCGGGTATTTCGTCCACGGGGAAAATTGTCGCGGGGGCACCCTCGCGTATCTGCTGCACGCACACCGCGTCTCGGGGCAAGAGTACCTCGCACCCCCGCTTGTCCGCAGCGCTCAAAACAGTCCGGGCCTGCTCGGCCGCACCCCGCTCTGCCAGGGAGGAGCCCAGGCCCAGGCCTTTCGCGGCCAGGAATGTGTTGGCCATTCCCCCGCCGAGGACGAGGAGGTCCACCCGGCGGATGAGGTTGTGCAGAACGCCAAGCTTTGTGGAGACCTTGGACCCGCCCACGATGGCCGCTGCGGGGCGCCGGGGATTCTCAAGGGCCTTTTCCAGGGCACATAGCTCGGCCGTCATGAGGGGGCCCGGCACGGCAGGCAGGTGGTGCGCCAGCCCCTCCGTGGACGCGTGAGCCCTGTGCGCGGCGGAGAAGGCGTCGTTCACGAATACGTCCCCCAGTTCGGCCAGGCGCGCGGCGAAGGCGGCCTCGTTTGCCTCCTCCCCCTTGTGGAAACGGACGTTCTCTAAGAGGCCCACGCCGCCGGGGCCCAGCGTCTCGGCCAGCGCGCGCGCGCGGGACCCGACGCAGGACTGCGCAAAGCCCACGGGGCAGCGCCACCGGTCCTCCAGAACGGGCAGGAGGAAGGCCAGGGACATCTCTGGGTGCTCTTCCCCGTCCGGGCGACCGAAGTGCGAGAGGATGAGAGTCCGCGCGCCGCGCGCGCGCAGGAGGTCTATGGTGGGCCTGAGGCGGTCTATGCGGGTGGCATCGGTCACGCGACCCCGATAGGCCGGGACGTTCAGGTCCGCCCGGAGGAGGACGGTCTTGCCGCTGAGGTCTAGGTCGGGCAGGGCCTTCATGGGGCGTTCTTACACCGCGCGCGGCAGTTTGTCATCCCGGCGGCGCGGCGCGCGCGCCCTCCTGCGGGCCGAAGGCCGAGAGGATAAACCGGTACGTCTCCACATTCCGGGCCCAGGCGAAGTAGTGCTGCTCCCGCGCAGGGGTCAGGAGCGTGGCGATGTAGAGGTAATCCCCGCTCACCCCCACCGCAAACCAATACTCGTGCGGCACCAGGGGCCTACCCCCCTCTTGCGCCTGCCCCGCCGTGGCCGCATAGGCCTCAACCACCTGCGTCTGAATCCCCGGCGCGCGGGGCATCTCGGACCCAGGCGAAATCAGCCCCCCCAGGGCCAGACTTCTTGCGGCCAGGGTCTTGACCCTCAGCGCCTCCACCTCCTCCGCCAGAGTTTTGCCAGCGTAGCGCGAGAGCAGGACAAGCTGCACTTCGCCTGCCAGGGACCCATCCGCGCTCAGGCTATGGAGCGTGGCAGTCATGCGGTCTATGGACCGCACGGGCGGGGCGGACAGACGCCACGAGGCCGGGTAGACAAACCGCCCTATGTCCAAGAGAAGGTGCGTCTTAACGGCCTCCGTCGGGCCTGGGGCTGGGTTGGTCAGGGAGAAGCTGTTCACCGTTGCGGCCTGTATGGCCCCCTCGGCCTCACGCCGCTCCACCGGCACGGCATATCGCGCGACAAGGATGTGCCGTCCGCTCACCTGCGCCCGGGCGCGGACCGCGAATGCCCCCCCCTCCTGGAAAGTGATGTAGGCCGCCTGCACCGCGCGGTCTCCCTCCGGTGCAAAGCCCTCCAGGGTGAAGCTGTTCGTCAGCGACTCGTAGAGCAGCCACTGCGCCGCCGTCATCTGATAGGGAAGCTGCGCCGTCTTAACCGTCAGAACGGAGCGTCCGCCAGGGACCACGGGCCCCTCCCACCGGGCCACCTCCTCCGGCACGTGGTCGGTCATGGCTGTTCTGCCCGGCAGGCTCAGGGGCGTTTTTGCACTCCAGGCGCGCGGCACGCGCACAGAAAACGCCAGCGTCGCGTCTCCATGGGCCACGCCCTCCTTCAGGGTCGTGCGTTCCTCCAGCGCCGAGCCCGCAAGGGGGTTCTCCGGCGCAGGCAGGGGGGCGGTGTACCGCGTAAGCAGGTCCGGGCCCCCTGCCGCAGACGCGGCCAGGCCGGGTAGAAGCAAAAGCGCCGCGCACGCGCACAGAGAAAACCAGCGGGCCAACATGGGCTGCATATTCCCTCAAACGCCCGTGCGGTGCAACAGGTTCCCAGCCTGTCACCGGCCCTCACAGCGGCGGCCCATAGGTCTATGGGGGTGGGGCGTCTTGCCCGCACGCCCGCAGAGGTGTATGAGGGTCCGCCGAAAGCGGGCGTAGCTCAGTGGTAGAGCATCAGCTTCCCAAGCTGAGGGCCGTGGGTTCGATCCCCATCGCCCGCTCCGGGCGCGCGGCCTGTTTACAGGTTTTTTTGCCCCGCGCGGCGGGGTATGGTGCCGGGTCATGTCCCCCCAAAAACCCGCAGACTTTCTGGCCCAGGGGTGGACGCCCATGATGGCGCAGTACCTGGCCCTGCGCGCACGCGTGGAGGCCGAGCACCCTGGGGCCCTTTTGCTCTACCGCATAGGGGAGTTTTATGAGCTCTTGGGGTGCGACGCCGAGGCGGCTGCGCCCGCCCTGGGTCTGGCCTTGACGTCGCGGGGGCGCAGCCCGGACGGGCGGCCCATACCCCTGGCCGGGGTGCCCGCGGGGGCCCTGGACGCGCATCTGCCCCGCCTTTTGGCCGCTGGTTGGAAGGTCGCGATCGGCGAGGAGGGCGCAGAGGCCGCGCCGATTGCTGCGCGCTGCGGGCGGCCCGGAAAGGCGCTGCGCGCGCGAACGATCTCACGCGTTTTGACCCCCGGAACGGCGGTGGAGGCTCTGGATCCCTTGGCTCCGACCCCTTTGGCCGTCGTGACCCCGACAGAGGTCGCGTGGTGTGACGCGGCCACGGGGGCCCTGTTCGTGGAGTCTGGTGAAGCCGAGGCCATCTTGGCCCGCCTTGCGCCAGCGGAGGTCGTGGAGACTCCTTCGGACGCGCTTTCGGCTCTGCGGGACTATCTTGCTCGGACGACGGGCGCGGCCCAGCACCTGGCCCCTGCGCGGCGTATGGACGGCGCGGCGTTTCTGGATATGGACGTACCCACGCGCCGGGCTCTGGAGGTGACGCGAACGCTCTCTGGTGCCCGCAAGGGGAGTTTGCTGCACGCGATAGATGTCTGCGTCACGCCGGCAGGGAGGCGTGCTCTGGCCACAGACCTGTCTGGACCCCTGACGGACGTGGCACGCATAAACGCCCGTTTGGACCGTGTGGCGGCCCTTGTCGCGGATGAGGAGGGCCGGGGGGCCCTGCGCGCCAGGCTGCGTGAGGCTCCGGACATGGCTCGCACGCTAGGGCGCCTGGCCGCTGGCCGCTGGGCCCCTGCTGACCTGCTGGCTCTGCGCAACGGCCTTATCACCGCTGGCGCGGTGTGCAGCGTTGTGTACGCCGCGCCGCCTCTGGCCGAGGCTTTTGAAGGCTTGCTGCGGGACCTTGCCGCCGGGCCGTCTCTCGCGCCTCTAGCGCAAGCCTTGAAGGAAGGCGTGGCAGAGGATGGCGCGATTGCACCCGGTTTTGCCCCGGCCTTGGACGCCGCGCGGGGGGCGCAAGAGCGGGCGGAGGCTGAAGTGGCAGGGCTACAGGCCGCGTGGCGTACGCAAACAGGCATTGCCCGCTTGCGCGTGGCGGAAAATGTTGCTCTGGGCCACTTCGTGGAGGTCCCCGCGCGGGTGGCGGGCCCCCTCATGGCACCGGGCAGCGGATTCACACACCGACAGACCCTGGCCGGCGCGGTGCGCTTCACCCGGCCAGAATTGGTTGCAGTATCACAGGTCTTGGCCGATGCCCGTGCCCGTGCGGCAGGGGCAGAGCGGGAGGCGCAGGCTGTCCTTGTGGCGCGCGCTCTGGATCAGGCCCAGGGTGTCCGGCGCGTGGCAGAGGCCCTAGCCCGGCTGGACGTGGCGGCGGGCCTTGCCGACATTGCTGCGCGCAAAAATTGGTCCCGGCCCGTGGTGGAGGACAGCGCGGCCTTTGTGCTTGAGGGAGCCCGGCACCCCGTCTTGGATGGACCGGACTTTGTGGCAAACGACTGCGACCTGGCCCGCATGACTCTTGTCACCGGCCCCAACATGGGCGGGAAGTCCACTTTTTTGCGTCAAGCCGCACTTATCACCATCTTGGCGCAAGCTGGGGCCTTTGTTCCGGCACACGCAGCAAAAATCGGCGTGGCCGATCGCCTATTCGCGCGCGTAGGCTCTGCGGACGATCTCGCTGCAGGGCGCTCCACCTTTCTGGTTGAGATGGAGGAGGTTGCAGCCATTTTGCGGAACGCCACGGCCCGGAGTCTGGTTATTTTGGACGAAATAGGCCGGGGCACGGCGACCTTTGACGGCTTGGCTATCGCCTGGGCCTGCCTGGAGGCGCTGGCCCAAAATGCTGCACCACGCGCTCTCCTGTCCACGCACTACCACGAGCTCACGGCCCTGCCCTTTGTGGCTAACCGGCACATGGCTGCGGAGGCCGATGGGGAGGGTCTGCGCTTTCTGTACAAAGCCGAAGACGGCCCGGCCTCCGGCTCCTTTGGCTTGGTGGCCGCCCGCCTGGCTGGGGTGCCAGAGGATGTACTTGCACGCGCGCGGGGCATCTTGGGGGCGCTGGAGAGCGGCGCACCTATCCCGCCACGATATTGACGATTTTGCCCGGCACGACGATGACCTTGCGCATGGTCTTCCCCTCCAGGAATCGCCGGACATTCGGTGCCGTCAGTGCGGCGGCCTCACACGCGGCGGCGTCCGCGTCCGCAGGCAGGGTTATTGTGGCACGCAGCTTGCCGTTTACCTGCACACCGATGGTCACCTCTGCAGCTTGCAGCAACGCCACATCCGCCTCTGGCCAGGGTGCGCCGGCGAGCATGGTTTCGTGGCCCATGGCCTCCCAGGCCTCCTCCGCCAAGTGCGGCAGGAAGGGTGCGGACAGGCGCACGAGGGCCTCCGTGGCCTCCCGCGCAGCCCAGTCCCGCGCTGGATAGTCCGCAATGGCGTTTGCCAGTTCGCGCAGACGGGCTGTGGCCTTGTTCATGTGAAAGGCCTCAATATCTGTGGAGACGCCTGCGATAGCCGTGTGTGTGGCGCGTCGCATAGTCAGGGCCGGACCGTCAAAATGCTGCGGTCTTTGCTGCGGGGTGCCTGCACGCTCTGTGACCAGCCGCCACAAACGCTGCACAAATCGCGCCGCGCCCTCTATGCCTGCCGCTGTCCACTCCAGATCCCGCTCCGGTGGCGAGTCCGACAGAATGAACAGTCGCGCCGCGTCTGCGCCGTGCGCGCCCAAAATCTCGGCGGGGTCTACAACGTTCTTTTTAGACTTGGACATCTTGATGGGGGGGCCGACAGTCACGTCGTCTTGCCCGGCGGCTTCGTGCGGGAACAGCCACCTGCCCGCAGCATTTTTGTATGTCGCGTGGGTCACCATGCCTTGCGTGAACAGGCCCTTAAAAGGTTCTGTGACATCCAGGTAGCCGCAGTCGGCCAGGGCCCGGGTGAAAAACCGGGCGTACAGGAGGTGCAGGACCGCGTGCTCTACACCGCCAATGTATTGATCCACCGGGAGAAAGTGACCCGCCTTTTGAGCGTCAAAGGCTTTGTGGGCATTGTGCGGGTCGCAGTAGCGGGCGAAGTACCAGGAACTCTCAAAAAAAGTATCAAATGTGTCAGTCTCACGCTCTGCCGGGCCGCCGCAGGTGGGGCAGGTTGCGTGTTTCCACGTCGGGTGGCGGGCCAGGGGGTTGCCCGGCTGAGAGAAGTCCACATCGCGGGGCAGGGTGACGGGCAAGTCGCCCTCCGGCACGGGCACGACGCCGCAGTTCGGACAGTGCAGCACAGGGATGGGGCAGCCCCAGTAGCGCTGGCGGCTAACGCCCCAGTCGCGCAGGCGGTATTGCGTGACACCACGGCCTGTGCCATCGCTCTCGCAGCGGCGGATGACTTCGGCCTTGGCCTCGGCGCTGGTGAGGCCGTCCAGATCACCGGAATTGATAAGGGTGCCGTCGCCGGTGTAGGGCAGCGGAGCACCGGCGCTGTCTATGACCTGGGTGATAGGCAGGCCGTATTTCAAGGCGAAGGCGTGGTCGCGCTCGTCGTGCGCGGGGCAGCCAAACACGGCCCCGGTGCCGTAGTCCATAAGGACGAAGTTGGCAATATAAATCGGAACGGTTCGTTTCAAAATATGGTTATATGCAGAACAGCCCGTATCGTATCCTATTTTCTCCGCCTGTTCTATGGCCGCCTCTGATGTGCCCAGAGATTGACACTGTTGCAAAAACGCCTGGAAGCCAGGCTTACCACCTGCCAAGGTCTGGGCCATGGGGTGGTCTGGGGCAAGGGCCAGGAACGCCGCGCCGCACAGGGTGTCTGGCCGGGTAGTGAAAACCTCAATTTTATGTTTTTCATCAATGACATCCCACAAAAACTTCAGGCCATGGCTTCTCCCTATCCAGTGCTCTTGCATCGTGCGGACCTTCTCAGGCCACCCGTCCAGACCCCCCAAGCCATCTAGCAGGTCCTGCGCATAGTCCGTTATTTTCAAAAACCACTGCGCCAGACGTCGCCGCTCCACCGGGGCCCCGGTGCGCCAGCCCTTGCCGTCTATCACCTGCTCGTTGGCCAGAACAGTGCTATCCACGGGGTCCCAGTTCACCACGGCCTCTTTCCGATACGCAACGCCCCGTTTCAAAAATTCTAGGAACATGCGCTGCTCATGGCGGTAATACCCTGGGTCGCAGGTCGTCACCTCCCGCCCCCAGTCTAGGGACAGGCCCATGCGCCCCAACTGTTCCCGCATGGCCTTTATGTTCTGTGCTGTCCAGTCGGCGGGGTGCGCGCCGGACTCTATCGCCGCGTTCTCGGCGGGCAGGCCAAAGGCATCCCACCCCATTGGGTGAAGCACGGCAAAGCCCTTGGCCGCTTTGTAGCGCGCCACGACATCACCCAGGGTGTAGTTGCGCACGTGCCCGACGTGGATGCGCCCGCTGGGGTAGGGGAACATTTCTAAGACATAATACTTAGGGCGCGGGTCGTCGTCCCCGATAGCAAACACCCCAGCCTCGGACCAACGGGCCTGCCACTTGGCCTCTGCGGCCGCGAAGTCGTACCGTGCCCCCTCCATGGCCTATGATGCCGCCATAGCACCCGGGCTCGCAGTGGGGCCCAGAACCTGAGACTCCACGCAGGCCAAGGTTGCGGCGTTGACGATGCCCCGAGGCGTGACGGAGGGGGTGAGGATGTGCGCGGGCCGTGCGGTGCCCAGCAGTATGGGCCCCACAGATATGCCCTCACCCAGGTGCTTCAGAAGGTTAAAGGTTATGTGCGCGGAGTCCATATCCGGGAAGATCAGCAAGTTCGCCTGCCCGTGCAGGAGCGATTCGGGCATAACGCCCGCCCGCACAGCCGCGTGCACAGCCGCATCCCCGTGCATTTCTCCGTCCACCTCCAGGTCTGGTGCGCGCTCCCGCAAAATGGTCAGGGCCTCGCGCATTTTGACCGCGCTGGGGTGCCTACTTGAGCCAAAGTTGGAGTGCGAGAGCAGGGCCGCCTTGGGCGCAATCCCAAACCGCCGCACCTCTTCCGCAGCGAGGAGGACAATTTCTGCCATCTCTGTCGCGCTTGGGTCCGGGTTTACGTGGGTGTCGGCCAGGAAGAAGGGACCCTTTTTGAGGATCAAGAGGCTAAGGGCCGCAGGGGCCTGCACCCCGGCGCGCAGGCCTATGATCTCCGTAATGCGGCGCAGGTGCCGATCGTAGTGCCCCAGCGTGCCACAGATGAGGGCGTCTGCGTTGTTCATGTGGACGGTCATGGCCCCGATGACGGTGGTGTTGGTGTGGAGCGTGGTGCGCGCGTCTGCGGGCGTGACGCCCCGCCGGGCCATGATGGTGTGGTAGGCCCCCGCATAGGCGTCGTGGCAGACGTCGTCCTTCTGGGGGTTTATGATCTCTACGTCCTTTCCTGGCGTGAGCCGCAGGCCCAGGGCCTCTATCTGGGCGGCCACGCGGTCTTCACGCGCGATGAGCACGGGGCGCACCAGACCCTCGTCCGTTAAAATTTGCGCGGCCTGGAGCACCTTGGGGTTCTCCCCCTCGGCGAACGCCACACGACGTGGGTCTGTGCGGGCGCGCTCGATTACCGGGCGCATGATGGGGCGGGTGCGTATGAACAGGCGCTCTAGCTGTTGCTGGTACGCGGCCCAGTCTTGTATGGGCCGCCGCGCAACCCCGCTGTCCATGGCGGCCTTGGCGACGGCCATGGGCAGGTCCACCATCAGGCGGGGGTCAAACGGCTTGGGGATGAGGTAATCTGGGCCGAAGCGCAGAGTCTCTTGTGCATAGACTGCGGCCACCTCGGCCGCTATCTCTTTGCGGGCTAGGCTGGCCAGGGCCTCAATGCACGCCATCTTCATGGCGTCGTTTATGGCCGTGGCACCCACGTCCAGCGCACCACGGAAGATAAAGGGGAAGCACAGGACGTTGTTCACCTGGTTGGGGTAGTCGCTGCGCCCTGTGCAGATGACCGCGTCAGGCTTGGCTTTGCGGGCCTCCTCAGGCATGACCTCCGGCGTTGGGTTCGCCAGGGTCAAGAGCAGGGGCGCGTCGGCCATGGTGGCCACCCACTCGGCCTGCACAAGGCCCGCCGTGGACAGGCCCAGAAAGATGTCCGCCCCGGCCATGGCCTCTTTCAGGGTCCGGTGGGGCGTGTCGGCGGCAAACTTTGCCTTTTCTTCGTCCACGCGCTCCGTGCGGCCCTTGTAGATAACGCCCTTGGAGTCGCACACGATGATGTTCTCGCGGCGCAGGCCTGCGCCGATCATCAGGTTCATGCAAGAGATGGCAGAGGCCCCCGCTCCTGAGGTGACCATGCGCAGCGTGGCGGGGTCACGACCCGTCACCTCCAGCCAGTTTTTGAACGCTGCTGTGACGATAATGGCCGTGCCATGCTGGTCGTCGTGGAACACGGGGATGTTCATGCGTGCCTTAAGCGCCCGCTCAATGCGAAAGCACTCTGGTGCCTTGATGTCCTCCAGGTTAATCGCGCCAAAGCTCGGCTCCAGCGCGGCCACGATCTCTATGAACGTGTCCGGATCGTGCGCTTCCACCTCTATGTCCACGCCGTCTATGTCTGCAAACTTCTTGAATAAGACGGCCTTGCCCTCCATCACCGGCTTGGATGCGAGGGCACCAATCGCCCCCAGGCCCAGGACTGCCGTCCCGTTAGAAACCACGGCCACCACATTGGCCCGCGCGGTATAAAGGTCCGCTGTGTTCGGGTCTTTTTCAATCTCCAGGCACGGCGCCGCCACACCGGGGGAGTACGCCAGCGCCAAGTCTCTTTGCGTGTCCATGGGCTTCGTCGGAGCCAGGGACACCTTGCCCGGGGGGTTTTGGTGATAGTCCAGAGCGACGGTGTATAAAGGGTCATTCGTGTCCATGGGAGGCTCCTTCGCGGCGGTGTGAAGGTCCGTTTTAGCGTGTGCAGAGCGCGGGGCCAAGGGGGCGAGGGCGCGGGTGGGCCAGGCGGGCCTTGCCTGCGGCGTGCGGGGCGGCGATGCTGGGCCTGTGAGCGAAAAGCGTCTCCACCTGGCCACGGTGCTGGGCCCGCACGGTGTGCGTGGCCTGGTGCGGCTGCGGGTGCAGGCGGAGGATGCGGCCCTGGCCCAGGGCTGGCTGTTCACCGGCCCAACAGGGGAGGGCCGCCTGCGCATAACGCTAAAGGGCCCCCACGGGCGGGGAGCTTTCCTGGCAGCCATACAGGGCGTGGGAGACCGGGACGCCGCGCAGGCCCTCACGGGTATACAGCTTTATATCCCCCGCGCGGCCCTGCCCCCGGCGGGGGAGGGGGAGGTGTACGCGGCAGACCTGGCAGACCTGCCCGCAGTGGACGCGACAACCGGGGCCCCCGTGGGCTGGGTTGTGGGCATGGCAAACTTCGGCGCGGGGGACCTGTTGGAGGTGGCCCCAGAGAGCGGAGGGGAGACGTTTTACGTCCCTCTGGCCCCGCCCTTTGCCACAGTGGAGGAGGGCCACGTAGTCGTGGCGCAGTGGGAGGCGTTTGCATGGGCCTGAGTCCCGTCATTCTCGCCGGAGGGCGGGGGAGCCGCCTGTGGCCCCTCTCGCGTCCCCTGGCCCCCAAGCCGTTCCTCCCTCTGGGCCCTGGGGGGCGGAGCCTGCTCCAGGACACCGCAGCGCGGGCCTTGGCCCTCACGGGCCGGGTACCTGTGGTCCTCACCACGGCGGACCTGGCAGACCGGACGCGTGCGCACCTGGGGCCGGGGGCACAGGTTGTGGCGGAACCGGTGGGGCGCAACACCGGGGCGGCCATAGCCCTGGCTGCGCGCCGCGCGCCGGAGGAGGCGATTCTGTGGGTCATGCCCGCAGACCACGCCGTGGGGGACGCCGCACCCCTGCGCGGGGCCCTGGACACCGCGCAGAGCGCCGCACGGGCCCGCTTTATAGCGCTTGTGGGGATAGAGCCCCGCTGGCCAAGCCCCCACTTTGGGTACATCCGGCGCGGGCACGCCCTTCCCGACGCGCCGGGTGCCTTTCGCGTGGCCGCGTTTGCGGAAAAGCCAGACAGAGACCGCGCGCGGGCATATATCGCCCAGGGCGGGCACCTCTGGAACGCGGGCATGGTCGTTGTCGCTGCGGGCACCCTGCGGGCGGCGTTCGCGGCCCACGCACCGGCCTACTGGGCCCCGGTGGACTACGCGGCCCTGGCGCCCGCACCCTTTGACCGCCTCGTCCTGGAGCAGGCGGAGAACGTGGCCGTTGTCCCCTGCGCCCTCACGTGGCGGGACGTGGGGACCTGGGGGGCTGTGCTCGCCACCTTGCGAGACCGGCTCACAGCCTAGCGCATGCCGTCTTGATACGCATTGCGCGCGCGCAGGCTGTGGACAAGCGCGCGGGCTGCGTTGATGGCAGGCAGGGGGCCTGGTAGGCTAAAGCCCATGGCTTTTGTGCGCACACGGGCGGGGCAGGTGGTCTTCCGGGCGGATACGGAGGACGTGGGGACCCGCGCCCTGCGCGCCGTCGCTCTCGCCGCGCGCGGCATCGCCGCCCTGCACGCCCAGATGGACGACTCCCGCGCCGCGCACGCCCGCCTCAGGGGCCGCATAACCGCCCTGGAGCGGCGGCTGGACGCCCTCACGGCCCAGCGCCTGGCCTCCCCCCCGCCCGCAGCGCTGCAGGACAACGCCCCCGTCGCCCGCCCCGCATCCCAGGGCGGCATGTTCTCCCGCGTCGCGGCCGGCTTGGCCTTCGGCCTCCTTCTGGCCCTGCTGGTGGGG
>JAERIN010000028.1 GCA_016757515.1 Alphaproteobacteria bacterium
CCCCCCCCCCCTAGACAAGGCGCGCGCCGAGTACGGTAAAGCCCGAGCAGACCTGCACACCGCAGCAGACAAAGCCGTTGCGGCCACAACGCCCCCGGACGACCCCAACTGGTCCGAAATGGTGGACCGCGTGGAGGGGGCCATCCGGGACGGCTCCTCGCCCTACACGGCGGCCGGTAACGCCTTCTTTGTAGTCAAAGACCGAGGCGCAGAGCTTGTCCAGGCCGCGTGCGGGGACCAGAGCCCGTTTCAGGCCTTACTTGATCACCCTCAATCCGTGTGCGCACGAACATTCGCAGACGTCTCCCGGAAAACGCATGGCGTGGACCCCTTGACGGGACAGAGGCAGGGCGCCTATCCCGGCTCGGACCTACAGGCCACGCATCTGGCCGAGCGCGCGCTGGACTGCGCGTTGGAGGGGGACCTGACCCTGGCCAACAAGGCCCGGGCTGCTGTGGCCCTCGCACGGGGCGAGCTTCCCGAACTGAAAGAACCCTACAAGACCGGCGACAACGAGGACAGGGCGGCGTGCCTGGCCGGCTACGAACCCAACGCGGTGCCGGATGACGTGCAACCCATGCCGCCCGCTTCGCACATGGTCAACACGCTAGGCCTGTAGACGCGCGGGGCGGGGCTCTGCGACACTGCGCGCCATGTCCTGGCGGGAGATGGCGGCGGAAGAGTGGTCCCGGCAGGAGCCCCTTGTCGTCTGGGCCCCGGTGTGGCTGGGCGCGGGCATCGGCGCGTATTTTGCTCTGACGGCGGAGCCCCCGGCGGCTGCGGCGTGGGCGGCGCTTGCGGGCGCGGCCCTTTTGGCCCTGGCGGCGTGGCGCTGGCCGGCGGGCCGGGGGCCCCTGGTGGCGGTGGCTTTGGCCCTGTTCGGCCTGGGCTGGGCCCAGGTCTGTCCCCTCGCGCCGGGCACGCCCACGTTGGCCAAGCCCCTGGGCCCTGCGGAGGTTGCGGGGCGGGTTGTGGACCTGGAGCCCCTGGATGAGGGAGGGGCCGCGCGCGTACGCATCGCGCCCAGGACCATAGAGCGCCATGATGGGCCCTTGCCCCGCACGGTCCGCCTGCGGGTGCCGGACGCGACGGGTCTGGCCCCTGGGCGGGAGGTGACGCTTCTGGCCCGCCTGTTGCCGCCCGGCCCGCCGGTGGCCCCCGGCGCGTTTGATTTCCAGCGGCAGGCGTATTTCTCCGGGATAGGCGCGGTGGGCTTTGCCTATCGTGTGGAGCGACTGGGGCCGGAGCCCCCGTGGTGGCGCAGTGTTGTGCCCAACCTCCGGGCCGAGGTGAACGCCCGCCTTCTGGCCGCCCTCACCGGACCGGAGGCCGCGATGGCCATGGCCCTCGTTACCGGGACCAAAGCCGCCATGGCACAGGGGGACCGGGAGGCCATGCGCAACTCTGGCATGGCACACATGCTGGCCATATCCGGCCTCCACGTGGGGATGGTCGCGGGGATTTTGTTCTTCACCCTGCGCCTGGCCATGGCCGCATGGCCCGCCCTAGCCCTCACGCACCCCATAAAGAAATACGCAGCCGGCGCGGCCTTCGCGGGTGCGGTGTTCTATATGCTCCTTGCGGGCGCCCCAACGCCGACGCAGCGTGCGACCATCATGGTGGGCGTGGCCCTCATTGCCATCATGGCCGACCGGTGGCCCTTTTCCCTGCGCGTGATCGCAGCGGCGGCCCTGGCCGTCCTCCTCCTGCACCCGGCGGCCCTGGTGACGGCGGGGTTTCAGATGTCCTTCGCCGCCGTGGCGGCCCTTATCTATGCCTTTGAGCGCGCGGGGCCCTGGCTGGGCCGGGTCCACGCACGCGCCGGGCTGTGGCAGCGTGTGGGGATGTACTTCCTGGGCGTCCTGGCCACGGACCTGGTGGCCAGCGCTGCGACCACGGCCTTTTCCGCGTACCACTTTCAGCAGGTGGCGAACTATACCCTGTTGGCCAACTTTTCCTGCGCGCCGGTGTTCACCTTCGTGGTTATGCCTGCGGCGGTCCTTGGCGTGCTCCTCATGCCGGTGGGCCTGGAGTGGGCCCCGCTACAGGCCATGGGTTGGGGGATAGAGGTCATTTTGTCCGTGGCGCACTGGGTCAGCGCCCTGCCGGGGGCTTTGTATATCCCCCCGGCCTGGCCGCACGGCGTGTTGCTGGCCATCACGGCTTTTGGCCTGGGCCTCGTGCTCCTGCGCGGGTGGGTGAAGGTGGTTATCTTGGCCCCTCTGGCCCTGTGGGTGCTCTGGGCATGGGCCCCGGAAAAGCCAGGTATCCTGGTCTCCCCCAGCGGGAAGCTGGTGGGCGTGTATGACTCTGGCGCGCTCTACGCCTCCACCCTCCGCGCGGACAAGTTTGACCGGGGGGTGTGGGAGCGGCGCTATGGCCTTACGCCCGGCTCCGCCCTGCCCTTTGGCGGCCCGCTGGCATGCGACGCGGAGGCGTGCCGGGCGGTGCTCCAGGGCCGCCGGGTGTCCCTTGTCACGGACCCTTATGCGGTGCGGGAGGAGTGCGCCTGGGCCGAGGTGCTGATTGCGCCGAGAGACCCTGTGCGCCGCGCGGACTGTCCCGGCCCCGCCGTCCTGGTGGACAGGTTTGACGTGTACTACCGCGGGGCGCACGCGGTGTTCCTAGAGCCACTGGGGGTGGAGAGTGTGGGGTCTCTGCGCGGCACCCGCCCCTGGGCCCGCCGGAGCGGGGAGTAGGGTAGGGGGCTACTCTGCCTTTGCCTCTTGCTCGGCGTCTGGCTCTTGTGCGGGCGCAGATTCTGCAGTCTCAGCGGCGGCCTGCGCGGCCTCTTTAGCGGCGGCCTGCGCGGCCTCCTCCTTCTCGGCCCTCTCGGCCAAAAGGGCCTGTGCCTTCTTCCCCGGCGCGGACTTCTTCGGCGTCTCGCGCACCTCCGGCGTGGGGGCGAGGCCCGCCGCGCCCAGGAACTTGGCCACGCGCGCAGAAGGCTTTGCCCCCTGGCCAAGCCAGTGGGTCACCCGCTCGGCCACCAGGCGGACGCGGTTTTCGTCCTCGTGCGGGAGGAGCGGGTCGTACGTGCCCAGCTTTTCAATATACCGACCGTCGCGCGGCGCGCGGACGTCGGCCACGACGATGCGGTAGAACGGGCGCTTCTTGCGCCCGGCGCGGGCGAGGCGGATTTTTAGGGCCATTGACGTTATCCTTTGCCTTTAAGTGAAAGCGGGGCGTACCCCTACCACGGCCCCGCGCGGCTATGCAAGGCCCTTTCCGTCCCCTCATTTCTCTATGAGAAAGAGTCGATAGCGCCCAAAGCCGTGTGCAAGCATATCGTGTAGTATCAGGAAGCCAAGAACCAACGGAAAGAGAGACAGGAATATAAAATCGCTACCTATATGGTATATTATATCCAGGACATCCAATTAAATATGGCAATCTTTTGAATCTATAGTATTAATATTATGGCTTTTTCCGCGTGCCCAACAGTATAACCATTCAGAGAGCATATCCAGGCCTATCATGGATATGCATACAAGTATCATGCGCCAGGTCCAGGCCCACCAAACAATTAAAGATTTCGAAGGTGTAATAGGAACAGCTTTCATTGTTTGTCTCCTGCTTTCGGGTCTATCCCCTGCTCCAAAAGGGCCATCAGTTCCTTGGCCGAGGCGGGGGTGAGGCCCTCGTACGTGTCGTCGTTGACCTGAAGCACCGGCGCGGCGGTGCACGCGCCCAGGCACTCCACCTCGCTGACTGTGAACAGGCCATCGGGAGCGCGCGCTGCGGCCTCCGCGCATGCGGCCATCACGCGCTCTGACCCGCGCAGCCAGCACGGCGTGGTGCCGCAGCACTGGACGTGGTAGCGCCCTATGGGGGCGAGGTTGTACATGGTGTAGAAGCTGGCTACCTCGTACACCTTCACCGGGGGCATGGACAGGATTTTGGCGATTTCGTCCATCGCCGCGCGGGGGATCCAGTTGTCGTGCTGCCGCTGCGCTATCCACAAAAGGGGCATCACCGCGCTCGCCTGCTGCCCCTCGGGGTAGCGCGCGATGGCCTCTTCCACGGCCTTTTTGTTCGCGAAGGTGAAGGCGGCGGGCTGATAGTCTGCGGTGAGGTCGTAGGGCTTTTTCATGGCTCCGTTTTACCCCGCGAGCCCTCATGCCGCAAGGAAGGACTTTGAGCGGGGCACCCAAAGCAACCCTGGCCAAGACTTTTCTACCCCGTGAGGGCGCGCAAGAATTCGTGAACGCTGATGAGTGTGCGCAGGACCTGCGTGCGGGGCAGGAGGGGGGCTAAGCCGCAACGCGTCTTCAAGTGCGGCGCCAATTTTATCCGCGTTCCGTTAAACCGTGCAAGTCTCCTTCTGCGGAACACGTCCAGATTTCTGGCTTAGGGGTCTTTCTTTTTTCTGCGTACCGGCTTGGTAAAAGCAAAGGTCAGAGCATTTCCCTCGTCTGACAGGCCTATGGTGACGACACCACCTTTGGACAGTTTGCCAAACAGAATCTCCTCGGCCAGGGGCTGCTTGACCTTTTCTTGGATGAGGCGCGCCAGGGGCCGGGCGCCCAGGGCCTCGTCATGCCCTTCTCGTGCCAGCCATGCCCGCCCGTCGTCCGTAAGCACAACCTCCACCCCTTTTTCCCCAAGTTGCGCCTCTAGGGCCTCTATCATTTTGTCCACGATGTGCTCCATCGTCTGTGGTTCAAGGCTCTTAAACGGCACGATGGCGTCCAAGCGTCCCCGGAACTCCGGCGTGAACAGGCGCTCTACGGCCTCTTCATCCTCTCCCTCACGGTTGGTGCGGCCAAAGCCTATGGGTGCGCGCGCCATTTCTCGTGCGCCGACGTTGGATGTCATGATGAGAATGGCGTTGCGGAAGTCCACGGCCTTGCCTGAGGCGTCTGTCAGGCGGCCATAGTCCATAACTTGCAAAAGGATGTTAAATATCTCAGGGTGGGCCTTCTCTATTTCGTCCAGCAAGAGGACACAATGCGGGTGCTGGTCCACCTTGTTGGTGAGCCGTCCGCCTTCCTCATACCCCACATAGCCGGGCGCGGAGCCGATCAGTTTGGTGACGGCGTATTTCTCTGTGTATTCAGACATATCAAAACGCAGAAGCTCCACGCCCAGAGCGTCCGCCAGGGCGCGGGCGACCTCGGTTTTGCCTACGCCCGTCGGCCCGGTGAAGAGGTAAGAGCCAACGGGTTTTTCTCCCTCGCGCAGGCCGGCCTTGGCCAGCTTTATGGCGGAGGCCAGTTTGGCCACGGCTTCGTCCTGGGCAAACACGCGGGCCAGGAGCTTGGCCTCTAGCCCTCTTAGCGCCGCCAGGTCGTCCCCCACCAGGGCGCGGGCCGGAATACGTGCGATGGCGGCCACCACGCCCTCAATGTCGCGCGCGTCTATCACGGCCTTGCGCTTGGCCGGGGGAAGGAGGGACTGTGCAGCGCCAACTTCATCTATAATATCAATTGCTTTATCTGGCAGTCTCCGGCCTCCGATGTGGCGGTCAGATAGGCGCACGGCGGCCTCTACCGCCGCGTCGGTATAACGCACGCCGTGGTGGGCCTCATACCGCCCGCGCAGCCCCTTTAAGATGGCCACAGCGTCGTCCAGAGAGGGTTCGGGCACGTCTATCTTTTGGAAACGGCGGGCCAGGGCCGGGTCCTTCTCAAAGGATGTGCGCCACTCTTTGTACGTCGTGGCCCCGACACAGCGCAGTGATCCGTCTGCGAGGGCGGGCTTGAGGATGTTGGAGGCGTCTAGAGAGCCGCCCGAGGCCGCGCCCGCGCCCACGATGGTATGTATTTCATCAATAAACAAAATCGCCCCGTCCACGGCCTCCAGGCCAGAGAGCACGGCTTTTAGGCGCTCCTCAAAATCCCCCCGATAGCGCGTGCCGGCCACCAGGGCCCCCAGGTCCAGGGAGTACACCACAGACTCAGCCAGCGCTTCGGGCACTTGCCCGTCCACAATGCGCTGCGCAAGGCCCTGCGCGATGGCTGTCTTGCCCACGCCGGGGTCGCCTACAAAAAGGGGGTTGTTCTTCGCCCGCCGCGCGAGGACCTGGATGGTCCGGTTCAGTTCCGCCTCTCGTCCGATGAGTGGGTCCACCTTGCCGGCTTTGGCCTTTGCGTTCAGGTCCACGCACCAGGTGGCTAGGGCCTCTAGCCCCCCCTTGGTTTCGCCTTCTTCCTCTTGCGATGCTGCTCCCCGCCGCCCGCCCTTTTTGCTAAAGATGGGCGGCTTTTGTATCCCCGGCGCACCCTTTGGCTGCCCGGTGGCGATGGCCGTTGTGGCGTCAAAGCGAGTCATGCCCTGCTCTTGCAGGAAGTACGTCGCAAAACTTTCCTTCTCTGAAAACAGGGCAACCAAGATATCCGCCCCCGTCACCAGGTCCTTGTCCGCAGACTTAGCGTGGATGACCGCGCGGTGGAGGACGCGTTGCAGGGCGATGGAGGCCTCGGCCTCTTGCGCCTTTGGGTTCACAAGATAGGCCAGGTCTTTGTCTATAAAGGCCAAAAGGGCCTCGCGCAGCTTGGGCAAGTTCACGGTGCAGGCGCGCAGGACTGCCCCGGCGTCGCGCTCGTGCGTTAGGGTGTAGAGCAGGTGCTCCAGCGTGGCTATCTCGTGCTGCCGGTCGGCGGCGAGCTGCATGGCCGCCCGCAGGGCAACCTCCAGGGGCTGGGACAGGTTGGACATGGGGCGCAGAATAGCGCGGAGCGGGCCCGCCGGTCTATCACCCCTCTAACCTGCTGAAAGCATGGCCTTGCGGGTCTGTACATTGCGGCCCGCCGTCTTGTCCGCGGCAGTCAGCGCTTCGTCTTGCGTGTTTAGAGAAAGGTCTGCGGATCCACGTCCACCTGGGCGCGGACGCCGGTTTGCAGGTGCACGGATCCTAGCCATTGTGCGACAAAGCTCTGTATGTTAAGGCCTTTTGGCGCGCGAGCCAGGAGCCGCCACCGCCACCGTCCGCGCAGGCGGGACAAGGGCGCGGGGGCTGGGCCAAAGACTTCCACAGGGCCTGCGGGCACCGCCGCGCCTAGGGTCTTCGCTGCAGCCTCAACCGCTTGCTCTTCCTCCCCGGACAAAATGATGGCCACCAGCCGGGCGTAAGGGGGCATACCCGCGGCACGGCGCTCGGCGGCCTCTGCGGCCAGGAAGCCGTCCCTATCCCCTGCGGCCAGGGCCTGCATGAGGGGGCTGTCCGGCGACCAGGTCTGGAGGTACACGGCCCCCGCACGCTCCGCCCGCCCGGCACGCCCCGAGACCTGGTGCAGCAGCTGAAACGTTCGCTCCGCCGCACGCAGCTCTCCACCGATAAGGCCCAGATCCGCGTCAACCACGCCCACGCAGGTGAGTAGGGGAAAGTGGTGCCCCTTGGCCACGATCTGTGTGCCCACGATGATGTCCACCTCGCCCTTTTCCACGGACTCCAGCGCCCGGGCCAGGGCCGCCGGGCCTCCCGCTGTGTCGCTCGCCAGGGTCAGGGCTCGCGCCTGCGGGAAGGCCCTGGCCACCTCTTCCGCCACGCGCTCCACCCCCGGCCCGCACGCGGCCCAGGAGGCCTCAGCGTCGCACGCGGGGCATGCCTCTGGCTCCTGCGTGGCGTGTCCGCAGTGGTGGCACCGCAAAAGGGCACCGGGGGCCCGGTGTGCGACAAGCCAGGCAGAGCAGTTTGGGCACTGGAGCCGGTGCCCGCACGCCCGGCACAGGGTGAGCGGTGCATAGCCCCGGCGGTTGAGAAACAAGAGGGCCTGTTCCCCGGCGGCCACGGCGGCGGCCACGGCGGCCTTTAGCGGCGGAGCGAGGAAGTCCCCCGGCTCTGGCGGCGCGTTGCGCAGGTCTATGACCTCCGTCCGGGGCATGGCTGCACCCCCGAATCGCGCGGGCAGGCGCAGGTGGGTGTACCGCCCGGCCCAGACGTTCTCCATGGTCTCCAGGCTCGGCGTGGCGGAGGTCAGGACGACCGGTATGTCTTCGCACTGCGCGCGCAGCACAGCCATGTCCCGTGCGTGATAAAGGGCCCCGTCTTCCTGCTTGTATGCGCCCTCGTGCTCCTCATCCACCACGATGAGGGACAGCGCGCAGAAGGGTAGAAAAAGGGCGGAGCGCGCACCGGCCACGACCCTGCTGTGCCCCTGGGCCACAGCGCGCCATGTGCGCCCCTTTTGCGCAGGGGTTAGGCCGGAGTGCCACAGGGCCGGGGCGCAGCCGAAGCGGCGGGCAAAGCGGTCTGTGAAGGCGCTGGTCAGGGCGATCTCCGGGAGGAGGATGAGGGCCTGCCCCCCGTTCTGGATGACCTGGGCCACGGCCTCAAAATACACCTCTGTCTTTCCGGAGCCGGTGACGCCATCCAGGACGAAAGCCCGAAAGCCAGGGCTTTTTTGTAAGGGTTCCCCCTTAGGAGGAGGGGACATTTTTGCGCTATGCGCCACCAGAGCGTCTGCCGCCGTGCGTTGCTCCGGGGAGAGGTCCGGGCTCGCCCGCGCCACATCCGGAACAGCGCACGGGGGTGGCACCTCCGCTACCATGGTACGCAAAAAGCCCTTTTTCTCTAGGCCTTTGACAACACCCGGAGACGCGCCCGCTGTCCGGGCCAGAGCGGCCATGCTGCGCGCGGGACCAACTGCGGCCTCGTCCAAAACGCGCCTTTGCTGCGGTGTTATGCGCCCTTCGTCCGGGGCTGTGGCCAGCGCATACACCACCCGCGCAGGCGGCGCGGTCAGAGCCTCGGGCGGTGGAGCGGCCATCTTGGCCATCGCCCCCAGCGGCGTGAGGGTGTACCGCGCTGCGCGCGCGAGGAAGCCGCGCATCTCCGCCGACATGGGGGGCAGGGCCAGGCGGGCCGAGACGTCGCGGGCGCGCTCAGCCTCTTCCCCCGGACCCCAGACCACGCCCGCCGCGTCCTTGCTCCCCACGCGCACCCGGACCCAGTCCCCCGGCGTGAGGGCCATCCCCGGTCCCGGCGCATACGTGTAGGCCCGCGTCAGGCGCGCCACGGCGGGCACCACGGCCACGAGGGCCCGGGAGTCTTGAAACAGGTCGGCCATTGCCGCTAACCCTAGCACGGGAGGCGGCATTATGCAGACACTGGGCGTCTTGGGTGGGCTGGGCGCGGCATCCAGCGCCCTGTTCCACCGCCGCGTTGTGGAGGCGTGCCAACGGGCCTACCCTGACCCCGCGACCTTTCCCCGCGTGCTGTACGACGGCGCCCCAGTAGGCCTCATAGACCCCTTGCGCGCGTACGCTGCGGAAGCAACCAGGGGGCCCCATGCAGGTTCTTCGTTGGCCATGTAGGTTGTGCTATGGGCCCGGCAGAGGGTTTTGGGGACGTCTGTGCCCGCCCTTTTTCGGCTCGCCCCGCCGCGCCCGTGCCCACGCAACGACCATCAGGCGCGTCGCGCCGAGGGCGGTGAAGACCGACGTGACAATGCCGATGCCCAGCGTGACGGCGAAGCCCTTTATGGGCCCGGTGCCGAAGGAGAAAAGGATGATGGCCGCCAGGAGGGTCGTGAGGTTTGCGTCCGTGATGGTGGAGACGGACTGCCGGTAGCCCTCATCCACCGCCGAGAGCCAAGACCGCCCAGCCCGCCGCTCCTCTCGTATGCGCTCAAACACCAAGACGTTCGCGTCCACGGCCATGCCGATGGTCAAGACAATCCCCGCGATGCCGGGCAGGGTCAGGGTCGCCTGGAGGGCAGAGAGGATGGCGAAGATAAGAGCGATGTTCACCAGCAGCGCCGCGCAGGCCATGAGTCCGAACGCGCCATAAACCACGGCCATGAAGAACAAGACCAGTGCGAGGCCCAGCGCCCCCGCGACCGCGCCGGCCCGGACGGAGTCTGCGCCCAAGGAGGGGCCCACGCTGCGCTCCTCCACGACTTGCATTGGCGCGGGCAGGGCCCCAGCGCGCAAGAGCAGGGCCAGGTCCGCCGCTTCCTGGAGCGTGAAGCCCCCCTCAATCTGCCCAGAGCCCGCGCAGATCGCGCTGCGTATCACGGGGGCGCTCACGACTGTTCCGTCCAGAACGATGGCGAAGGGCGTGCCGACGTTCGCCCGCGTCACCTGGCAGAATCTCTTTGCGCCTGACCCGTTCAGGCGGAAGGACACAACGGGCTCTTGGGTCTGTGGGTCCACCACGCCCCGGGCACCGACAAGCATGTCCCCCGTCACCATCGCCCGCCGGGCCACGGGGATGGTCATTTCCGGGTCATCCGCCATGGGCAGGCGCAGGGCCCGCACGCTGCCCCCGTCTTCCACCAGGTGGAAGCCCAGTTTGGCTGTCTGGCCCACCACGCGCTTTAGGTCGTCCGCGCTCGTGCCGGGGACCTGGAGCAAAATCCGCCGCTCTCCCTGCCTTTGTATAGACGGCTCCGTCGTCCCGACCTCGTCCACCCTGCGGCGGACAATCTCTATGGAGCGGGCCATGGCGGTGTCGGTCATCTCCGTCACGGCGGACTTGGAAAAGCGGTAGAAAATCTTCTCGCTGCCTTTGGTCTCGCTCGCCCACTCCAGACCCAAACCCAGGCCGCGCACGGCGCGGGTGACCGCACCGCCACGCCCGGCCTTGCCCGCATCCACCTCCACCCCGCCCGGCGTCGCCTTTGCAGAGGCACCGGACAGACCCGCCTCGCGCAGGGCCTTTTGCACATCCGTGGCCGCCATCTGCGCCCGCTCGGCCACCAGGGCGTCTATGTCCACCTCATACAGCAGGTACGCCCCCCCGCGCAGGTCCAGGCCCAGGTTGACGGTCTTGTGCGGCAGGGGGCCGGGCAGGCCACGCAGCGCTGGCAGGACATTCGGTGTGGCGTAGGCCAGGCCCCAAAGGGCGATGAGCAAAACGGATATAACGTGCCAGCGCGGAGTCGTGACCATGATGGGGGGTTTTAGCCCAGGTCTTTGGGCGTGTCACCCTATGGCCCCACGTCTCCTGGAGAGATTTTAAGGGCTTGCACCCCAGCGTCCGCCGTGCTGCGATGCCCTGATGAGGGCAGATGCGGCGGAGGTGGGAAAGTTTGAGGCACAGGCGGCGCGTTGGTGGGACCGGCGCGGGCCCTTTGCGCCCCTGCACGCGATGAATCCCGCCCGTGTGGCTCTCATCCGTCGGTGGCTGGGGCCGCTGGACGCCCTGAGCGTCTTGGATGTGGGCTGCGGGGGGGGTCTGGCGGCGGAGGCCCTGGCCCGGCAAGGCGCGCGAGTGACGGGCGTGGACGCCTCTCCGGGGGCCATAGAGGCCGCCCGCGCCCACGCGGCGGAGGCTGGGCTGGACATTGCCTACCGAAAAGGGGGGGTTGAGGACGAGGAAGGCCTTTATGACGTCGTTCTGGCCCTGGAGATCCTGGAGCATGTGCCGGACCCTGCGGACCTCATTGCGTCGTGCGCGGTGCGCTTGCGGCCCGGTGGGGCCCTCATTGTGTCCACCGTGAACCGCACGGCAAAGAGCTATGCCCTGGCCATCTGCGCTGCGGAGTACCTCTTGCGCTGGCTTCCTCCCGGTACGCACGACTGGCGGCGGTTCCTTAAGCCGCACGAGGTCGCCGCCATGGGCCGCGCGGCGGGCTTTTTGACCCGCGCGGTGTGTGGCCTGGTTCCAAACCCGCTCACGGGCGTGTTTGAACCGCGCGAGGGTCGCACGGGCGTGAACTATATGGCCTGGCTGAAAAAACCAGCCTAGGCCGCCTCGGCCAGGGTATCCGTCATCCTGCTCACAAGGGCCAGGGCCGCAACGGGGGAGGTCTCGGACCGGAGGCGCGCGGCCAGGTGGGGCATTTTGAGCGCCCGCGCCACACGGGCAATGCGCCGCAAGGCCAGGCCCTGAGGCTCCGGCGGGGACAGGAGGAGGTAGACCATGTCCACCCCGGCCCCGTCTGGGGCCCCCACCTCCAGCGGCTCTGTGAGGACAGCCAGCACAGCCAGAGGATGCGTCAAGGCCCCACTCTCAATGTGCAGAGCGGCCAGGCCATCGCCCATGCAGGCTGCTGCTGGGGCCTCCGCGCGGCCCTCCATCTGCAGGCGCATGTCGTGCGCGGGGCACCCCAAGCGCGGCGCTAGGGCCGTGGCCAGGTGGGCCCACAGTTCCTCGGGACCGCGCACACGCAGCGCCGGAAAGACAAGGTCTATATGGGTGTCACGGTCATAGGTGAGATCGTGGGCCATGGCGCTCCCCTCCTGCGTCTCAACGGGGGAAGGTACCACCTTCGGCCCCTCACAGCCAGAGGAATCAGAGACCAAATGCATAAAAAATTCTTTAGGCAGGGAAGGGCACAAATTTGGCTCCACCGCGGCTGTTGCGCGCCTTTTGTGCGGGCTTACTTGCGGGCGGCGCAGTGGGAGAGCAGTATAGCCCTGCTATGCGGGCTCTTGTCATCCTGCTTTTTGTTCTGGCCGCTCCCGCCTCCGCGCAAGAGGCGGACTTCCACGGCCTTGTGCCCGACCGGCCTGGGGTGGTGGCGTCTGTGGTGGATCCCCTGACTGTGGTCCTGGAAGACGGGCGCGTGGTCCGCCTTTCGGGGGTGCACCTCCCGGACTACGCCGCTTTGGACCCTGGCCCACACGCCCTGGTGGCCCTGGCGACCTTGCGGAATGCCTTCGCAGGGCAGGCCGTGAAGGTCTATGGCCGCGTGGTGGACCGGATGGGGCACATCCGCGCACACCTGGTCACCAAGGACGGAGGTGTGTGGGCCCAGGGACTCCTTTTAGAGCGCGGCCTTGCCGTTGTCCGCACTACGGCGGACGACGCCCGTCTTGCGCGAGAGATGTTGGCGCTGGAGGCGCGGGACGGGGGCGTTTGGGCGGACCACCCGGTCCTGACTCCTGAGTCTGCGGTGTCGGCGCAGATGCCCGCTTTCCGCGTGGTGGAGGGCGTGGCCCACGGCGTGGCGCTGAAGGGCAACACGCTGTACGTGAACTTCGGGCCAGACTGGCGTACGGACTTGACGCTCTGCCTCCCCGGCGCGGCGGTGCGGCGGCGCTTTTCTAGGGCCGGCGCGGACCCTATGAACTGGGGGGGCATGCGCCTGCGCGCCCGGGGCTGGCTGCGGGAGTACAACGGGCCCTTTATGGAGGTGGACCACGCCGAGGCCGTGGAAACCCTGGTGCGGGAGGACTAACGCCATGCGCAAAGTGTCCTTGGCCATCTTGCTTTCTGGGCGCGGGTCCAACGCGGCGGCGCTGATACGGGCCTGCGCAGAGGCGGACTTCCCCGCCCGCGTGGCCGTGGTGGCCAGCGACGTGCCCGGCGCACCGGGCCTGGACATCGCCCGCGCGGCGGGCATCCCCGTAGAGGCCGTGGACCGCAAGGCGCATAAGGGCCGGGCCGCGTTTGAGACCGCCCTCCTGGCCGCGCTCAAGCCCCACCCCGCTGACCTTGTCTGCCTCGCGGGCTTCATGCGCGTGCTCACCCCCACCTTTATCGCAGCCTGGCCGCCGGGGCGCATCCTGAACATCCACCCCTCGCTCCTGCCCGCGTACAAGGGCCTGAACACCCACGCGCGGGCCCTGGCCGACGGCGCGGCGGAGCACGGGTGCACGGTGCACATTGTCACGCCAGAGCTTGACAGCGGGCCCATCCTGGTGCAAAAGCGGGTGCCCGTGGAGGCCGGGGACACGGCCGATACCCTGGCCGCGCGGGTGCTGGTGCAAGAGCATGTCGCATACGTTGAGGCCCTGCGGGCGGTGG
The DNA here is from genome assembly GCA_016757515.1 of Alphaproteobacteria bacterium. GTDB lineage: Bacteria > Pseudomonadota > Alphaproteobacteria > Micavibrionales > Micavibrionaceae > UBA10425. The sequence goes on from JAERIN010000028.1 coordinate 13,640, forward strand.
CCACACAGATATTGGAGGAGGGTACAGCATGACTACAGCGTGGCTTTTCCCCGGCCAGGGCTCGCAGTCCGTGGGCATGGCCCGCGATCTGGCCGAGGCGCACCCGGCCGCGCGGGATGTCCTGGCGCGCGTGGACGCCGCGCTGGGCTTTGCGTTGACCAAGGTCATGTGGAAGGGTCCGGAGGACGCGCTGACCCTCACGGAGAACGCGCAGCCCGCGTTGCTGGCCGCCTCTATGGCCGCACTGGCCGCGCTGGGGGACAAGATACCCCCGCCCGCGTTCGTGGCTGGGCACTCCCTGGGCGAGTACAGCGCGCTGGTGGCCGCCGGGGCGCTGGAGCTTGAGAACGCCGCGCGGCTCGTGCGCCTGCGGGGGCAGGCGATGCAGCGGGCCGTGCCCCCCGGCGAGGGTGCGATGGCCGCCGTCCTGGGCCTGACCATGGAAACGCTGGAAGCCGTCGTGGAGGAGGCCGGGTGCTACATTGCCAACGACAACGCGCCGGGGCAGGTGGTCATCAGCGGCCCGGCGGACGCCGTGGCGCGGGCGATAGAGCTGGCCAAGGCGCGGGGCGCGAGGCGGGCGATGCCCCTGCCCGTGAGCGCGCCGTTTCACTGCCCCCTTATGGGTCCGGCGGCGGAGGAGATGGCGCGCGCCCTTGAGGGCACGGAGATACGCCCCCCCCGCGTGCCGGTGGTGTGCAACGTCAGCGCCCGCGCCGAAACCGACCCTGAGCACATCCGCGCGCTGCTGGTGGCGCAGGTGACGGGCCGCGTGCAGTGGCGTGAATCCCTGTCCTTCCTGGCCTCCCAGGGCGTCACGCAGGCCTATGAGATCGGCCCCGGCGCCGTCTTGACAGGTCTGGCCAAGCGGGCCGAGCCCCCCTTGCCGTGCACGCCCCTGGGCACAGCGGCGGTTATAGAGGCTCTGTAGCCTCCCCCGCGCCGGGGACGTGCTCCACCTCCAAAGGGGGCGCAACGGCGATAAGGTCCAGGCGAACGGCCACATCCGCAGACACGTCCGCGTGCGCCAGGAAGTGCCTCCCGGCCTCTGTCACGCGGGCCCAGGCGCGCGGCGTGACGGCCATAAGGGCCGCGTCCAGGGTGCGCCGGGCCTTGACCTCCACCACGGCCAGGACGCCCGCGCGCAGGGCAATGAGGTCCGCTTCCCCGCCCCGGGCCTTCCACCGCCGGGCCAGGACCCGCCAGCCGGACAGGCGCAGGTACGCCTCCGCCAGCGCCTCCGCATCCAGCCCGCGCCGGTGCGCCCCGGCTCCCCGCGCTGCGCGGTGGGCGCGCCGCATCACCAGACCGCATCCTCCATGGCGCGAGAGCGTAGCACGGCCCAAACCCCCCCGCACAGGCCCCGGATTCATGCTGCGCCGCAGCATGTTCTCTTGCCCCAAAGAGGAACAAATGGTGTATACTCAGGCCCTTGGGCAGCGTTTCCCCCCGCGAAACTGCCCACAACGCGGCGCAGAGGTGCTACCGCCCAGCCACCGCTGTACCACCGCCCAGCCACCGCTGCGCTACCGCCGTGCTACCGTCCCGCCACCGCCCAGATACCACTGGGCCTCCGCTGTGATACCGCCCAGATACCATTTTGGTGGCACGTGTCCTTCTGAAGGGGCACGGCGGAGGACAGGATGTAGGCGGAGGTGTACACTCTCGCCCCATGTACACCATCCACCCCCTGTCCGCCCGCCCGCAGCATGTGGAGGCGTGCGCGGCGTGGGCCTATGGCCGGTGGGGGGTGCAGCGGGCCGAGGGGTCCTTAGAGCGGGCGCTGGGCCTGTTCCGCGCGGCGGCGCAGGGCCCTGGGCCCCTGCCCTTGACCTTTGTTGCGCAGGACGGGCGCGGCCTGCCCGTTGGGATGGGGAGCCTGTGGGCCCAGGACGGGGACGAGTGGCCGCAGCACACTCCCTGGGCCGCCGCGCTCTACACCCACTATCGCTGGCGCGGACGGGGCGTGGCGCGGGCGATTCTGGCGCGGCTGGAGGATGCAGCCCGTGCCCAGGGCCATACCGCTCTCTATCTCCACACGGGCTCCGCGGTGGGGCTCTACGCCCCCCTGGGCTACGCGCCCCTGGAGACCATCCCGGCCGACACGGGCGCGGGAACCCTGACCCTCATGCGCAAGGCCCTATAGGTTCCCCGCACGGGGTGGTACAAGGGCCCATGCATGGCCCCTTCCTGCCCCTTGTCCTGTCCGTCGCCGCGCTCTGCCTCTACAACATCTGCGCAAAGGCCGTCGCGCCCCAGGCGCACCCCCTGGCCGTCCTTCTGGTCGTCTACGCCACGGCCTTTGCCGCCACGGCGGCGCTCCTGCCCGCCTTTCCTGTCAAGGCCGGCCTCTGGGACGCCGTGCGGCAGGTCAACTGGGCCGCGTTCGCCCTGGGCGCGGTCATCGTGGCCTATGAGGTCGGGGCCATCCTGGCCTACCGCGCAGGGTGGGAGGTCTCCGTGGCCTTTGCCCTCATCACGGCGGGGGCTGCGGCCGTCCTTGTGCCCGTTGGGCTCGTGGTTTTTGGGGAGGCCCTGACCCTGACCAAGTCGGTCGGCTTGTGTCTGGCCGTGGCCGGAATTGTGCTGATTGCCCGATAGGCCCGGTCCGCGTCTTGCATATCCGGCGGCGCACACTAGGGTGGAGCCCATGGACGATCGCTGGCCTCTTTTGGACGACTCCCTGGCCGCCCTTGTGCGGGAGGCCTGGGCCGCGCGCTGGGCCATCGCCATGGGCGGCGCGCTGGGCCTTGCCGTGGCGGTCTTGGTTCTCTTCCTGGCCACGCCCCGCTACGCGGCGGAGGTGATACTCTCCCCTGCCTCTCCGCTGTCCAGCGCGGCGGACCCTGCGGCCACGCCGAACGACAACCTGACTCTATTTTTGCATATTTATGCGGGGCCCTCCGTGGCCCGGACTCTCCTGAAGGCGGAGCCAAAGGCCGTGGCCCGCCTGCGGGAGGACCGACTTTTTCCCCTTTCATCCTCTCCGCTGGAGGCGGACCCAGAGGCGAAGGACCTCTCCGCGTATCTGAAGCGACAGGTCGTAGCCGCGCATGTGGGCAACACGGCGCTCACGCGCCTCACTTATGTCCATCCAGATCCGGATTTTGCGACAGCCTTTCTGGAGATTGTCCGGCGCACAGCGGATGACCGCATCCGGGATATGTCCAGGTCTGCCGCAGCGGCGCGGACGGCGTATCTGGGCGAGGCTCTGGCCCGCACAGCAAACGTGGAGGACCGGCGGGCCCTTGCGGCCCTTCTTATGGAGCAGGAGCATATCACCATGCTCACCGCCATGGGGGAGCCCTTTGCCGCGCGGGTCGTGGAGCCTGCGGCAGCGGCCCCGCGCCCCGTGTGGCCCCGGACGCTGCCCACGCTCTTGGTCCTTACGGTTTTGGGGGGGGCTGTGGGCTTTGCGGCCCACCTGTGGCGGGCCTGGGCCCGCGCGGGATAAGGAGCAGCCCGCCCTCGTACAGCGTGATGAGGGCCCCGGCCAGAAGGCACTGACTGAGCACGTCCGGGGGGGTGAGGACCGCCGCGACGGCAAAGGCGGCGATGACGGCGTAGCGCCGAGAGCGGGCCAGGGCCGCACGGGAGACAAGTCCGGCCCGCGCGGCAAGGATGAGGGCAAGGGGGAGCTGAAAAGCCAGGCCAAAGGCCAGCATCAGGCCCAAGGTGAAGTCTAAGTATGCCGCGACACGCGTTAGCGAGAGGATGGGTAGCGGCCCCGCCTCGGTCTGAAAGCCCAGGAAGAAGGGCAGCACGGCGGGCAGGACGACGAAGAACACAAACGCCGCCCCGGCAGCAAAGAGCAGGGGGCAGGCCGCGATAAGGGGGCGGGCTGCGCGGCGCTCGGCGGATGTGAGGCCTGGGGCGGCGAAGGCCCATATCTGGGCCAGCAGGACCGGCAGGCCCACAAACGCCCCCGCAAACGCGGCCAGGCGGAGGTAGGTCAGGAACGCCTCGGCCAGGCCGGTGTAGATGACCGGATGGTCTGCACCTGCCCGCACCAAGGGGCGCAGCAACAGGGCATATATCTGTGGCGCGAAGGCGTAGGCAAGGGCCGAGGCGGCGGCCCACGCCCCGGCGGCTATGAGCAGGCGGGTGCGCAGCTCCCCCAGGTGCGTCGTGAGGGGCGCGGCGTCAGGTTCCATCGTACACCCCCTTCCACACCCGCAGCTCCATGTCCGTGGCTCCGCTGTGTACGGGATCAGCCACGGGGAGGGTCTTCTGGTATACAAACCCTGCCTTCTCCTGCGCACGCGCGGAGGCCCGGTTTGCGGGGTCGCAGGTGGCGTAGACCTCTGCCTCTGGGTACAGTATCCGAAAGTGCGCACAGGCTGCGGACAGGGCCTCGGTCATGTAGCCCTGGCCCCAGTGCGCCTCGCCCAGCCAGAATCCGACCTCCCACCGGTCCGCGTGCACGTCCTTCTTGAAGGACACCATACCAATGACCGCGCCCTCCAGGCACAGGAGGAGCGCCACAGTGTTCCCCGCCTCCACACTGGGCAAAAGGGTCTCGCGCAGGTACGTCTCCGCCCCGTCGGGGGGATAGGGCCAGGGGACGGCCGTGCTCATCCAGCGGACAATCTCCCACCGCCCGAACTGGGCCTGGATCGCCGGGGCGTCGGCCAGGGTCGGCGTGCGGAGGGTCAGGCGGGGCGTTGTGACTACGTCCTGCTCCGCCCGCACCGTCCGCGCCATGCGCCGGTTGTGGACAACGGCAGGGTCCTGCGTGGCCAGGAAGCTCTCAAATTGCTGCGAGAAGAGGTAGCGCAAATAGCGCGCCCGCCGCACGAATCGCCCGGCCCCGCGCGCGATCCGGGGCCAGTCCTCCGGACGGGTGAACAGCACGGCGGCCAGGGCAAGCACTCCCATCTCTGCTAGGCCCAGATTAAGCATCTATTGCCTCCTTCGGGCCCGGAGGCAGTGCGATGGTGACGCGTGTTCCGCGCCCGGGGCGGGTCTCCAGGTCCACCCGCCCGCCGTGCATTTCCACAATGCTTTTGACCAAGGTCAGGCCCAGGCCCGCGCCGCCCCTGGGCTGGGCTGCCCGCTCAAAGGGCCGGAAGATGCGCGCCCGGTCTTCTGGTGCGATACCAGGCCCCGCGTCCGCGACAAAAAGGTGCACCCACGCACCCGGTCCCGCCCGGGCACCCAGCGTTACCCGACCTCCAGGCGCGGTGTAGGCCAGAGCGTTGCGCGCAAGATTGAGGAGGGCTTGTCTGATGCGCTGCACGTCGCACCAGACCTCCAGCGTGTCCGAGGGGCAATCCAGCACAACTTCCGCCTGCTTGTTGTGGGCCCAGCCGTGAACCATGGGCAACAGGCCCCGGAGCATGGGCTCTACCGGCTTGTGCGTTGGGTGCAGCTCCATGTGCCCCGCTTCTATGGTCGCCAGGTCCAGAATGTCGTTTATGAGGCGCAAAAGCTCCGCCCCGGCTCTGGACAGGCCTTCTACGTATTCCGCCTGCTTTTGGTTCAGCGGGCCGAAATACTTCTCCTGCAAAATCTCGGTGAATCCCATCATGGCGGACAGGGGCGTGCGGAGCTGGTAGGACACATTCGCGAGGAAATCTGCCTTCAGGGCCTCCGCTGTTTCCAAAGCCCGCGCTTTGTCCTCCAGCGCACGCTCGGCACGGACAGCGTCCGTCACATCCCGGAAGGTCACCATGACCCCTCCGTCTGGCAGGGGCACGCTGGTGTAGTCTAGGTAAACGGGGCCCCTTTTTGCGCCAGCGGCGCATAGGAATTGTCCTGCGGCCTCTTCTCGCGTGAGGGCCAGGGCCCGGAGGGTCTCTCGCCCGGCCTCTCGCGCACCAAAGGGCAGGCGGCGCAGCATTTTCTCGGCCAGTTCTCCGATATGGGGGCAGGGGTCTAACACCTCTGGTGGCAGATCCCACAGCCCAGCAAAGGCAGGGTTCCAGAGCTTCAGTCGCCCGTCCCCCCCAAACACAGCCACGCCCTCAACCAGGGCATCCAGGGTCTCCCGCTGCACAGCGACCAAAGTGTTGTAGGAGGACTCTAGAGCCAAGCGGCTTGTTACGTCTTCAAAAATCATGATCAGGCCGCCTACGGGGTGCGCGATGACCAGAAGACGCAAAGACGTTCCGTCCGGCAGGTGGAGCATGTCGTCCAGGGGCTCTATCAGGTCCGTGAACATAGCGACCCACGAGGCCCTGAAGCGGGGGAAGTCCGCCTGCTCGGGCAAGCGGCGGGTCTCCCGCAGGCGATCCATGATGTCTGAAAGGCGCGGATGCGTATCCAGCCACTGCTCGGGCAGGCCCCAAAGCTGTGCGAAGGCCGCGTTGTAGAAGTCCAGGCGTTGGCTTGCGTCGTAGATCGCGATGGCCGAGCGCAGATTTTCCAAAAGATCGTGGTATACGGCGCGTTCCCGGTGGGTGGTGCGCTCCAGCTCTTCCTCGCGGGAGATGTCCAGGGCCATGCCCAGCACGTCTGCTGTTCCAGGAAGGGGGGTGCGCACAACGGCCATGACTCGGCGCTGTCCTCCAGAGACGATGGTCACGCGGGATGGGGCCTTCGCCTCCTGTGCCCCCTGTAAGGGCGGGGGGGCCAGGTGCCGACCTTGGGACACGACGTCGGCGGGGGACATGTCCACGGCTGCGCCATAGGCCGCATTGCACCACACAAGGCGGCCCGTCTCGGCATGATACGTCCACAGGGGCTGGGGAACGGCTTCCAGCAGTGCGCGGACTCGGGCCCTCTCCGCGCTCTCAGTTTCCGCACGGGCCAAGAGTGCCGCTATGAGCGCCGCCGTCCGAGCGTCTGGCGGTGTCCCCCCGCGCGGGGCAAACAGGCGTTGGATAGGGCCCAGCATCAGGTCACTAGCGATAGACCCAAACGCCTTCTTTGGGCAAGGGTGGGGTTTGGCCCGCGCTTAAGAGCTCTGTGCCTCAACGCAAGGGGGGCAGGGCCTGCGCGAGGAACGCGGCCCCGGCTTCTATGCCGGCTTGGTCTATCCCGTGGCCCAGGCCGGGGGTGGTGTGGCCGGCGACGGAAAAGCCATTTGCGGCCAGGGTCTGCTTGGCGTAGCGGTGGGCGCTTAGGGGCACCACGTCGTCCGCCTCTCCGTGGATGAGGAGCACGGGGGGCCGGTGCTGCGCGCCCTCGGGCTCCCACAACAGGGCACCGGAGTACGCCATGACGCCCGCCACGGCACTGGGCAGGCGCGGCGCGGCAAAAAGGGCCATCATGGACCCTTGCGAAAAGCCCATAAGCACAAGGCGGCTGTAGGAAACCTGATATTGCGCCAGGTGTGTTGAGATAGACTTCTGGAGAGTTGGGGCAGCGCGGCGGACCTCTTGCAGGAGCACCTGTGGGTCTCGATCTTTCAGGGAGAACCACTGCCGCCCAAAGGGGGCCATGTCGCACGGCTCCGGCGCGTCTGGGGAGAGGAACAGCGCCCCAGGCGCTGCGGCGCTCCACAGGGGCGCGAGGGAGATAAGGTCCGCCCCGTCTGACCCCACGCCGTGGAGCATGAGGACGAGCGCGTCCGGCCTCTCAGGCCCGTGGGTGAATATTCTGATGCTGCTTTCCGTCATCTCCAAAGCCCCGCGCCATTGCCTCCCCTAAAGTGGCCATGTGTAGCACGCGCGACAGCACAGGGCCACCGCGCCGCGAAACCCAAGTATACACTTTGCGCGCGCGTTCTGCGAGGATGCGCCCATGACCCGCCTTTTACTCTTCATCGCTCTGGCCCTTATCGGTGCGCTGGCCGCGTGGTGGCTCACCGCGCCCCCAGGGCAGGGCTCCGTGCTGGCCGCCGTGCGGGCCGCTGGCTTCCCCCAGGCCGTTTGGGTTGCAGGAGTGCCCGGCACCATGCGCTTGGATCCAGACGGGTTTTCCGTCCTCACGGGCGTCCGCGCGGCCCTGGGTGGGGGGATCGTCGTGGGCGAGGCAAACCTGCTGGGGGAGGTCACGCCGGACGGAGTCGTGACCATCGCGGGCTGGGACGGAACCATAGGCCCCCTGCCGCGTGCAGCTGTGGAGGCGCTGCGCATAGACCTGGACACGCCCCTGGGCGCGGCGCTTATCACGGGCCGGGCGGCCCTGGGCCCTGACGCAGCGCGCGTGAGTGTCAAGACGGAACAGGCCCCGCTGGCCTTTGAGGTCAACCTCCGCGCGCAAAGGGGCGGGGGTGGTGCCTGGTCCGTGGAGGG
>JAERIN010000029.1 GCA_016757515.1 Alphaproteobacteria bacterium
CCACCTCCACCGTGCCGGCAAAGGGGGATTCGCGCTCGCACCGGGCGGCAATCCGCCCCCGGATCAGCCGCAGATAGCGGTTGACTGTGTTCCTATTCAGGCCCGTCATCCGGGCCGCCTGCGTGGCCGTGAGGTCCACCGAAAAGCACTTCACCAGAGCCCGAAACTGGCGCTCAGAAAGTTTGGAACTTTTGCAGTAGCGATTCTTCATGTCATTCCTAGCTTATAGGGGCCTGATCGCCCCTCATCTAGTCATGACCCATTAAAATTTATCGATGATAATATCGATACACTTTCTGCTGAATGTGAAGAATCGTCCGGGGGTTTAACGTATCGTTTAAGAGAAATTCTTAAAATACTGGATAAACTATCCGCATGTGATGGAAATGCTTTTTACTCTATTGTGCCGACGGCCCTTATAATTGAAGCGCGTCTAAAGTTGGAATTGACGGAATTAGATCACGCAGAAGAACTTCTTGCAGCGAAAGAAGATCTGGGCCTGTAGCACTGCGTCGGGGCCCCGCGCGGCGGGGGGTTTTGCCGCTACACCAACCGCCCTTGGGCCACCGCCGCGGCGATGAAGGAAGTGAACAGCGGGTGCGGGGCGAAGGGCTTGGAGGTCAGCTCCGGGTGGAACTGCACCCCGATGAACCAGGGGTGGTCGGGGCGCTCCGCCACCTCGGGCAGGCGCCCGTCGGGCGACAGGCCGCTGAACACCAGGCCGGCCCGCTCCAGCGCCCCCCGGTATGCGATGTTCACCTCATACCGGTGGCGGTGGCGCTCGGAGATCTCCGCCCGGCCATAGACCCGCGCGGCCAGGGAGCCGGGGGCCAGAACCGCCGGGTACGCACCCAGGCGCATTGTTCCTCCCTTGTCGCCGCCTGCCGCCCGGCGGACCGCCGCGCCGCCCTTTTCCCATTCTGTCATCAGGCCCACGATGGGCGTCCCGCCAGGGCCAAGCTCTGACGACGTAGCGTCCGGGATGCCGCCCAGGGCCCGCGCGGCCTCAATCACCGCGACCTGCATGCCGTAGCAAATCCCAAAATACGGCACGCGCTTCTGTCGCGCCCAGCGGGCAGCGGTGATTTTGCTCTCCACGCCCCGCGCGCCAAAGCCGCCAGGGACCAAAACCCCGTCCGCCCCCTCCAGCTGCGCCTCTACGTCCCCCTCGGGGTCCACCATCTGCGCCCGCACCGCCACGTTGCTCGCGATGCCCCCGTGGTCCAGCGCCTCGTAGAGGGACTTATAGCTGTCGCGCACGTCTGTGTACTTGCCCACAATAGCGATGCGCACCTCCCCTTCCGGCGCCTTTGCCCGGCGCACGATGTCCGCCCACGTAGAAAGGTCCGGGGCCGGCGCGTTCAGGCCAAAATAGCGCAAAACCTCCCTGTCCAGCCCGCACGCGTGGTAGGTCAGGGGGACCTCATAGATGGTGCCCACGTCCAGGGCCGGGATGACCCGCCCCGGCTCTATGTTGCAAAACAGAGAGATCTTGCGCAGTTCCTCCGCCGCAATACTCCGGTCCGCGCGGGCCAAAAGCACCCCGGGCCGGATGCCCACGCTCATCAGCTCTTTGACAGAGTGCTGCGTGGGCTTGGTTTTGAGTTCCCCCGCCGAAGCGATGTACGGCAGCAGCGTCACATGCGTGAACAGGGCCCGCGCAGGGCCCACCTCGTTGCCGAACTGCCGTATCGCCTCCAGGAACGGGAGGCACTCAATATCCCCCACGGTCCCCCCGATCTCGCAGATCACAAAGTCCGCGCTGCCCTCCTTTTCCGCGATGAAGCGCTTGATCGCGTCCGTGATATGCGGGATGACCTGCACCGTCGCGCCCAGGTAGTCCCCGCGCCGCTCGGCGGCCAGGACCTGCGTATAAATCTGCCCCGTGGTCACGTTGTCCCCCCGGCACGCCGCGCGGCCCGTGAAGCGCTCATAGTGCCCCAGGTCCAGGTCCGTCTCCGCCCCGTCCTCGGTGACGAACACCTCCCCGTGCTGGTGCGGGCTCATGGTGCCGGGGTCCACGTTCAGGTACGGATCCAGCTTCACCAGGCGGACGGAAAAGCCACGGGCGATGAGGAGCGCGCCCAGGGCCGCCGAGGCCAGGCCCTTGCCCAGGGAGGACACGACCCCCCCCGTCACGAAGATGTATCGGCTGCCCGTTGTCACGGGGGGCCATAGGAGGGCACGGCGCGGGGCCTGTCAACCGCCGCCCGGTTGCGGCCCGCCGGAGCCTGTGGGTAGTGTGCGGGGATGGAGCCCGAAAGCCCCGCCGAGGAGATGCTGTTGGCCGCCCTGGCGGAGGGGAAGCCGTGCGAGGTGGGCAAGGAGCGGCCCGAGAAGGCCACGCAGACCAACACCATCCGCGCCGCGTTCCTGCGCCACCTTTTGATCGACCCGAAGGCGCGGGGGGACGTGCAACTCCAGGGGGCCTGGATAGAGGGCGAGGTGGACCTTTCCTTTGCAACCGTCCGGCCCTTCCTCCTGGAAAATTGCTGTATCCCTGATGGTATATACGGCCCCGGGGCCACATGCACGACCCTCGCCCTGCCCGGCACCCATACGGGGCCCTTGACCCTAGACGGCGCCACTATCGCAGGGGGTGTCTTTCTGCGCAACGGCTTTAGGGCACAGGGAGAGGTACGCCTTTTGGGCGCGCGGATAGGAGGGCAGCTTGATTGCTCAGGCGGTGCGTTTCACAACCAGAAGGAGTACGCCCTGAATGGTGATGGGATGCGGGTGGAGGGTAATGTTTTTCTGTGCGATACTCGCAACAACAAAGGAGAGGTGCTCTCTCATTTTACTGCCGAGGGGGAGGTGAACCTCGCCGGTGCACAGATAGGGGGGCAGCTTGATTGCTCGGGTGGCATGTTTTGCAACCCAGGAAAGCGTGCCCTTACACTGCAAGGCGTCAGAGTAGAGCAGAGCTTTATGTTGCGTGGAGCGGACATACAGGGAACCCTAAACCTGGACGCCGCGCATGTGCGCGACATGTGCGATGCACCAGATTCTTGGCCTACCAACATCTCCCTGGACGGGTTTACCTATGACCGAATTGTGGGGGGCGCACCGACGGACGCCAAAACGCGCCTAGAGTGGCTGGGGCGGCAGCCGCCGAAGCACCACACCACCGACCTGCGGCCCCAGCCGTGGCGGCAGCTGATTGCCGTGCTGCGCACCATGGGGCACGACGAGGCCGCGCGGGAGGTGGGCATTGATCTGCGCCGGCGGCAGTGGGACGCCCTCCTGACCGCGTGGTGGAACAAGGGCGCGTACATCTCATATCCCCTGGCCTTCCTGGCCCGGTGGGGGTGGTGGGCGCCCATGTGCAATTATGGCATGGAGCCCGTGCGCCTCGTGGCCATTATGATCTTGGCCTGGTTCGTGGGCGGATCGTTCTATGCCGACGCGCCCTGGCTGGACGACGATGCGTGCTGGCCGTTCGTGTATTCATTAGAGCTTATGCTCCCCGTCCTGAGCCTGGGCCAGGCGGGGCGCGCGTGCGTACCCGAGGGCCTGGAGTGGGAGGCGCTGACCTGGTTGCAGACCATCTTCGGCTGGGCCGGGGCCCTGACCCTCACGGCCATCGCCACGCGCCTCGTGCGGCGGGACTAGGGGGCCTGGCGACCCTGGGGCCCTTACGCGCCCCCCGCACGCGCGGCCAGGGCGGCCATGAGGAAGGCGTCTATGTCCCCGTCCAGGACCGCGGACGGGTCCGTGCGCTCCACGCCGGTGCGCAGGTCCTTGACCATCTGGTATGGCGCGAGGACGTACGACCGTATCTGGTGCCCCCAGCCGATCTCGCTCTTCTCACCCCGCTCCTGCGCGGCGGCCTCCTCCCGCCTTTGCAGCTCCGCCTCGTACAGGCGCGCGCGCAGCATGGCCATGGCGTTGGCGCGGTTTTGGTGCTGGCTGCGCTCAGACTGGCACGCCACAGCGATGCCCGTCGGGATGTGCGTGATGCGCACCGCGCTGTCCGTGGTGTTCACGTGCTGCCCGCCGGCTCCTTGCGAGCGGTAGGTGTCTATGCGCAGGTCCTTGTCCTCCACGCAGACCTCTATGCTGTCGTCAATCACGGGTGTCGCGCCCACGGAGGCAAAAGACGTATGCCGCTTGCCCGCCGCGTCAAAGGGCGAGATGCGCACCAGGCGGTGGACGCCCGTCTCGGTCTTTATCCACCCATAGGCCTGCGGGCCGGACAGGCGCAGCGTGCAGGACTTGATGCCGGCCTCCTCCCCCGGGCTCTCCTCCAGTAAGGCCACGGCGTGGCCCCGGGCCTCGGCCCAGCGGGTGTACATGCGCGCCAGCATGGCGGCCCAGTCCTGCGCCTCCGTCCCGCCCGCGCCGGCGTTGATGTTCAGATAGGCGTCGCACCCGTCGGCCTCCCCGGACAGCATGGCGGCCAGCTGCGCCCGGCGGGCCGTGGCCTGGAGGGCGATGAGGGCGTCCTCGGACTCCGCCAAGAGGTCCGCGTCACCCTCGGCCTCCGCCATCTCGGCCATGCCCTGGTGCTCGGCCAGCGCGTTCTCTATGCCCCGCACCGCGACCACCTGCGCGTCCAGGGCGCTGCGCTCCCGCATCAGGGCCTGGGCCTGCGCGGCGTCGTCCCACAGGGCTGGGTCTTCGGCCCGGGCGTTCAGGGCATCCAGGCGCGCGAGGGCGGCACCCCAGTCAAAGATGCCTCCTCAGCAGCCCCAGGGACCGCTCAATCTCCGCAATCGCCTGGACCGCCTCCGCGCGCATGGGCTATGCCTTCTCAGCAAAGCTCGGCCCCACGCGGCAGGGGGTGACCTGGATGTCGCGCCAGACGTCCCCTGTGACATAGGGCTCCGCCGCCAGCCAGGCGTCCAGCGCCGCGCGGTCCGGGGCCTCTACGACCATGACGGATCCGATCATCTCTCCCTCGTCACACAAAAGGGCGGCGCCAAATACCTGCTCCCCCGTGCGCACCTGGGCGTCACCGCGGGCGATGTGCGCCGGGCGGGCGGCGGCCCGCCGGTCGGCAGCCTCCGGGTCCGTGCCATCGTGAGCGATAATCAAGAACTGCATCGCGTGCCCCTGTGGTAGCAACCCCCGCCCGCCCCTTTCGGGAAGGCGGGGGCAGCAGTCTGCATCACGGCTTAGTTCACGGCGTCTTTCAGCTCTTTGCCCGCCTTGAACTTGGGCAGCTTGGAGGCCTTGATCTGGATGGCCTCGCCGGTGCGGGGGTTGCGGCCTGTCCGGGCGGCCTGCTCGGCCGAGAAGAACTTTCCGAAACCTATGATGTTCACTTCTTCGCCACGGGCCAAGGCCCCCTTCACGGCGTCTGTAAGGGCGTCAATGGCCAGGCCGGCGGCGGTTTTGGATATATCGGCTCCGGCGGCCACGGCGGCCACGAGGTCTTGCTTGTTCATGGTGGTGTTCCTTTCGCGTAATGTTGTTAGCACTGCTCGGCATCATCCCGGAAAACGCTGGGATCAAGGAGTCCGTAAACCAAACGCCGTCCCCGGCCTGCGCCAGGGTGACACCGATGCCCGTCCTTACGCGTTTTTGCGTGGGGCCTCAATGCCCAATTGCGCCTTTTCCCCGACTTTTCGGGGTTTTTGTGGCCTCTGGTAGGTCTGTTGCCTTATCTGACCGGCGCACCCACCAGCGCGTGCTCCAGGACCTCCTCAATCCGGTCCACGGGGATGATCTCCAGGGCTTTCTTCAGCTTCGCGGGCAGCTCGGCCAGGTCCTTTTCGTTGTCGCGGGGGATGAGAACAGTGCGCACGCCCCCCCGCTGCGCGGCCAGGAGCTTCTCCTTCAGGCCGCCGATCTCTGTCACGCGCCCGCGCAAGTTCACCTCTCCCGTCATGGCCAGGTCGTGCCGCACCGGCGTCCCCTTGAGGGCCGAGACAATGGCCGTCACCATCGCCGCGCCCGCGCTGGGCCCGTCCTTGGGCACCGCGCCCTCGGGCACGTGGACGTGGATTTTCTGCGTTTTCAGCTTGGACCACGCCACGCCAAAGGCCTCCGCGCGGGCCTTGACCAGCATCTCCGCCACGGTCACGGACTCCTTCATCACGTCCATCAGGTTGCCCGTCACGCTCACCTTACCCTCCTTGCCGGGCATGGTGACGGCCTCAATGGCCAGGAGGTTGCCCCCGTACTCCGTGTACGCCAGGCCCTGGACCACGCCGACGCGGTTCTCCTTGTCTGCCTCGCGGTAGCGAAAGCGGCGCACGCCGGCGTATTTGCCCACATTCGCGGGCGTAATGCGCACAGCCTTGCGGCCCTTCATAGCGATCTCCTTCATCGCCTTGCGGCACAGGTTGGCCACCTCCCGCTCCAGGGAGCGCACCCCGGCCTCCCGCGTGTAGTGGCGGATGAGGGCCAAGATGGCCCCGTCCGTCACTGTCAGCTCCCCCTTTTTCAGGCCCGCAGCCTCGCGCTGCTTGGCAAACAGGTGCCGGCGGACGATTTGGAGCTTTTCCTCCTCCGTGTAGCTGGGGACCTGGATGACCTCCATGCGGTCCAGCAGGGGGCGGGACAGCGTGGCCGTCGTGTTCGCGGTGCACACAAACATCACGTCCGACAGGTCATAGTCCAGCTCCAGGTAGTGGTCCTGGAAGGCGCAATTCTGCTCCGGGTCCAAGACTTCCAGCATCGCCGCCGCCGGGTCCCCGCGCCAGTCCGCGCCGATTTTGTCCACCTCGTCCAGCAAAAACAGGGGGTTGGCCGTGCCCGCGCGCTTCATGCCCTGAATGATCTTGCCCGGCAGGGCCCCCACGTAGGTCCGGCGGTGGCCGCGTATCTCGCTCTCGTCGCGCATGCCGCCCAAGCTCATGCGCACAAACTCCCGCCCTGTGGCCCGCGCGATGGACCGCGCGAGGGAGGTCTTGCCCACCCCCGGCGGGCCCACGAGGCACAGGATCGGCCCACGGACCTTCTTGGCGCGGTGCTGTACGGCGAGGTAGTCCAAGATGCGTTCTTTGACCTTGTCCAGGCCCCAGTGGTCGGCCTCCAAAATCTTTTGGGCGGCATATAGGTCCCGGCGGACCTTGCCCCGCTTGCTCCAGGGCAGGCCCAAAATCCAGTCCAGGTAGTTGCGGATGATGGTGGCCTCGCCCCCCATGGGCCCCGCGAGGCGGAGTTTTTTGAGTTCCGCCGTGGCCCGCTCCCGCGCTTGTTCGGTCAGGGGCTTGTCCTTGATGGCCTTTTCTAGGGTCTCTAGCTCTCCTCCCTCGCCTTCCCCCCCCTCGGCCAGCTCCTTTTGGATGGCCTTCATCTGCTCGCTCAGATAGTGCTCCCTTTGCGCGCGTTCCATCTGCTGCTTCACGCGCTTGCGCACCCTCTGCTCCGCGTTCAGGGACTCCACCTCTGTGTCTATCAGCGCATAGAGCCGCTCCAGCCTATCCCGCACCGAGTGCGCGGCGAGGAGGGCCTGCTTGTCCTTCAGCTTTATGGTCAGGTGCCCGGCGATAACGTCCGCAAGGCGGGGCGGGTCGTCCACCTGGGTGATGGACAAAATCACCTCCGGCGGGACCTTCTTGTGCAGCTTTACGTACTGCTCGAACGCCCCCGCCACGGTACGGGCCAGGGCCTCCACCTCCTCGTCGTCATCGTCCTCTGGCTCGGGCAAGGCCTCAGCGTGGGCCTCCATATAGGGCTCTGTCTGGAGCCAAGCCGTAAGGCCGGCACGCTCCCCACCCTCCAAGAGGACCTTAAAGGTCCCGTCGGGCAGCTTTAGGATCTGGATTATAGAGGCCAGGACACCCACGGTATACAGGTCCTCAGGGCCTGGGTCCTCCTGCGCTGGGTCCTTCTGCGTGAGGAGCAGGGCCCGCCGCTCATCGCGCAATATGGCCTCCAGCGCAGCCACAGACTTATCCCGCCCGATGAACAGGGGAACAATCATACCCGGGAACACGACGATATCCCGCAGGGGCAGGACGGCGTAGGGCTCAGCCGGGGCGGAGTCTGTTGTCTGGGGCATGGGGTGTATCTATACCCAGGGGGCCCGGAGAGCAACCGGCCATATCCATCCACACAGGGCGCAGGTCTTGCGCACCGCGCAAATCTGATACAGTGCTACGGCCCATGATGTCCGTTCTTCTTGTGGCCCTTGGGGGTGCGGTGGGCGCGGTGGCCCGGTATAAACTCTCAGGACTCGTCCTGCATCACCTGCCCGGACTGTTCCCCTGGCCAACGTTCACGGTGAACATCTTGGGCTGCCTGGCCATGGGCGTCCTTGCGGGCTTGGCCGTGCGGGAGGAGTGGTTCCTCGGCCCGGTGCGCCTGCTCCTATTCACCGGCATTCTGGGCGGTTTCACGACCTTTTCCGCCTTCGGGCTGGAGGCCTTTTACCTGCTCCAAAGGCGCGAGGTGGCCCTGGCCCTGGCCTATGTCGGGGGAAGTGTCGTCCTGGGCCTCGCGGCCCTGTGGGGCGGGTTCAGTGTCGTCCCCCATCGCCCGCCGGGGTAGAGTTGACAGGGGGAGTCTCTCAGCCCCTAATGCGCCGCAGGGCTTAATCTGCAAGGAGGCACAGAAGCGCCATGACCAAGGTGAAGTCTTTGAACGCCGCGCACCTGGACCTTACGCGCGGGGTAGTCTTGGACGTCCGCACGCCCGTGGAGCACGCGCAGGCCCGCCTGGCCGCCCCGCACGCGCACGTGCCACTGGATGCCCTGGACCCAGAGGCCTTCATGGCCGGGCGCGGCCTCTCGCCGGAGGCGGACGTCTATATCGTGTGCCACAAGGGCCCCCGCGCCCGGCAAGCGGCAGAGCGCTTTGCGGCGGCGGGGTATTACAACGTCCACGTGGTGGAGGGGGGCATCGTGGCGTGTGAGGGCTGTGGCCACCCGGTGGACAAGCGCGCCGGGGGGCCCGTATCCCTGGAGCGGCAGGTGCGCATAGGTGCCGGTGCCCTGGTCGCCCTGGGCGCGGGGGCCGCCCTGGCACTCAGTCCGCTCTGGGCCCTTGTGCCCCTTTTTGTGGGCTGCGGCCTCATCTTCGCCGGCGTCACGGACCGGTGCGGCATGGCCCTGATGCTCGCCAAGGCCCCCTGGAACCGGGTGTAGCTATCGCCCCCGCCACGCGGCGCGGGCGCACAGGGTGGCATCGGCCATAAGGTCCGGGTCATACTCTCGCTGCCAGGCCAGGCAGGCGTCCAGCGTGGGGAAGCGCTTTCTGTTCACCTGGCCGTCGGTCTCCCCCGTGCAGCAGACCTCCAACAGCGGCTCTAACGCCCCTTCCAGTCCCGTTCCGACATACGCATTGCTTAAAGCCCCGCCAAAAGCGCAGGCGAAATCGACCATGGAGGCCTCACCATAAAGGGTCTCAAAGAAAAACCCCCCGTGCGCCCGCGCGGCGGCGTAGTCGGCGGTGTTTGTCTGGGCCGTCACTCCGTGATACGACAAAATGTCATCCACCGCCGCCGCGAAGGCGTCGTTGCAGGCCAGGCCCGCGACGATAAGCGCCGCCGCCGCGTGCTGCCACGCGCCCACGCCGAACATCCGCGCCTCGTACCTGTGCCCGGCCACCGCGCCGTCCGCGCCCGGCAGGGCCGCGATCTTCACATCCGGCCACAAGACGCTCTGCGCCAGGAAATAGTTCGCCGCCGTGCCCAGCCCGCGCGCGGCCAGCGCCCCAAAGCTCTCCCACCGCCCGGAGGGCACCCGGACCAACGCCCCATCCGGCCCGTAGTAGACAAACAGGGGGTTGCGCCACACGTGGTCTATGTGCGCGCGCAGGTACTCT
The DNA here is from genome assembly GCA_016757515.1 of Alphaproteobacteria bacterium. GTDB lineage: Bacteria > Pseudomonadota > Alphaproteobacteria > Micavibrionales > Micavibrionaceae > UBA10425. The sequence goes on from JAERIN010000029.1 coordinate 9,718, forward strand.
TCCCCGTCCCGCGCCGTGAAGACATACGGCGGCACGCCCCCGCGCGCGCCCAGGGACGTGCGGTGGTGCATCCCGCTGTGCCCCGCGTGGGGCTTCCCTTCCGCAAAGCCGGTGGTGTTGTCGGTCAGCAGAAACAGGAACGGGGCCAAAAGGTACAGACGCCTCACGCCCGACAGCATGTGGTCCGGGTCGCGGTAGGAGACGGAGACCTGGTTGGACTTGCATACGGCGAAGTACGCCGCGATGTCCGCCATGTCCGCTCTGGGCGGACCAAAGAAGGCCCGATAGCGGGGCACGTCCACGAGATTGCGCAACAGGGTGTCCGCCGTGCAGGCCGGCAGGTCCTGGAAGTACGACCGCTTGAGCCCCATGCTGGCCGCCCGGGCCGTCACCCGCCCTATCTTGTCCTGCGCGTCGGCCAGAAGGGCGGGCAGATCCCCCGGTGCAACGGCCCGCGTGGCGATCTCCACGGTCTCCGCCGTGGGCTCTTTGTGGAGCCAGTCCCGCCCGGCCGTGAGGGCCGCGTTCTGCGCCGGGGTCATAACGCACTGGCAGGGCGAGGCCGGGTCAAAAAAGGCCAGCTCCACCTCCGCCCCCACGCGGACCCCGTCGCCGCAGCCCTGGTAGAGGGGCCAGACGTCCTGGGGCCGCTCTATGGGCCGGGTGTCGCGGGCGTTGACGTCAGACATGGGGCCACTATGCCCCGGCCCACCCCAGGGGGGAAGATGGGGCGCGCGATGTGCCCTGCCCCGCCCGGAGAGGCCTTGGCCCCCACGGAGGCCTGGGCTACACTCCCCCCATGCTTGCCGACGCCGACCGCATATTCACGAACCTTTTGGGTCCGGGGGCACCGCTCTGCCGTTCACCCAAACGCTCCCGCCAGTCGTGTTTTTGCACTTTTTCGCGTGATGCATGCGCGGTACACTCTCGACTGTGACCCAAGAGATAACCATGACCACTGGTCGGGCCATCGTCCTATGGTGGTCCTACACCTGGCGCGCGGCGATCGTCGGTATAGCCCTCTGGCTTGTTGCAAATTTTATCTGGGTGCACGGCATACAGCCCAATTTGCCCCAATACGATACCCTGCCTAAAGAAAAGGAGGCTATAATAAGCATTCTGATGTCATTCGCATTCATTGTCTGGTGGGCACTGTACAATATGTTAATATGGCTTTCTGTTATGGCCCACTTGTTCACACGCGGCTTTGGTCGCTATCGTCTCGCCCTGGTAGAAAATGATGCTCTCTGAAACCGACCGCATATTCACGAACCTTTTGGGCCCTGGGGGGGCGGACCTGGCCTCGTCCCGCGCGCGGGGAGACTGGGACGGCACGGCCGCGCTCATCGCCAGGGGGCGGGAGGCCATCATAGAGGAGGTCAAGGCCTCCGGCCTGCGCGGGCGCGGCGGCGCGGGCTTCCCCACCGGCATGAAGTGGGGCTTCATGCCCAAGATCGTGGACCCCGCGCGGCCGCACTACCTCATCGTCAACGCCGACGAGTCTGAGCCCGGGACGTGCAAGGATCGGGAAATCCTGCGCCACGAGCCGCATAAACTCATAGAGGGTGCGGTGCTCGCCGGCTTCGCCATGGGTGCCCAGCGCGCGTTCATCTATATAAGGGGGGAGTACCAGGCCGAGGGCGCCGCCCTGGAGGCCGCCATACATGAGGCCTACGCCGCAGGGCTCCTCGGCCCAGACGCCGCCGGGTCCGGCGCGGCCTTTGACATCACGGTGCACTACGGCGCGGGGGCCTACATCTGCGGGGAAGAGACCGCCCTGATGAACTCCCTGGAGGGGCAAAAGGGCCAGCCCCGCAACAAGCCCCCCTTCCCCGCCGGCGCGGGTCTCTACGGCTGCCCCACGACCATCAACAACGTGGAGAGCATCGCCGTGGTGCCCACCATCTTGCGCCGGGGCGGGGCGTGGTTCGCCGGCATAGGGCGCAACGAAAAAAACTGTGGGACGAAGGTGTTTTGCATCTCCGGGCATGTGGAGCGCCCCTGCGTGGTGGAGGAGGCCATGGGCGTGCCCATGAAGGACCTGATAGAGCGCCACGCGGGCGGCGTGCGCGGCGGGTGGGACAACCTCCTGGCCGTCATCCCCGGCGGGTCCTCCACGCCCCTGCTGCCCGCCAAAATCTGCCATACGGCCATCATGGACTTTGACGGCCTGAAGGAGGCCGGGTCCTCCCTGGGCACGGGGGCCCTTATCGTCATGGACAAGACCACGGACATCATCGCGGCCATCGCCCGCCTGTCGCAGTTCTACATGCACGAGAGCTGCGGGCAGTGCACCCCCTGCCGGGAGGGGACGGGGTGGCTGTGGCGCATCCTGCGCCGGATGGTGGACGGCAACGCCCAGCTGGACGAGATAGACCTGCTGTGGGACCTGACCAAGCGGATAGAGGGCAAGACCATCTGCGCCCTGGGGGACGCGGCGGCCTGGCCCGTCCAGGGCCTCATCCGCCACTTCCGGGGGGAAATAGAGCACCGCATCCTGGACTACCTCAAGCGCGGCGCGGCGTAGTGAAACAGCTTTTTGCGCTTTTTGAGCATAACCATACAAAAAATCCTTGACATAGCCTCAAAAATCTTGAAGATTATCCCATAAGGAAAGGGGACCTTATCATGACATCCACACAATCTGCAAACAACGCTTGGAAAAATCTGGGGGCTGACACCTGATATAGTCATTCCATCTTAATTTCCGACAAAAACAGCGCGTCAATCGGCGTGCCTGGCGGGAGGTAGCAGCGGCGCTTCTTCATCGTCCCAAATATCAGCTCTATGTCGCTCATGCGCGAATCGTATGACGCCGGAATCTTAATTGTAAGTGCTATAAGTGCTGCGGGGGCAGGAGGCCGTGCGGGAGTACCTGGCCGCGGGGCAGGGCCCGGACCTGAACGCCTTGGCCTGCGAGCTCACGGCCCCGGCGCGTGGGGCATCAGGCATGCGCGAAGACGCCCCTCCGGCCTTCAAGCCAGAAGTGTGCCTGACGCTGCGTTAGCCCCCAGCGTAAGGGTATGCTCTGCCATTTTCTGCCCCCCGGGCAGGGCGATGGCGGTGGCGCGGACGCGGCGGCCGCGCATCTCGGGCCGCGCGGCCAGCCCCTCCATAATCCGGGCCTCCATGGTCATGGCCTCATACGCGCCGTGCGTATCCTGCAACAATAGGGCGAAGTGCTGGGCCCCCACGCGGCCCAGGATCTCGCTCTTGCGGTGAAGGTCCACCAGGGCCGCGCCCAGGGCCTCGGGCTTTCCCCCGTCGTCCTCCTCCAGCACCACGGCCACCAGGCCAGCGCCCCCTCTGCCACGGGCGATCCGGTCCATGGCGGCGTGGGTCACCTGGGCGAAGGCCGCAGGCTCCAAGACCCCCCGTATGGGCGTGGCCAGGGCCAGGCCACCCTCCTCCTCCGCCGCCTCCATCCGGTCCAGGAAGGTCGTCAGGCGCTCCGCGTTTTCCAAAATATGGGGCAACAAGGTGAGGTCCAAAGGCTTGCGCAGCGCGGCGTTGATTCCCCCTCCTGGGCCCGGCGGGGGGACTGGCACCGGGACGCTCCGGGGGGCCAGGGGCTCTGGCTCTGGGACGATAAGGACAACATAGGGGTAGTGCCCCGCCGCAGCCCGGACCTCACCCATATACTGCCGCATCCGCGACACGGGGTGCGGTGGTGCGGCCATCAGTATGTCATAGCTGCCCAGGTCCGGGGCGGACAGAAGGTTCCCCCCCGGAGTGTGCCTGGCGGTGACATCATGCCCAAGGGCCTCCAGCCGGGCGGTCAAAAGGCGCTCAGCCATGGCGTCTGTCTCGGAAAGCAAAATCCGCATCAGGGGGGCATTGTAAACCCATTTGGGGAGTCCTACCATGCCCCACCGCAACCTAATCTAAAGGAGAACCCACGCCATGACCGCTCGCCCCTTTGCTTTTCTCGTTCTTGCCGCCCTGGCCATAGGCCTCACGGCCTGCGAAACCGCGAACTACCCCCCCAACCATCCAAAGCAAACGGCGGGTACTGTGGGCGGGGCCGTCCTGGGCGGGCTCGCGGGCTCTCAGATGGGCAAGGGCACCGGGCAGCTCTGGGCCACCGGCGCGGGCGTCCTCTTAGGCGCCCTCATCGGCAGCGAGGTGGGCCGCTCCCTGGACCGCGCGGACCAGCAATACATGCAGCAGGCCGCATACCGCGCGAACACCGCGCCCCTGGGGGAACCCATTTCCTGGAACAACCCAGACAGCGGGAACTCTGGCGTCATCGTCCCCGTGCGGGACGGGACCTCGGCCTCGGGCCGCTACTGCCGGGAGTACCAGCAGAGCATCACCGTGAACGGTGAGACCCAAAAAGGCTATGGCACGGCCTGCCGCCAGCCAGACGGCAGCTGGGAAATATTGTCTTAGCGCAAGGCTTGCCCCGGCGCGCGCGCGCCGCTAGAACCCAGGCATGGGCCAGGGCTTCCCCCCCGTGCGCAAAGCTGTGTTCCCCGTGGCGGGGATGGGCACGCGCTTCCTCCCGGCGACCAAGGTCATGCCGAAGGAGATGCTGCCCATCAACGACCGCCCCCTTATCCAATACGTCTATGAGGAGGCGCGCGAAGCCGGCATTGAAGAGTTTATCTTTGTCACGGGCCGGCATAAAGAAATGCTGGAGGAGCACTTTGACCACCAGCCAGAGCTGGAATCCGTCCTCCAGGCCCGCGGCAAGGACAGCATGCTGGACAAGGTCCGCGATTCAGAGATGCCCGCTGGGCGCCTATTCCTCACGCGGCAGCCAAAGGCCCTGGGCCTGGGCCACGCAGTGTGGTGCGCCGCGCGCCTTGTGGGTGCGGAGCCGTTTGCTGTCCTGCTGCCCGACGACATTGTGCACGCGCCGGAACAGGGCTGCCTGGCCCAGATGATGGAGGTCTACCGCGCGCGGGGCGGAAACGTCGTGGCCGCGCGGGATGTTCCCCTGGAGGACACGTCCAAATACGGCATCGTGGACCATGCGGCGGAGGACGGGCCCGTTGTGGAGGTCCGGGGCCTTGTGGAAAAGCCCGCGCCCGCCGCCGCGCCGAGCCGCCTGTCCGTCATCGGGCGGTACATCCTACAGCCAGAGGTCTTTGCCCAACTGGAGGCGCAAGAGGCCGGCGCGGGGGGAGAAATACAGCTCACCGACGCCATGGCCCGCCTCATCGGGGCGCAACCCTTTTCCGCGCTGCGATTCGCGGGGCGTCACTTTGACTGCGGCGGGCGGCTTGGCTTTATCGCTGCGAACCTGGCCTTCGGCCTGGCCGACCCCGGACTCGCACCCCAGCTGCGCGGCGTCCTGGACGGGCTTTCGGCATAGGCTGAGCGGGGCCCGCACGCCTGGCCTGCAAGGGGGCTTGCCCACAGGGGCCGTTCCGTGGAACGTACCACCGCAGTCATTTTTTGGAGTTCTGCCCATGCACAAACCCTCTGCCAAGCCCCAGAATCCCTGTTTTTCCTCCGGCCCGTGCGCGAAGCGGCCTGGGTGGTCGCTCGCAGCCCTGGACGCCTCTATGGCCGGGCGCTCCCACCGCGCGGCACCGGCGAAGGCGCAGCTAAAGGCCGTGATTGACCAGCACAAAGCCCTCCTGGGCATCCCAGAGGACTGGCGCCTGGGCATCGTCCCTGCGTCCGACACCGGGGCGGTGGAGATGTCCCTGTGGGGTCTCTTGGGCCCGCGCGGGGTGGACGTCCTGGCGTGGGAGAGCTTCTCCGCCGACTGGCTGAAGGACATCACAGGGCAACTCAAACTCCCCGATGTGCGGACATTTGAGGCCGATTATGGCGCCCTGCCGGACCTGTCCCAGGTGGACAGCGACCGGGACGTTGTGTTCGTGTGGAACGGCACGACCTCCGGCGTGCGTGTGCCCGACGGGGACTGGATAGCCGCAGACCGCAAGGGCCTGTCCATCTGCGACGCCACCTCCGCTGTGTTCGCCTATGCCATGCCCTGGGACCGGCTGGACGTTGTCACCTGGTCCTGGCAGAAGGTCCTCGGCTCGGAAGGGGGGCACGGGATGCTCGCGCTCTCCCCCCGCGCGGTGGAGCGGCTCCAGACCCACACGCCCCCCTGGCCCCTGCCCAAGATATTCCGCCTGCTGAAAAAGGGTGCGGTAGACGAGGCCGTGTTCGCGGGCGCGACCATAAACACCCCCTCCATGCTGGCCGTGGCGGACTGCCTGGATGCGCTAGCCTGGGTGGAGCGCATAGGTGGCGCGCGCGCGACCATCGCGCGGGCCCAAGAAAACGCCCAGGTCATCTGGGACTGGGTGGAGGCCACGCCCTGGGCAGCCCACCTGGCCGCAGACCCCGCGACGCGCTCTGTCACCACGGTGTGCCTCACCCTCCCCGGCCTGTCCGCCGATCAGGTCAAGGCCATGGTCAAGCTGCTGGACGCGGAGGACGCGGCACACGACATCGCGGCCTACCGCGCCGCGCCGCCGGGCCTGCGCATCTGGTGCGGGGCAACAGTGGAGGCCGCGGACCTGCGCGCCCTCCTCCCGTGGCTGGAGTGGGCGCGTGCCCAGGTCTGCTAAACCGGCCTACACAGGCCGGGCCTTTGGGCGTATAGTGGCGGGATGATCTCTGCAGCCCTGAACCTTTTGACCCGCCCCGCCCTGGTCCTTTGGGGCGTGGCGGCCGTCTCGGCCCTGGCCCTGGCCGGGGCGTACACCGCGCAGTATGCCTTTGGCCTGCCCCCCTGCCCCCTGTGCGAGTGGCAGCGCGTGCCCTTCTGGCTCGCGGGCGCAGAGGCGCTGCTCTGCCTGCCCTGGGCTGCGGCCCGGCGCACCGCCCTGGGGGTCTGCGCGGCCCTGTTCGCCGCCAACGCGGCCCTGGCCGGCCACCACGTGGGTGTGGAGCAGCACTGGTGGACCTCCGTCTTGGACTCCTGCACCGTGCCCGAGAATCTCTCTGCGGTCCTCTCGTCCGCCGCCGCCGCCGTGCCGTGCGACGTCATCCCCTGGGCGGACCCTGTCCTGGGGCTGTCCATGGCGGTCTATAACACCCTGCTGTGCGCGGGCCTGGCCGTCCTGTGCGCCGCGTCCGTGCGGCTTAGCCGGTCATCCCCATAGTGGCCATCTTGGCAAAGACAGGCCCGTTCGCAGCGTCGGGGGCGTTCTCCAACTTGACCAGTTGACCGCCCCGGTTGTCCACGGCGGTGGTCCCGTCACAAACATTGTGCGCATTGCGCGCCCACGGCCCTTCGCGCAGTGCGTTGTCCCCGTTCATACGGGCCATGGAGTCTGACTCTCCCGCTCCCGGCGCGGCCTGCGCAGCGGGTGCAGCGGCCCCCCGCTCCGTCTTCATCAAAGCGCCCTTCTCCCTATTCAGTGCATCCAGCTCCCCTTGCAGCTCGCCCTTCTGGGCCTCTAGCGCGTTGTACTCTTGATCCAATTTTTCCAATTGAGCAGATATTTTGGCCTCCTCTGCCTTAAGCGCTGCAAGTTCTTTGGCGTTTTGGGTCTGCTCCTGCTGCAACGCCTCTATTTGGTCCTGGATGTCTTTCTGCCTCGCCTCTAACGCCTCCCGCTGAGCCCGCAGGCCCTCCAGATCGCTCTCCAGGGCCTGTATCCGCGTGTCGGCCCCGGCCCTGTGCGCCGCAACAGCTGTGGCACCCGGCTGCAGTTTGTCCTGGATAAATTCTTGTTTTGCCCTCTCAAAATCTTCGCCCTGGAGTTCGCCAGACGGGTCAATCATCTTGCGAACATCGCCTGCGAAAGGAGTTCGGCTGTTGAGCGCGTACTCTATGGCTTCTTCTGCCTTCCCCTCTTGGATGAGTGCATTGTAATGGAGGCTTACCGCATCGCGACCTGTGTATCCTGCGGCCATATCGCGCAGAGCTTGGGGTAGGTCTTTATCGTATTGCTCCGCCTCAATGCGCCTGCCTATGAACTCTACATCCGTTTGATTCTGCGTTATCAGGCCCTGGACAGCCTCAAGGTCCTGTTGCTTTTCGGTTATCAGGCCGGGCAATTCGGCCTGGCGGGCCTCTAGGCGCGCTATTTTTGGCCTAATCTCCGCAAGTCTCTCGAGCAGAGGGGCCCGCTTCGCCTCAATCTGGGCTTGCCGACTTTCTATCTCCGCAATCGCGTCGCGCCTGGCCTGTATCTGCCGGTCCACGGCCTCCACGAGGACGTCGAGGACCACATCCCGTTCATTCCTCTCTCTTTCTTCATCGTCACCTTTTCGCTCTTCTATTTGCTCCAGGAAAGCACGAAAGGTCTTTTTTAGCTGCTCAAGAGCGTCGAGCGGGAACAGGTTAACGTAGGACTTTGGACCGCCGTAGTCGTCCACATCGGCTAAGACCAGCTCCATGGGGCCTTGCAAAAGGTCAACTCTTGGCGGATTTCCGGTCACACCCATACCCCTCAATCCCGGCGCACTTCTCCGCACGTGGCGTGGCGCACCTTTACCTCCATTCTAGCGCGAAGGGAGGCTGTGCGTCAAAAAAGCGCGCACCGCCGGGGGGTCTGCGAACGCGAGGGCCACGCGGGCGACGCAGACATCGGCGCAGCCGGGAGGCAGGCGCACGGCGTCCTTTTCCGTGGTGAGGAGGGGCGCGCCGCGCGCGCGGAGCTTCTCTATATCTCCCGTGCTATAGCGGTGGTGGTCCGGGAAGGGCACAAAGCCCGCCAGGGGCACGCCCGCCGCCAGCAGGGACTCCCGGAACTTCTCTGGCCGGCCCAGCCCCGCGAAGGCCAGGAAGGGGCCGCCCTTGGGCACCTCTACGCGCATAGATGCCCCGAAGACGGGCCCGTGGGGCGCCAGCACCGGAGCGAGGCCGCGCGCGTCTTCCCCAACGATCACAAAGGCCTGGCACCTGGGGAGCGCGGCGCGCAGGCCCTCGCGCAGGGGTCCTGCGGGGAGCGTGAGGCCGTTGCCCAGGCCCACCGCGCCGTCCACCACGGCCAGGGAGACGTCTTTGTGCAGGCCGGGGTGATGTAGCCCGTCGTCCAGGATCACCGGCCCCTCCGGCGCGAGGGCGGCCCCGGCGGCCCGGTCCTGCGCCACGATGGTCGGGCCCGCCCGCGCGAGGAGCAGGGCCTCATCCCCCACGTCGGCGAAACCGTGCCGCGCCGGGTCCACGACAAGCGGCCTGCGTGCGCGCCCGCCATAGCCCCGCGTTACGAAGGTTCCCCGGCCCAGGAGGGCCCGGAGCGCGATGGCCGTGGGCGTCTTGCCGCTACCACCGGCCACAAGGCCCCCCACGCACAAGACAGGGAGTCGCGCGCGAGCGGCAAGCCGGGCCTGCGCCGCGGCGTGCCCGAGAGACCACAGGGCCGCCAGGGGCCGGAGCGCGTGGGCAAAGGCCGTGGGCCGGGGGGCGTACCAGAAGGCGGGGGTCCGTGGCAGCATGGGGCAAGAGATACCACGCGCCGGCAGATGTTTCACAGCCGCGCCGCCACGGCCGCCGCCGCCGCCGACAGGGCCCGCGCCGGGGGGCAGTCCGGCTCCGCAAGCACCAGCGGCACCCCCGCGTCCCCCGCCGCGCGGACACGGGCGTCCAGGGGCACAGAGGCCAAAACGGGGCAGCCAAGGCCCGTGGCCCCGCCTTGCCCAAACACCGCCCCGGCCATGGTCTCCACCACGCCCCACACGGCCACACCCGTCCGGGCGCACAGGCCCGCGGCCCGCCGGGCGTCTGCCAGGGCGGCCTCCTGCGGCGTGGTGACAAGGACCGCCCCCGCCGGGCGGGCCCTTTGTATCAGCGTCAGGTGCGCGTCCCCCGTGCCCGGGGGCGTGTCCACGATGAGGACATCCAGGCGGCCCCAGTCCGCGCCCGCCAGCATCTGCGTCAGGGCCTTGACCACCATCGCCCCCCGCCACGCCACGGGCCCGGCCTCTGGCAGCAGAAAGCCGATGGACAGGGCCCGGACCCCATGGGCCACGAGGGGCACCATCCGGCCATTGTGTGTGCCTGGCCTCTGCCCAGACAGGCCCAGCATCAGGGGCACGCTCGGCCCATAGATGTCCGCGTCCAAAAGGCCAACGGCAAGCCCCCGCCGGGCCAGGTCGGCGGCCAGATTCACCGCCACGGTAGACTTGCCCACGCCGCCCTTCCCGCTCGCCACCGCGACGACCGGGGGCAGGCCGGAAAGGGGCGCAGAGGGGGGCGCACGCGGAGTCACAGGTGGGGAGATAGGGCAAAAATGCTTCATATGAAACACCCCGCCCCCAACACGGCCCAAGCAGGCCCCGGATTCGCGCTGCCAAGCAGATTTTTTTCCTTGACTCCCAGAGGAAAAGTGGTGTATAGTCAAAAGCGTAGCCGGGCCCGCGCGCCCCAAATCCACCGGGATCGCGCCACCGCCCAGATATCGCTGTGCTACCGCCGCGCTACCGCCCAGATACCGCGGTGATACCGCCACGCCACCGCCCAGATACCCCCCAGCCACCATTTTGGTGTCACGTTTCCTTCTGAAGGGGCGTGCCCTGGCCAACGCCGCGAGCGCCCCGTGGGGGGGCGGGCGCGGCTGGGCCGCTGTGCAGCCCAAGGGGGCACCGTGGCGAGCGCGGAGATCCTGACCCTGACGCGCAAGCCCCCCACAGAACCATGTTTCCTGTGCAACACTTTGGGGGCTATAACGGCCGGGCCATGACCACTGCGCCCTTCCCCGCCTGCCGCCTGCGCCGCCTGCGCGCGCAGCCGTGGGTGCGGAGCCTGGTGCGGGAGGTGCGCCTTGCGCCGCAAGACCTCATCTGGCCGGTGTTCGTCACCGACGGGCCCAGGGAGGCCGTGCCCGCCATGCCGGGGGTGGAGCGCCTGCCCATCCCGGACCTGGTGGAGGAAGCCAAAAGGGCTCAGGGGCTGGGCATCCCGGCGGTGGCCCTGTTCCCCGTGGTGCCCCCCGGGCTGAAGGACGACGCGGGGTCTGAGGCGCTGAATCCGGACAACCTCATCTGCCGCGCGATCCGGGCCCTGGCCGCCGCCGTGCCGGGCCTGGGCCTCATCGCGGATGTGGCCCTGGACCCATACACCGCCCACGGGCACGACGGGGTCCTGCGGGGCGGAGTCGTGGTGAACGATGAGTCCGTGGAGGTCCTGGCCCGGCAGGCCCTGCTCCTCGCCCGCGCCGGGGCCGGGGCCGTTGCGCCCAGCGACATGATGGACGGGCGCGTTGCGGCCATGCGCGCGGCGCTGGAGGGCGCGGGCCTGCCGGATACACTCATCATATCGTACGCGGCCAAGTACGCCTCTGCGTTCTATGGCCCTTTCCGCGCGGCGATTGGGTCGGATGCGGCGCTGAAGGGGGACAAGCGAACATACCAGATAGGCCCCCCGAACGCCGGCCAGGCCCTGCGCGAGGTGGCCCAGGACGTCGCCGAGGGCGCGGACGCCGTGATCGTCAAGCCCGCCCTGCCCTATCTGGACATCGTGTCCCGCGTGGCGTGCGCGGCGCAGGTCCCTGTTTTTGCGTATCAAGTCAGCGGCGAGTACGCCATGCTCCGCTCCGGCGCGGTGCCGTGGGAGCGGGCCCTGATGGAGTCCCTCACCGGCATCAAGCGCGCCGGGGCCACCGCAATTTTGACATACGCCGCGCCGGAGGCTGCAGCCCTCGCAAAAAGCGGTTGACAAGCCCAGGCCCGATGGTGTGATATCCCACCTTTCCCAGCGCATGCTGGGGTGACTTGCGAGAGAAAGGTACAAGACAATGTCCAAAGAAAAGTTTTTGCGCGACAAGCCGCACTGCAACATTGGCACCATTGGTCACGTAGACCACGGGAAGACGACGTTGACTGCTGCGCTGACGAAGTACTACTCAAAGGAGTTCCAGGCCTATGACGCCATAGACAAGGCGCCGGAGGAGAAGGCGCGCGGGATTACAATCTCCACGGCGCACGTAGAATAC
>JAERIN010000030.1 GCA_016757515.1 Alphaproteobacteria bacterium
CGCTGTCGCGCCTTGCGCGTGCGGGCCGAGCACGCCATCGGGCGCATGAACGGTTCAGGATTTTGTCCGATCGGTGGCGCTATCCCCGCACAGCACAGCTTTCTCGATCATCGCCGGCATCGCCAACCTCATGGCCGGCTTCTAAGCCGCCCCGCGCCCAGACCCCCTGCGCCTCACGATGCAACGACACCAGGAACGGACTTTCGCAACGGGTCTAATGAAAAGTTCTATAAAAGGGCAGGGAGACGATATATAGGAAAAGCAAAAAGAATGCGGGCCCGACCACGACGGTGACAAGGCCCTTGTCCGGGGAGGCTCCGGACGCGATGGCCAGGGCCATGGCGAGCGGCAGGGCCACGATGGCGACAGTGAGGCCCGCGATGAGGTCCGCGCGCAGGCTGGCCGCGCTGTACCCGCCCCGCAAAGCGCTCCATAGCATGGGGGTGAACGCCGGCGGCCAGGATGCGGGTTTCATGCTGTGCCTACCCTTTCCAATAGATGATGCCCACGCCGGACAGGACAAAAAGGCCCCCCAGGGCGTGGGTCCAGGTGACCTGGACCTCCCGGAACAGGGCCCAGGCGAACAGGACCGTGAACAGGGGGAAGGAGACCTCCACCATGTTCGCCACCGCGGCGTTCTTGCCCATCACCGCGGAGAAGATGAGGAGGTTTCCTGCAACGAAGGTGCCCACGGCCACGAGCGCGATGGCCGCCAGGCCCGCATCGCCGGTCAAAAGGCCTGCGCTGCGCGCCGCGCCCTGGGCTCCGCCCAGGAAGAGGACATAGGCCGGGACGGACGCGAGGTTGAGGAAGATCAGGAAGAACGCCGGGCTTATGCCCGCCTTGAACAGCCGCTCGGACAGCACATAGCCCAGGCCCCACATGACCGCGGCCCCCAGGGCCTGGAGGAACCACAGGCCCGGCATCACGCGCTTTGCTCCGGCGCGGTCAGGCGGGGGAACAGGCCCTGCGGCGGGGGTAGGGGCGTGCCCGGCTGCAAGGGGCTTTGCGTAAGCGCGGCAAAGTCCCGCGCGCCCGGAGGCACGGCCAGCTGCTCCAGCATCTCCGCAGCCTTGCCGGGCATGGCGCACTGGAGGGCTATGGCCACGCAGCGGATGACCTCGGCCAGGACATAAAGCACGCTCGCCATACGCGCCGGATCCGTCTTCCGCAGGACCCAGGGGGCCATGGCGTCTATGTACGCGTCCGCCCGCGCGGCCAGGTCCATCACACCCTCCAGCGCGCGGTGGACAGCGAACGCTTCCATGGGCCCGGCCATCGTGGGCAGGAGGTCCGACCGCGCAGCGTGCAGAAGGGCCTCGTCCTCCGGCACAAGGGCCCCCGGCTTCGGCACCGCCGCGCCGCAGTTCTTGTGGATGAGGGTAAGGGTCCGCTGTGCCAGGTTGCCTACACCGTTGGCCAGGTCCGCGTTCAGCCTGGCTACCGCGTGCACGTGCGCGACGGCCCCGTCCTGCCCGTGCGGCACCTCCCGCAGCAGCAGGTAGCGCAGCGGGTCGCGTCCATAGACCGCCAGGAGGTCCCCCGGCGTGAGAACATTGCCCCGGGATTTACTCATCTTCTCCCCACCGATGGTCAGGTGCCCGTGGGCAAAGATGCCGCGCGGAAGGGGCAGACCGGCGGCCATGAGGAACGCGGGCCAGTACACCGCGTGGAAACGGATGATGTCCTTGCCGATGACGTGTACATCTGCTGGCCAGCGGTCGCCCATGTCTCCGGGATAGCCGCACCCCGTGAGGTAGTTGGTCAGGGCATCCACCCAGACATACATCACGTGGTTTGCGTCGCCGGGCACGGGCACCCCCCAGTCCAGGCGGCTCTTGTGGCGAGAGATGGACAGGTCGCGCAGCCCGCCCCGCACGAAGGCCGCGACCTCATTGCGCCGCGCGTCTGGCTGGAGGAATCTCGGATGGGCGTCGTACAGGCGCAGCAGGTCCTCGGTGTAGGCCGAGAGGCGGAAAAAATAGCTCTCCTCCTCAACCCACTTGACCTCTGTGCCGCCTGGGGTGAAGCGTTCCCCCGTTGCTGGGTCCGTCAGCAGTTCACTTTCCGTGAAGTAAGCCTCCTCCCGCACGGAGTACCAGCCCTCGTACTTGCCCAGGTAGATAGCCCCGGCCTCCGCCAGGCGGGCCCACAGGGCCTGCGCTGCGGCTTTGTGGCGCTCTTGCGTTGTGCGGATGAAGGCGTCATGGGAGATGCCCAGGTCCTGCCCCATGGCCTGGAACGCGGCGGCGTTGTGGCCGGCAAAAGCCTGGACCTCCGCGCCCTGCGCGCGGGCGGTGGAGGCCACCTTCTCCCCGTGCTCGTCCGTGCCGCCGATGAACAGGACACGCCGCCCCTCCAGCCGCCGGAAGCGCGCCACGGCGTCGGCCAGGATGGCCTCATACGCGTGGCCCAGGTGCGGGGCACCGTTGACGTAGGAGATCGCCGTGGTGAGGGTAAACATGCGCCTAGGCCTATAGGAACCCGCACCCGCGCGCAATGGGCTATCTAACCCACTGAAAAACATTGTGGATATCTGCGCGTGTGGATAAGGGGCGGTTTTTGTGCGCCCCGCGCTTCCGGGGCCGCCCCCCGGTTGGTAGCGTTCGGGCACCGCTAATCAACAAGGGGGGCTGTGTGATGGGCTGGACGGAAGAGCGCGTGGCGCTACTGACCGATCTGTGGGGGCAGGGGAAGACGGCCTCTCAGATTGCGGCAATTTTGGGTGGCGTGACGCGCAACGCGGTCATCGGAAAGGCACACCGCCTGTCCCTCGCGGCGCGGGTGAGTCCGCTGCAACAGAACAACGTCAAAAAGCGCTCTGTTGCGACGCCTGCGGCTGCTGCGGCAAAGGCGGATACGGCGGCCAAGGGCCTGGTGTCCATGATGGACCTCACGCCTCGGGCCTGCTGCTTTCCCATTGGGGACCCAAAAAAGCCCGGTTTTGGCTTCTGCGGGAAGCCCTCTGCTCTGGGCCTGCCGTACTGCGAGACGCACGCCAAGATCGCGTACCAGCCCGCGCCCCGTGGCCGTATCCGCGTGACGGAGGACGAGGCCCAGGGCGCAGCCAGAACGGCGAGCGGCTAGGTGATCGTTTATCCCGCCATAGATCTGAAGGAGGGGCAGTGCGTGCGCCTCACGCGTGGGGACATGGCCAGCGCGGAGGTGTTTAACCCAGACCCGGCTGCGCAGGCCCGCGCCTTTGCAGCGGCCGGGTTCCAGTGGATACACGTGGTGGACCTTGACGGGGCCATGGCGGGCCGTTCGGTCAATGCGCCCGCTGTGGCGCAGATCGCTCAGGCCACGTCCCTGTCCGTGCAGCTGGGCGGAGGCATCCGCAGCATGGCGGACGTAGAGCGCTGGCTTTGCTCCGGCGTCACGCGGGTCATCATCGGCACAGCGGCGGTGCGGGACCCAGAGATGGCCCGCGCGGCGTGTGCGCGCTTTCCTGGCCGGGTGGCCATTGGCGTGGACGCCCGGCGGGGTATGGTCTCTCTACAGTGCTGGACGGAGGATAGCGGCCTGCGGGCGGAGGTCTTGGCCGCCCGGGCCGCGCAGTGGGGCGCGGCGGCGATTGTCCACACGGACATAGACCAGGACGGGACAGGAGGCGGCCTGAATGTGGAGGCCACAGCGGCCCTGGCACGCGCGGTGGACATCCCCGTCATCGCCTCCGGCGGTGTGGGCGGTTCGGACGACATCCGCGCCGCCGCCGCTGTCGGCGTCATTGGAGGCGTCGTGGTGGGCAAGGCCCTGTACACTGGCGCACTCTCGCCCGCCGAGGCTCTGGCCGCTGCGGGGCCATGATCCCCATCTCCATCGCGCCCATGATGGGCTACACAGACCGCCACTGCCGGGTTTTCCTCCGGCTGGTGAGTCCCTCCGTGCGCCTGTACACAGAAATGGTCACCACCGGGGCCCTGCTCCACGGCCCGGCGGCGCGCCTTCTGGCCTTTCATACTGCGGAACATCCCGTGGCCCTTCAGCTTGGAGGGTCTGACCCGGCGGACCTGGCCCGCTGTGCGGAGATGGGCGCGACGGCGGGGTACGATGAGGTGAACCTGAACTGCGGCTGCCCCTCAGACCGGGTGCAGCGCGGGCAGTTTGGCGCGTGCCTTATGCTGCGCCCCGACCTTGTGGCCCAGTGCGTGCAGGCCATGACCGCCTGCGGCCTGCCCGTGACGGTTAAGTGCCGCACAGGGGTGGACGGGCAGGACTCGCCAGAGTTCCTTCTGCGCTTTGCCGAGGCTGTGTTCGCGGCGGGGGCAGGGGGCCTCATCGTCCACGCCCGCAAGTGTTGGCTTAGGGGCCTGTCACCCCATCAAAACCGCAGCAGGCCGCCCTTGGACTATGCCCGTGTGCAGTGGCTCAAAACCCAGTTTCCGGACCGCGCCGTCATCCTCAATGGTGGCATCGTCACGGCAGAGCAGGCCCACGCCCACACAGGCCTGGTGGACGGGGTGATGATCGGGCGCGCCGCGTACCGGGACCCGTGGCTGCTGGCCACTTTGGACCCTGCCTCAACAAAGACCCGCACAGAGGTCGCCCGCGCTATGGCCGCCTATATTCAGGAGTCCGGTGCGCCCGCCCGGGCCGTCACGCGGCACATGGGTGGATTGTTCCACGGCCAGCCAGGGGCCAAGGCCTTCCGCCGGGCCATGGCTGGGGGGGATGTTCAGGCATTGCAGTCCTGCGTGTGAAGTCCCATGGCTCGCTTTATGGCCGCCACGTCCCGGATGAGGCAGTCCAGGGTGTCGGCCACCTCGGCCAGCTCTGCCCGTGTGGGCAGGCCATAGGCCCGCTCGCGCTCGTCTCCCCCCACGATGCGGGCGGGGATGCCCAGGGCGGTGGTGTGCGGGGGGACGTCCGCCACGACGACGGAGTTTGCGCCCACCTTTGCCCCTTCGCCAATGGTGATGTCACCCAGGACCTGGGCTCCCGCGCCGATGATAACGTGGTCCCCGATGGTGGGGTGCCGCTTGCCGTTGACGACGCCCATGCGCCCCACTCCACCCAGGGTGACGTCGTGATAGAGCGTGACGTCATCACCGATGACGGCGGTCTCGCCGATGACGGTCCCCGTCCCGTGGTCTATGAAGAGGCGGCGCCCTATGGTCGCTCCGGGGTGGATTTCAATTCCTGTGAGGATCCGGGCGAGGTTGGCAAGGACCCGCGCGAGCGTCCGGACGTTGTGCCGCCAGAGCCAGTGCGCCGCGCTGTGCCACACCACGGCGTGGTAGCCGTTGTAGGCTAGGAAGACCTCCCAAAAGCCGGGCCGGGCCGGGTCTCGCGTGCGGATGGCGGCGATGGTTTCAAACATGGGCGGCATTAAACGCCCCAGCAACGGGGCGCGCAAGATGGGGACGCTCTTGGCGCGCGCTGCTCACGTGCACCGCTTCAGGCGGTCCGCGAGGGCGTCGTATGACTCCAGGGCCCCGATGGGCCCGAGCGCGGCCAGGGTGGGCCTCCCCGCGAAAACCCGCCGTGCCGCGCGCGCGATGGCCGGGGCGTCCACGGCCTCTATCTTGGCCACCAGAGACGCCACGTCCAGCGCCTGCCCCTTCAAGAGGAGGTGCCGGGCCCCCATGTCGGCCCGGTGGAGCATGTACTCCCGACCCATGAGAAGGCGCGCGCGCATCTGCGCCCGGGCCCGCGTGGTCTCGGCCTCTGTCAGGGTGTCCGCCAGGCGCGTGACCTCGTCGCACGCCACGGGGGTGAGGTCTGCCAGGCTCTCTGGGCCCGTGCCGGCGTAGATGCCGAACAGGCCTGTGTCGCGGTAGGCCGCGTGGAAAGCGCTTACAGTATAAACCAAGCCTCTTTTCTCGCGTATCTCTTGGAAGAGGCGCGAAGCGGCCCCCCCGCCCAGGACGATGGCCAGCGCCTGCACGGCGTAGTACTCTGGGTCATCACGGGCCACACCGGGGAAGGCCAGGAAAACATGCGCCTGCTCTAGAGCCTTGTTTTCGCGCAGCTCTCCGCCCGCGTACCGCGCCGGGGCCGGGTAGGCGAGGGCTGGGC
This sequence comes from Alphaproteobacteria bacterium, assembly GCA_016757515.1. Lineage (GTDB taxonomy): Bacteria > Pseudomonadota > Alphaproteobacteria > Micavibrionales > Micavibrionaceae > UBA10425. The sequence goes on from JAERIN010000030.1 coordinate 6,019, forward strand.
CTGCCTGCATATCCCCAAAGTGGTCTTGCGCCAGGTCCACCACGGCTCCGTGCTTTACCCCGCCTGCGGCATAGAGCACCATGCGCTCGGGGCGGTAGGCCCTGTGCGTGTACGCCATGATGGCCTCACGCGTGAGGGTCTGGACGGTCTGAACAGTGCCCAGGACCGGTGCGCCCAGGGCCTGGCCGGGCCAGGCGGTGGTGTAGGCGTGGACATGAACCCGGTCGTCCGGGGTATCTGCGCACATGCCAATCTCTTGCAGAACGACGGCCTTTTCCCGTGCCAACTCATCCTCGGGGAGGGTAGAGCGGCGGATCATGTCGGCCAGAACGTCCGCCGCGTGGGGCGCGTCCTCTGCCAGGACATGCGCGTGATATGCCGTCACCTCCCGCCCCGTATAGGCGTTCAGATCCCCCCCATAGGCCTCCACCGCGTGCGCGATGTCCGCGGCGCTGCGCGTGGGCGTGCCTTTGAACAGCATGTGCTCCGCCAGGTGCGCCAGGCCGCCTTCCCGCTCTGGGTCTTCGTAGCGCGCCCCCGCAGCGATCCACACGCCTATGGCCGCCGAGTGCACCCCATGCACCCGGTCTGTGGCCACGGTCAGGCCGTTGGCGAGGCGCGTGACCTGTATGAGATCTTTGTCCATGGGCGTGAGTCCTACGGTTTTTTCAACCGCAAGACGCCGTGCCGCCCCTCCACCGCAGTGAAGGCGTTAGAGTAGCCCATGACGGCTTCTGCCGCGCCAAGGAAGAGGATGCCGTCCGGAGAGAGGCGCGAGGCGAGCTTTGCCAGAACCTGGGCCTTTGTGTCCGCGTTGAAGTAGATCAGGACATTGCGGCAAAAAATGATGTCAAACGTGCCCAGGTGGGTCACGCCCTCCAAAAGATTGGCCTTCTTGAACGTGCACGGAGTCCGAAGGTTCGCCTTCAATCTCCAGGAGGTGCCGTCCTGCTCAAAGTACTTCATGATCCTTTGGAAGGTCAGGCCCCTTTGGACCTCAAACTGGCTATAGGTCGCCAGGCGGGCGCGCTCCAAGACCTCATCCGCAATGTCCGTACCCAGGATCTCATAGCGCCAGCCGGGCTTGGCTGCGAGGGCCTCATCCAGGGTCATGGCGATGGAGTATGCCTCTTGCCCCGTGGAGCAGGCCGCAGACCAGATGCGCAGGGCCTTGCCCTCCGCACGGTTTGAGAGAAGGGAGGGCAGGAGCTCTGTAAGGGCTAGGAAGGGCTTGGTGTCGCGAAAGAAGGAGGTCTCGTTTGTGGTCATGGCCTCCACAATCGCGGGCACAGTAGACTTATTCCCCGTGCGCACAGCGGCGGTCAGGGCCGGAAGGCCCTCGGCAAATCCCATGCGCTTGGCCAGGGGGGTGAGGCGAGACAAGAGGAGGTACGCCTGGTTCTCCTTCAGGTCCAGGCCTGAGTGGCGCAGGAGAAGATCGCGATAGAGGGCGAAGTCTGCGGGGGAGAGGTCGCTCATGCCTGTGACCCTCCGCACGCCACCCGGATGGCGGGGGCGATTTCCTGAAGGGGCAGGATGGCGTGTGCCAGCCCTGCGCGGGCCACGGCCCCAGGCATGCCCCAGACGACGCTTGTCGCCTCGTCCTGCACCAGGATGCGGCCCCCCGCGTCGGCCACTGCACGGCACCCTTTGGCTCCGTCTTCCCCCATGCCCGTGAGGATGGCAACCAAGATGGCGGGCCCGCCATAGACCTCTAGGAGGCCGCGCAGCATGGGGTCCACGGCGGGCTTGCAGAAGTTCTCCGGCGGGGAGTCAGACAGGGAGATGGCGGGGGCTGCGCCCCTGGCCCCGGAGGTGAAGCCCATGTGGAGCCCGCCGGGGGCAAAGTAGGCCCGCCCCGGCTCCAGCGACATGCCAGCGCCCGCCTCCGTGCAGGGCATGCCAGAGGATGTCGCCAAGTGCTCCGCGAGAATACGGATGAAGGCCTTGGGCATATGTTGGGTGACCACGATGGGTACGGTTAGCCCCTTAAGCGTTGGTAGGATCTGGCCCAGCGCTGCGGGCCCGCCGGTGGAGCACCCGATGGCCAGGACCTTTGGCCTCCTGGCTCTGGTAGGCATGGGGCGCGGTGCGGGGGTGGGTCGCGCTGCGGGCGTGCGGCGTGAGGGCAGTGCGTCGGCTCGAGGTGTTGGTGCCGGGGACGGAGGGTGCGGGTCTGCCTGCGCGCGCGCGGCGGCGATGGCTGCTCCTCCGATATGCCGCACGAGGCGCAGGAGGTCTTGGTGGAACTCCCCCGTCGCGCTTATGGCTGTGGGCGATGAGGGCTTGAGGAGGCAGTCCGCCGCGCCCAGGCCCAGGGCCTTGATAGAGATTGCCGCGCCCCGGTCCGAAAGGGTGGAACAGATGAGGACCTTCACCTTAGGCTTTTTCTCCAGAATGCGGGGCAGGGCTGTGATCCCGTCCATCACGGGCATTTCTATGTCCAAGACCACTATATCTGGGTCGCAGGCGTTCAGGGCCTCCAGGGTCTCCTGCCCGTTGCGCGCAAAGCCGCAGACCGTGATGTGGGGGTCGGTCTTTAAGATGCGCTCAATCAGGGCCCGGATGATCGCGCTGTCGTCCACGATCAGCACCCGCACTGGGCGCGGCGGCGCGGCGGCGTCGGAGGAGGGTCCGGACAAGGTCATGGCCCTAACCCCCTTCCAAGAGGCCGTTTTGCTCCAGCTTCACCTGCAAAATCTCACGGTCAAAGGGCTTCATGATGAAATCCTGCGCCCCGGCCTCCATGGCCTCGCACATCTTGGCCATGGTGTTCTCTGTCGTGCAGAAAATGACAATCGGCGCGTCCCCGCCCTCAATCACCCTAAGAGCGCGCAAAAACTCTATGCCCGTCATCACCGGCATGTTCCAGTCCAGCATGATAAGATCCGGCTTTGGTCCAGGGGCCACGCAGTGCCGCAGCGCGGTGGCTCCGTCTTCCGCTTCTGAGCAGACAAACCCCATGGATTCCAGATGACCCCGGATGACTTTTCGGACGATACCGCTGTCGTCCACGATAAGGCAGGTTTTGTTGGTCATTTTTTCCTCTACTGGTCCTCGGGGTGTACGACCTTCTGTAGGTCCAAAAGGGCCATCAGTTCCCCCTCCCGCTTGTTTACGCCTGTACACAAGTCTCGCCAAGCCTCCCGAAGAGTCAATGGCGGAGGTTCCATTTCTGCCGGGTCCAGGGCCAGGACATCCCCCACCCGGTCTACCAGAAGGGCATACAACTCCCCACGGCTTTCCACAACCACGTTCATCTGCATTTCTGGAGTCTCGTCCTGCTTCCGCTCTTCGTGAATCCGGGAGAACAGGTCAATGACCGTCACAATCCGGCCACGGAGGTTAGAGATACCGGCTATATGCCCGGGCGCACAGGGCACGGGCGTGACGGGCAGGGCGCGCAGCACGTCACGTATGGTTGTCGTGGGCACGCCAAAACTTTGCGTACCCAGGTAGACACTCAAATACTGTTTGGTCTCGTACTCAGCCATGGGCCTGTTTTTATCCTCCCCCTTCCGCTCGCATGGCGATGCCTTGCGCCGCCAGGGCGGGTACGTTGATCACGTCCGTTGGCACCTCGTTTAGGATAACGCTGTCGGCTATGGAGCCCGTGCCTTCCGCTTGCAGGGCACCCCGATAGGCCACAACATCCAAGATCTGCTCCACCAAAAGGCCGCAGGTCTGGTTCTCGTGGCGCAAGATGATAAGGGGACGGCGGGCCCCGTCTTCCGTGCTCAAGGAAAGCGGGCCCGAGAGGCTCTCCACGGGCAGGAGGTGGTCCAGATACGGCACGACCGGGCGGCCACCGGCACGGGCTATGGCGCTCACCTCTATGTCTTCCAGGCGGGAGACAGAGTCCAGGGGCGCGGCCTTCATCGTCTCGTCTCCCCCCCGGAAGAGCAAGAGAAGGGTCTCTGGTCCTCCCTGGGCCTCGGCCTCTTCTTGGCTTTCCTCCAGGGCTGTCTCGGCCTCGTCCACCTCGGCGGCCTTGAGTATCCCCGCGGGGTCTAAGATCATAATGACGCACCCATCGCCCAGAATGGTGTTGCCTGAGAAGAGCGGCAGGTTTTTTAGGGGTACGGCCAGAGGCTTTATGACGATTTCCTCCAGGTCGTGAACGTCGTCCACGATAAGGCCAAAGGTTGTGGAGCCTGCGCGCGTCACAACGACATAGGGGTTTTCCGGAGGAGAGGCCTGCGTTTCTTCAATGTCCAGGAGATCCCCTAAGGGAACAAGAGGCAGGAGTCGCCCGCGTAGGCGCAGCACGCGGGCCCCCATGGCCTCCTCAACGGGGTAGGGGGTCTCAGGCCCCACGAGGACAAGCTCAGACACGGCAATCTGGGGTATGGCAAAGCGCTGGCCGCGCACGCTCACGATGAGGGCGGAGACGATCGCTAGCGTGAGGGGTATTTTGATGGTGAAGGTCGTGCCCTTGCCCTCTTCCGAGGCCATCTCTATAGAGCCCCCGATCTTCTCTATGTTCGTACGGACCACGTCCATCCCCACACCCCGGCCCGATACGGCCGTCACCTTGTCTGCGGTGGAAAAACCGGGGTGGAAGATGAACTGCTGGATTTTGTGCGCGGGCATGGTGGCCAGCTGCTCCGCCGTCGCCAGGCCGCGCGCGACAATCTTGTCCTTTATCCTGGCCATGGGCAGGCCCTTGCCGTCGTCCTCTATCTCCACAATGATGTGCCCGCCCTGATGAAAGGCGCGCAGGGAGATGGTGCCCGTGTCCGGCTTGCTCGCCGCGCGTCGCTCTGCGGGGGTTTCTACCCCGTGGTCGGCGGAATTGCGGACCATATGCGTAAGGGGGTCTTTGACCATTTCCAGAATCTGACGGTCCAGCTCTGTGTCCTGCCCGGACATTTGGAGGTCTATGGACTTTCCCAGATCGTTTGAGACATCGCGGACGATGCGCGGGAGCTTCTGCCACGCATTGCCGATGGGCTGCATCCGGGTTTTCATAACCCCCTCTTGGAGGTCAGAGACGACGTGGTTGAGGTTCTGAAGCGGGGCGGTGAAGACGCTTTCTCCCTGCTGTCGGGCGATCTGCATGAGCTGATTGCGCATAAGGACGAGCTCTGAGACTGTGGTCATCAGGTCTTCCAAGAGCTGGACATTCACGCGCAGGGTCTGCACCTCGGTTTTGTGCTCTAGGCCCGCCATAAAGGCCACATCGTCGGTCTGGTCTTTTGCGGCCTGTGGCGGCGGCTGGGCAGGGGCGGATTCGGCCGCAGGGGTCTCTTGGACCGACTCTTCCGGCTCCGGCTCCGGCTCTGGCTCTGGCTCCGGCTCTGGCTCTGGCGCACTGGCTGTGCCTGCGGTTCCGTATTCTTCGCCTCCGTCGCCCTCTGCATCCCCGGAGGCGCCCGTGTAGACGGCCTCTAGCTTGGCCAAGAGGGCGTCATCGCTGCCCGTGGGCTCCTGCCCTGTGGCGTTTATGACGGTGAGGATGCCCTTGATGCGGTCTATGGCCTCCAGGATGAGGGTGATGTACTCAGGGGTGACGGCAAGCCTTTTGTCGCGGAAGAGGCCCAGGACGTCCTCCCCCTTGTGTGCCACGTTGCCCAGGCGCGGGAGGTCCAGGAAGCCTGAGGTGCCTTTTATGGTGTGCAGAACGCGGAAGATGTTCGCGATGAGGGTCTCGTCCTCTGGGTTCTGCTCCAGGGCAACCAGGTCCGCGTCCAGCAGGTCCAAGCTCTCGCTCGTCTCGGCCACAAATTCCTGGATGAGGTCGTCCATGTTGCAGTCCCCCTAAGACTTCCGCTTCAGTTCGGCCACCAGGCCGTCCATTTGGACGAGCAGGGCCTGCACCTTGTCCACCACCTCTGTGGAGATGTGCCCCGTTGCCCGGCTCACGAGGGTCGCGGCCTCTGTCACCCGGCCCATATTTTGCTCCAGGTGGTCAATCTTGTTTGCGGAATCGGCCGTTGTCCCGGCGGCCTGGGCTGCGCTGCCGGCGATTTCGCTTGAGGCCGCGCTCTGCTCTGTGACAGCGGCGGCCACGCCTGTGGCATAGGTCTGGATCTGCTCCACGATGGTCTCAATGTCGCTAAAGGCCCGGGCTGTGTTCTCTGCCTCACTCTGTATGGTGTTGACCTGCTTGCCGATTTCTTCTGTCGCGGCACCCGTCTGATTGGCGAGGCCTTTCACCTCGTTCGCCACCACGGCAAAGCCCTTGCCCGCCTCTCCTGCCCGCACGGCCTCTATGGTGGCGTTCAGGGCCAAAAGGTTGGTCTGCTTGGCGATTTTTTCAATCATCTCCACGACAGCGCCGATCTTTTCCGCCGCCGCGAGGAAACCTCCCATGGTCCCCTTTGCGCGCCCGGCTTCCGCCACGGCCTGCGCTGCGATCTCTGAGGTTTGATTGATTTGCTCGCTGATCTCATTGATACAGCTTGACATTTCCTCTGTGGCGGCGGATATGGTCTGGACGCTCTCTGATGTCGCGCTGGAGGTCTGGTTGACTTGCTCCACGTCCACCTTGGTTTCTGACACAACGCAAGACATCTCTCCTGACGCCGAGGTCAGGTCTTGTGCGGTTGTGTTCAGGGTTTTGACCACCTCTTGAAGGGCAAGATCAAAGTCATTCGCGATGGACACAAAGCCGGTCATCCGCTTGTCAACGGCCTGTGTGGCCGCATTTATGGTCCGTGCAGCGTTGAGCATGACGCCGGGCATCCCGTCCTCGCGGATGAGGCGGAAGTAATGGTTGCGGGAGACATAGTCCATGCAGGCCATGGTCTCCCGGACATAGGCATCCAGGCGGTCTGTAAGGTCATTTATGGTCCACAGAAGCTCACCAATCTCTCCGGTTTCCTGTATGTCAATGCGGGTGTTGAACTCCCCCTGTTCCAGGCGCTTGCACTGTGTTGTCACCTCCCGTATGCGCGCGGTGCCCCGGGTGAGGAGGGCAAAGATGAGGGCGGCGAGTGCGGCGGCCGCCAGGGGCAGCAGGCGCGGATCCACCCCTACGCTTGCAAGGGGCAAGACAAGAGCCAGAACGCTCAGGCCCACCAAGAGGCCCGCAGCGAGCCTAGCCTGCGAGAGAAAAGAAGAACTCATCATAAGCCATGCCTTTTTTCTTTAGGATTTCCTGGAGTGCGGCAAAGCCGCGTTTCATCCCCTCCTTCCGGTTCGGGGCCCCTGATTCTATGTCCAGCAGGCCTTTGTAGAGGGGCACAATGGTGTCCTGGAGGACGGCGGGGTTTGCCACGCGGCGGTTAGAGTGGTAGCCGTTGACCGCCCCCTGCTCGTTATGGGTGGGCGTTACGTGGGCCTCCACCCAATAGTGGTCCCCGTTTGCACAGCGGTTGACGACATAGGCGAAGATCTCTTTCCGCGCCTCTATGGTGTCCCACATAAGCTTGAAGATACAGCGGGGCATGTGGGGGTGTCGGATGAGGGAGTGGGGTGCACCGATGAGGGTTTTGTAGTCATAGCCAGAAAGGTCCGTGAAGAGGCGGTTGCCATAGGTGATTCGCCCCTTCAGGTCTGTTTTGGAAACGATGAAATCTTGCCTGTCAAAGGTGCGCTCTACCCCTGTGAGGGTCCCCTCGTTTTCTGCATCCCCTATCGCCACGGCGGCCTCCCCCTTTTTTGTTTCGCCCTAGAAGCTGTCCAGCAGGGCGTCTATCTCTTCCTGAGACAGACCCTTGCCGGGGAGCTGGGGGCCCGTCATAAGGCCGGCACCTTCTCCCTCAATGCCGCTGCCGCCCAGGTCGGCCTCCAGGTCGGCGAAGCGCTCCCTGAGTATTTTCTCTATAGCAGCGGCCCCCTCATCCATACGCTCAAGCGCGCGGGAGACCTTGTCCGCGCGCTGGCGCATGATGTCAAAGGCGGTGCAGGCCTCCATGATGTCGCCCTTCAGGGAGTCCTGCACCTCGGGGCCCAGGGCCTCACAGGCTCCCATGATGGTAGCGGCCTTTTCCTCCATCATGATGCGTATGGCCGCCATCTCTGAAAGCGCGTCAGGTACAAGGGCGCGGATGTGCGCCGGGCCAGACGTGGCCAGGTCGGCCTGCATCTGGGTGACCACGCGGTGAAGGTCCCTCCAGAGGGCATCCATGGGGGGGAGAAGATTGCGTGCCACGTGTGTGACGATCTGGACGACCTGATCGCGCTCAAAGATCTCCTTGCTCATGTTTTGTCTCCCGCAGATTTAAGGACAGCTTCTATCTTTGTGCGCAGGGTCTCCGCGCTGAAGGGCTTGACGATGTAGTTGCTCACCCCGGCCTGCTTGGCGGCCAGGATATTTTCCACCTTGTTCTCCGCCGTCACCATAATGAACGGGACATTGGGGTCCCCCGCGCGCCCGGCGCGGACAACCTTGAGGAGGTCCAGGCCTGAGACGGGCTCCATGTTCCAGTCGGAGATGATCAGGCCGTATTTCTTCATGCGGAGCATATCTGCGGCCTTGGCACCGTCTGTGGCTTCGTCCACATCCTTAAGGCCAATTTGGCTGAGGAGGTTGCGAATCACGCGGAGCATGGTCTTGTAGTCGTCGACGATGAGGATGGAGAGTGCGGGGTCTATACTCATGGGCGTGACCTTCAGATAGGGGGGTTGTGCGGGACCAGAGGAATGGCACCCATGGTAGCAATGTTTTTTATGCGCGTAAAGCGCGTTAAGGCGAGACGAAAGGCCCTGTGGACAGAGCCCAGGCTGCGGCCTTGAACACGAGCAGGTGCGCGACGTAAATCTCCAACGTCCGTCGGCCCCCAAGGCGCAGGAGGGCAGACAAGGGCCTGGGTAGACGCGCATCCAGGGCGGGCAGGGTTCCCGCCCGGAAGCGGGCCAAAAGGGCCAGGGCCCCCGCCACCGCCACTGCCGCGAGAGCCGCTTCGGCCAGGGGAAAAGCAAAGACGATGTGATTCCAGGCGCAGTACGCCACAAGCCCAGCCGCGCCGGTCGCGGCCAGGGTAGCCCCCCGGACCCCATCCCGGACGAGGGTGCCCATGAGGGCGAAGAGCAGGCCCAGGCTCCCGTACTCCGCCACCGCGCTTGTGGGAAGGGCCAGGAGGGCCAGGCCCGCCAGGACGATACCCATCTTCTCCCGGTCGTTGTCCTTCAGGAAGGCGCGCGTCACCCGGCCCAGGGCCAGGCGCGTGGCGGCGATGGTGAACAAGACAGGCAAGGGCAGGAGCGGGAGGCCCGCCAGGGCGTTGGCCCCCACGAGGCCGGCACCGGCCAGGAGGAGGTTTGCGGGAACAGCCCGTCCACGGGCGTGGCCTATGAGGAACAGCCATATGGGCGCACTGGCGCGCCCCACGGCGCGGAGCCACAAGTTCTCGGGAAAAAAATAGGACCCCACGTGGTCCACGATCATAATCGCGACTGCCGTGGCCTTCAGCAGGTCATGCGCCGTGATGCAGGGGGGTAGGGGGCTGGCCATAACCAAAGATGGGCGCAAGGGCGTCGGGGGCGCAAGGGCCTAGTCCTGGGGCAGGGGGATGCGCTCCGCGTCGCCGGGCACGGGGTCAAAGCCCCTGGCCTCCCAACGGCGGGCGGCCTCCGTGATCATCTGCGGGTCTGAGGCCACGAAGTTCCACCAGATATGGCGCGGGCCGTCCATAGCCGCCCCGCCCAGCAAAATGAAGTGGGCCCCGCCCGGCCCAGCCACAACCTCAACCTCCGCCCCAGGCCGCAGGACCAGCATCCGCCCCGCTGCGGCCTGCGCATCGCACAGCATCAGGGTGCCCGCGACAACAAAAAGCGCCTGCTCCTCTGCCGCGTCTGCGGGAATGGGCAAGCGCCCCCCCGGCTCCAGGCGAACGTCCACATAAAGGGCCTCCCACGCCGTCTGGACGGGGGAGCGGACCCCCGCAAACGCACCCACAATAACGCGCAAGCCGGCCCTGGGCTCTGGGATCGCCGAGCCCTGCGTGTGGGTGAAGCGCGCCGGCCCAGACTCCTCGCCGCGGGGCAGGGCCATCCAGCTCTGTATCCCAAACAGGCGTGAGGGGCCCCCGGCGCGGATGTCCGGCCCCGTGCGCTCAGAGTGCACAATCCCGCCCCCGGCGGTCATGAGGTTTACGTCGCCCGGCGCTATGCGCTGCGCGCACCCCAGAGAGTCCCGGTGGTCCAGCGTCCCGTCAAACAGATACGTCAGAGTCTCCAGGCCTATGTGCGGGTGGGGGCGGACGTCCACGCCCCGGCCCCTGAGAAACTCCCCAGGGCCCATCTGATCCCAGAAGATAAAGGGCCCTACCATCGCGCGCTGCGGCGCGGGCAGGACCCTGTGGACCGTAAACCCGCCTATGTCCGCCGCGCGCGGCAGAAGTGTGGCCTCTATGTCTCTCACCCCACCATACATAGCCCGCGCCCGGGGCGGGGCAAGGGGAGCCAAGACGCATGGGGGTCGGCCTGATATAACGGCTTATTTATCCGCTACCCTGGGGCGCTTTCGGGATGCGCGTTTGCGAGATTGGCTTGACGCCAGGGGCTTCTATCGATCCAATTTTTATAATCATTTTCTGTGCAAACGAGTTTGTCGTATCGCAGTATCCGTGCTTGCGTGGGGTTGTGCACATATGGCAACGCCTCCATCATGTTGGTGCCAATGCACGGCACAATGCCCTCTATCCCTTGAGGATCGATGGGGTCAGAGAGACCAAGAGGCCACGCACCGGACGCAATCGCAGCCCCTATATCACCCGGTGCATCTCCAATGGCCAGCGTGTTTTCGGGTTCAATACTCAGTTCTGTCATGATTTTAGCAAAATCTCGCCGCTTCTTTGTTGATCCTATTATAATACTGTCAAACATATTTTCCGGTTTTATGCTGTCCCCGGCCAGTAATAAGTCCTGAGCAGATATATGGAACTCCAGAAGATCTCTAAAATCCTCAAAGCGCGGTGTGCGTCCTGTCACGAGGGCGATTTTGATACCTTGGCCTTTGAGGTATTGAAGAAACGCGGGTGCTCCCTCCCTGAGATAAAAATTCCTTGAAAATGGCGTAAATATAGTATTTTCATGCAGTCGATCAGAGTTTTTTTGTAAGTCTGCCAACCTTCCTTTTATCCATAGCCGTATGAGAAGATGGCCTACCTTTAACAAATCATCCTCATTATCTGATTGTGACATTTGGTATAATGCAACCATCTTTTGGTCTGAGATTTGTGCCTTTTCCAACGTCAACAGGAAGTCCCACAAGCTAGCCCCCCTCGTCTCCTCCCTTGCAAGGGCAATCTTTTGTGCCACTGTTTTTGTATGCATGCGCTCAATGAAATGTCTGCACTCAGCTTTGGATTCCATAAATGACTCTTCTAATGCTCTTTGTTTCATAACAAAAGGGATAAGCGCTCTCAGCTCAGCACTAATATCTGGCATATTGTTCAGCTGTTCTGCCGCTTTATCTATAGGCCAAGAGTCTATTCCATGCAGCCTCGGGTCACTCAGGGCCGCTTGCAATTTCTCACGTGTCCAGTCTTCGCTCAAACGTGACCGTCCACTGGCCATATCTCGCTCTCTGGCCACACGAAAGGCGACCTGCAGGATAGAGGTAGAGGGGCCCTGCAACGTTCCATCGTAGTCCAGAATCACCAATTTTATGGGGGGGGGGTGCCGACATACGCGTTCAGTCTACATGTAAGTTAACAGCTAGGACTGAAAATTACACGTATCTGCGCGGTATGTCAAGCTTTATATCGGAGCGTATGGTTTTTCTACCACCCGCGCTCGGACATTTTGTCCTTGGCCTCTATCGTGCCGAGCTCAAGGCCCGGCATCGCCGCGCCGGTCAGCGCGCGCGCGGCTTCCAGCACCTTCTCGGGGTCATTATAAAACGCCGTGGCCTTCACGATTGCGGCTGCGGTGCCTGCGGGGTCCTCGGACTTGAATATCCCGGAGCCGACGAACACCGTTTGCGCCCCCAGCTGCATGCACAGCGCCGCGTCCGCGGGCGTGGCGATGCCCCCGGCGGCGAAGTTCGGCACGGGCAGGCGGCTCTCCCGCCGCACGACGCGCAGCAGCTCAAACGGCGCGCCCAGGCGCTTGGCTTCGGCCATGACCTCGCCCTCGTCCAGGGCCAGCACGCGGCGCAGCTCGGCGTTCATCTGGCGCAGGTGGCGCACGGCCTCCACGATGTTGCCCGTCCCGGGCTCGCCCTTCGTGCGGATCAGGGCCGCGCCCTCCCCGATCCGGCGCAGCGCCTCGCCCAGGCACGTCGCGCCGCACACGAAGGGCACCGTGAAGGCGTGCTTGTCTATGTGGTTGTCCTCGTCCGCGGGGGTCAGGACCTCGCTCTCGTCTATGTAGTCCACGCCCAGGGCCTGGAGCACCTGCGCCTCGGCGAAGTGCCCGATGCGGCACTTGGCCATGACGGGGATGGACACGCTGGCCATGACGGCTTCCACCAGGGCGGGCGGAGACATGCGCGCCACGCCGCCGGCCGCCCGGATGTCCGAGGGCACGCGCTCCAGCGCCATGACGGCCACGGCCCCCGCGCCCTCGGCGATCTTGGCCTGCTCCGGTGTGACGACGTCCATGATGACGCCGCCTTTGAGCATCTCGGCCAGGCCGGTCTTGAGGGATATCTCGGTCATGGTGGTGATATAGGCCCAGGCGCGGGGCGTGTCAAAGCCCGCGCAGATTTTGGGGTCAGGGCGACAGGGCCCGCACGTCCGTCAGGCGGCCAGTGACGGCGGCGGCGGCGGCCATGGCGGGGGACATGAGGTGCGTGCGCCCGCCCTTGCCCTGGCGGCCCTCAAAGTTCCGGTTAGAGGTCGCCGCGCAGCGCTCCCCGGGCTCCAGCCGGTCCGCGTTCATCGCCAGGCACATGGAGCACCCCGGCTCCCGCCAGTCAAAACCTGCTTCGGTCAATATCTTGTCCAGCCCCTCGGCCTCCGCCTGCGCCTTCACGAGGCCAGAGCCGGGCACGACCATGGCCAGCTTGACGCCCGGCGCGACCTTTCGGCCTCGGGCGACGGCGGCTGCGGCGCGGAGGTCTTCAATCCGCGCGTTGGTGCACGAGCCTATGAACACCTTGTCCACAGGGATGTCCACAAGGCGCGTGCCGGGCGTGAGCGCCATGTAGTCCAGGGCCCGGCGCTGGCCTTCGTCCCGGGGCTCTGGCACCTGGGCGGTGATGGGCGCCACGTGCTCTGGGCTGGTCCCCCAGGTGACCGTGGGCGCGACCTCGGCGGGGTCTATGGTAACCTCCTTGTCAAACGCGGCACCGGGGTCTGTGGCCAGTGTGCGCCAGTACGCAACGCCTTGTCCCCACGCCTCGCCCACAGGGGCCATTGGCCGCCCCTTCAGGTACGCAAATGTGGTTTCATCCGGGGCGATGAGGCCCGCGCGCGCGCCGGCCTCAATGGACATGTTGCACACGGTCATCCGCCCCTCCATGGACAGGTCCGTAAAGGCCCGCCCGGCGTACTCCAGGACACAGCCCGTGCCTCCGGCGGTGCCGATGACACCAATCACGTGTAGGATCAGGTCCTTGGCCGTCACGTGGGGCGCGATGGGCCCGTCGGCCAGGATGCGCATGGCGCGGGGGCGGGCCAGGGGCAGGGTCTGCGTGGCCAGGACGTGCTCCACCTGGCTGGTGCCGATGCCAAAGGCCAGGGCCCCGAAGGCCCCGTGGGTGGAGGTGTGGCTGTCCCCGCAGACGATGGTCGTGCCGGGGAGGGTGAAGCCCTGCTCCGGGCCTATCACGTGCACGATGCCCTGACGCCGGTCGGACATGCCAAAGAGCTGCACGCCGAACGCCTGGCAGTTTTGGGTCAGGGTCTCCACCTGCAGGCGGCTCTGCGGGTCCGCGATGCCCAGGGCCCGCGCGGTCGTGGGCACGTTGTGGTCCGCCACGGCCAGGGTCAGGTCCGGCCGCCGCAACCGCCGCCCCGCCGCACGCAGGCCCTCAAAGGCCTGGGGGCTTGTCACCTCGTGCACCAGGTGGCGGTCAATGTAGAGCAGGTCCGTGCCGTCCGCGCGGCGCTCCACCACGTGGTCGTCCCATATTTTTTGGAAGAGGGTGCGCGGGGCGGACATGCCCCAAACATGGCCGAGGGCGGGGACAAAGGCAAGGGGAGAGGCATAGCGCACCGCTCCTCGCACCCTGGGCACTCCGCGCTTGTGGCGGGGGAGGGCTTGGTTATACCTCTTCCAATTCAAGGGAAAACTTTGTGGGATTTTTTTTCATTTGCAGCACTTTTGCATTGGGATAATTTTTTGAAAGCTCAATTATTTGTGCGCGACTTTCTGGGCCTATCTTGCATTAAAGATATATTTTTACCACTTATATACGATAAAAAGTTATAATCTCATGGTCTTTCTTTTTGTCGCGCATCCCAGAAACAATGCGCCATTCCTCTTCATAGGACCAAACATCAGATTTTGTTAGTGTTATTGTATCCAACATATGCCTGCCCAAATTCACAAACGGAGTGCAACGCCATAGAAAGGCATTGCCATGAACCTATCCCACAATTCGGGATTCACAATGGTTGGCATATGTGATTCTATTGTTTTGGTTGATTCGCAAACCAAAACAAAGAGACAGAAATGCCAAAATTTATTGAATTAGGCGACGAGCATTGGGCCATTTTTCAAAGAATTTTCCCAGAAAATCAAAAGAAAAGAGGGCGCGGTATGCCACGCGCTGACTTAAGAAAAACCTTAAACTCTGTGCTATATATTTTGATAAATGGCTGCAGATGGGCAGATTTACCACGAAATACAGACATCTATACCTCAAAATCCAGCGCCCACCGCGCTTTGCAAAGGTGGAAAGAAGACGGAACATTGGAAATAATGAAAAGACATATTTTATTATTGTCAGACTATAAAAGAAAAATAAACTGGGGCCATGCAAGTATAGATGGCTCTTTTTCCCCCTGGGAAAGGCGGAGGACAGGGCGTTGACTATGGCTATAAAGGAAAAGGCGTTCTTATTCATTTAATTGTTGACAAAAATGGTGCGCCTTTGTCTATAGATAC